>DASQNU010000119.1:0-44425 GCA_035644815.1 Bathyarchaeia archaeon | reverse complement strand
CAATCCGAACAACCCACAGGTAAAGGAAATGTTTCGCGATCCGAAATTCGCGAGCACCTTGGCCAAATCCATGAAGGATGAGCACAAAAAGGTGATAAAGGATCTGATGAAGGATCCCGAATATCAAAAAATGCTGATTACCGTCATGAAGGATCCAGAGTTTGAAAAAAACATGATGGATCTGATGAAAAGCTCAGCATATCGCAAACAAACCATGCAAGTCATGCAAGAAGCCATTCAGAGCCCTCTTTTCCAAGCAGAAATGCTGAAGTTGATGACGAAAGCCACTGAAGAAATGATGAAGCCACAAACGAAGCAAAAAGGTGGCGGTGGCGGCGGCGGCAGTGGTGGAGGCGGCGGAGAAGGAGGAGACAGCGGCGGCGGCAGCGGCGGAACCGGTGGTGGCGGTTAATGTATTGCTTATAATGAAAAAGGTGAGCCGAGAGATATCGACTCACCTTTTTTATTTACGAAGGGTTGGCGCTGCTTTCCGCGCACTTCTTCACTACACGTTCCGCCAATTCCATATACAGCTTGCCAATCGGTGAATCCGACTGATAGACCGACGGAGCGTAGTCCGGTTCCGACGGATGTGTTTCCGGTTGTCCCAATGGAATTTGCGCCAAAAGCTCACAGGCTAATTGCTCTGCCAGCTTCGCGCCGCCACCTCGACCGAATACATATTCCTTCGAGCCATCTTTCGCTTCGTACCATGCCATATTTTCCACGACACCTATCACTTGATGACCGGTGCGAATGGCCATGGAACCAGCACGCGCTGCCACAAATGCAGCCGTTGCATGCGGAGTAGTCACGATAATTTCCTTGCTTTGCGGGATCATCGTATGCACGTCGAGTGCCATATCACCTGTTCCCGGCGGCAAATCCAAGAGCAGATAATCGAGATCTTCACCCCAATGCACTTCCGAGAAGAAGTTGCGAAGCATTTTTCCAAGCATTGGACCGCGCCAGATAACAGGGGAATTATCTTCTACAAAAAAGCCCATCGACATGACTTTGACACCAAACTTGTCCACCGGCAAGATGGTTTCACCGATCACCGTAGGACGCTGTTCAATATTCATCATGTCCGGAACGCTAAAGCCGTAAATATCCGCATCAATAATGCCAACTTTTTTCCCAAGGCGAGCTAGGGACACGGCCAGGTTAACGGTAACGGTCGATTTCCCCACGCCGCCTTTTCCTGATGTAATGGCAATAAAAGTGGTTTTTGAATCTTTTGCCAGAATAGGGTTGAGGACCTGTGCTTGTCCCGGCACCATGTTATGAGTCTGATTGCCTCGCAGCTGTGCACTCAGCGCCGCTCGCTCCTCATCGGTCATTGCACCGAAACGAACGTGAACTTCGGAGGCTCCCAAGCTTTTTACTGCCGCCACGACGTCCTCCTCAATTTTCACCTTGAGCGGACAGCCGGAAATGGTCAACACAACCTCCAGACTGACGCGGTCACCGTCAATCTGGATATTGCGGATCATATTCAACTCTACCAAGCTTCGATTGATCTCTGGATCCTTTACGTCCTTCAACACTTCCAAGATCTGTTCTTTTGTTAACATATCGACACCCCTGTTCCTTCATCTCATCTGGGTCTTATGTAAGCATTTGCGCGTTCATTATAGCATATACCAAACAGTTGAGCATGAGTCCGCCTACATTTCAGGCGCTTTTCTCATGTACCCGGCTTCTCTCCTGCATAATGGCGCAATATCCCTTGATAAATTGCATTCGCCATCGACTTTTGATATTCCGTGGAGCGAAGCTGATTTGCTTCCGCTTCATTCGAGAGAAATCCTACCTCGACTAATACCGCTGGGCAGTTCACCTCACGAATCAAAAACACATCGTCCGTAATCACTGGCTTTCGATTGGTGTTTTCCAGCACGCGCTTGATCTCATCCTGTATTAACGCAGCCATTTCCCCGCTCTCTTTAAAGGCTGGGAAATAAAAGGTTTGCGCCCCTGACCATCGCGAGGAAGGGATCGCATTTAAATGCACACTGATGGCGAAGTCTGGCGTATGCTCATTGATCAGCTTTACCCGATTGCGGGTATCCTCCGACTTTCGTTTACCCATGCGATGTGCCTCCGGTGAAGCCAAATCCTTATCTTCTTCACGTGTCATCACCACAAAAGCGCCTGCTTGCTGGAGAAAATCACGCAAATACATCGTAATCGCAAGCGTCACCTCTTTCTCCAGCACTTCCCCATCCTTGCTAACTGCACCACCGTCTACGCCGCCATGTCCTGCATCGAGAGCAATGACCGTTCCTGCCAAGGGCAGGGACCATGTCGACCAAGTGGTTGGTTCTGGCCGTTCATACGTAAATATTACGATGAGCAAAAAAAATGCAAGTAGCCAGCCAATCGCTTTTCTTGTCACCGTCAAACTCCCCTTTGTCCCATCTTCTTTTTCATCTTATGGGGCAGTTGGACAAAATATGAGTAGATATACAAAAACCCCCTTGCCTCGATAGAGACAAAGGGGTTGCATAGCCTTGTAAAGTACTCGATTAGCGCTTGGAGAACTGAGGAGCGCGACGAGCAGCTTTAAGACCGTATTTTTTACGCTCTTTCATACGTGGGTCACGTGTCAGGAAGCCTGCACGTTTCAAAGCGCCACGCAGTTCTGGATCAGCTTTCAGGAGCGCACGGGAGATACCGTGACGAATCGCACCTGCTTGACCAGTGTTACCACCGCCAGCAACGTTTACGAGAACATCGTAACGACCGAGAGTTTCAGTCAGAACGAGCGGTTGCTTAACGATCAATTTCAATGTGTCCAAACCACCAAAAAACGTATCCATATCACGCTTGTTGATCATAACACGACCTTCGCCTGGAACCAGACGAACACGCGCTACGGAATGTTTACGACGACCTGTACCGTAGTATTGTACTTGAGCCACGAGTCTTTTCCTCCCTTACAAATTATCCGCGGATTTGCCATACTTCTGGCTTTTGTGCATCATGTGGATGTTCAGCACCAGCATAAACTTTCAGCTTAGTGAACATTTGACGACCCAAGCTGTTTTTAGGCAGCATGCCTTTTACAGCGATTTCAAACAAACGATCTGGGCGCTTTTGCAGCATAACGCCTGCAGGAGTCGCTTTCAAACCACCCGGATAGAGAGAGTGAGTGTAGTACATTTTGTCAGTCAACTTTTTACCAGTCAACTTGATTTTGTCCGCGTTGATTACGATTACGAAATCGCCAGTGTCAACGTGCGGAGTGAATTCAGGTTTCAGCTTTCCACGCAGGATGGAAGCAACTTCGCTTGCCAGACGGCCAAGTGTTTGACCTGCTGCGTCTACGATGTACCATTTACGCTCAACTTGGAGCGGTTTTGCCATATATGTGGTACGCATGTTTGTCCCTCCTAATCATTTCCGTAAGTAACCGTTATTTACTGGATAAACACGGGAAATGCAACGGTAACAACTTTTCCACGTGTATCATACGTTCGTTTTTCAATACCGGGGCTAGAGTGGGCGCTAGCGCGTATTAAAAATACCAAGGAATATCGTACTACATAGGCGTCCCATAGTCAAGAGCGAACTTGACTGGGAATAAAATCAATCGTACGTGACTTCCCACATGGTCAAGCCTTTTGCCACGGCAGTCTTGCCTGCCCTTTCGCGATCTAGTGCCTGCAGGATTGGGATCATCTCATCCGGCGAGCGTTTTCCTTCTCCGACCTCTACCAGTGTTCCTGCAATGATCCTCACCATATTGTAGAGAAAGCCATTTCCCCGGCAAATCACCCACACCAGGTCTCCTTCACGCTCTACACGGCAGTCGTAGAGCGTGCGCACCTTATCCTCCACAAAGGTTTTGGCTGAGCAAAAGGAGGTAAAATCGTGCGTACCGATGAGTAGCTGGGCTGCCGCATTCATCTGCTTCACATCGAGCGGATGGCGGATATGGGCCGCATATCGATGGCGAAAAAGCTCCGGAACAATCCCATTGTCAATGCAATAGCGATACTCCTTCACCTTTACGTCAAAACGTGCGTGAAAGCTCGCATCTACTTCCTCTATGGAACGAATGATAATCGAATCGGGCAATTGGTTATGCAGGACATACCGCCATTTTTCCGCAGGGATGGTGCTGGTCGTATCAAAATGAAACACTTGCCCGCGCGCGTGGACGCCTGCATCTGTACGGCCAGAGCCTGCAATGGCGATGGTTTCACCGGTTATTCGCTGCAGAGCTGCCTCGATTTCACCTTGAATGGTGGTTTGATCAGGCTGCACCTGAAAACCGCTGTAGTCTGTACCGTCGTAAGCCACAATGCCTTTTAACCGTCTCAAACTCTCCACCACCCCATCAGTACCAGCAGCAATATTGCGATCCCTGCCAGCAGCATATCCCGCCAAGACAAGCGCAGCTGCCGCAATCGGGTCCTACCTTCTCCTCCCCGGTAACCCCTTGCCTCCATGGCTAAGGCGAGCTCCTCCGCCCGGCGAAAGGCCCCGATGAACAACGGAATCACGATCGGAATCATATGCTTTGCCCGTTTCAAGAGCGGACCGGTCTCAAAATCGACACCTCTTGCCTTTTGCGCCTTCATAATCTTATCGGTCTCTTCCAATAGCGTTGGAATAAAACGCAAAGCAATCGACAGCATCAGTGCCAACTCATGAACTGGTACATTGAACCGCTTGAGAGGAGAGAGAAGCCGCTCCAGCCCATCCGTTAAATCCATCGGTGTCGTCGTTAACGTCAGCAAAGCCCCAATCGTTACCAAGGCACCTAGACGAAAGGCCATATAAATTGCTTGCTGTACACCTGCCTGTTCAATGGAGAACCACCCCCATTGCACGTACACAGTGCCTCCCTTTGTCACTAACAAATGAAGGACAACCGTAAAGACAATCAAAAACCATACAGGCTTAAGACCACGCAGCAAATAATTGCCCGGGATTCTGGAAGCCAAAATCACAATAAGTAAGAAACATAGCAAAAGTCCATAGGAAAGCCAATTGTTTGCCCAGAAGACGATCAGGGCAAAAAAGATCAGGAAAAGCAGCTTGCTCCTTGGATCCAATCGGTGAACAAACGAGTCTCGTGGAACATACTGACCGATCGCGAAATTTTGAAGGAAGCTCATGACGCCCCCTCCCTTCGCTGCGTTAACCGCTGCAGCAGATGCTCCAATAGCTCCTCCTCGCGATAGAGGCAGGCTGGCAGTCGCTTATCGGATGGCAGCTGTTCATTCAGCTTAGTCAGGAAGTCTACGCTTGCGGGTACATCAAGAGAAATCTCCCTCAAGCGATCACTTTGGGCAAACACTACTGCCGGTTCCCCCATCATGGCCACTTTCCCATCAGCCATCACAAGCAAGAGATCCGCATACCTTGCTGCCTCTTCCATACTGTGAGTGACCAACAAGGTGGTTAATTGTCTCTCCTGATGAATCCGATAGATGTTGTCCAGGATCTCCTTGCGTCCAGCCGGATCAAGACCAGCCGTAGGTTCATCGAGGACGAGTACCTTTGGCTGCATTGCTAAGACCCCTGCAATCGCCACGCGTCTCATTTGACCGCCACTCAGTTGAAACGGGGAGCGGTCTTTCATCTCCTCGAAAGGTAACCCGACCAGATCAAGGGCTTTCCTTCCCAGCTCTAAAGCCTCTTCAGGCGTTGCTCCAAAATTAAGCGGGCCAAATGCTACATCCTTAGCCACCGTTTCTTCAAAAAGCTGGTGCTCCGGATATTGAAAGACTAACCCGACCTCTTTGCGCATCTGCGCCGGAACTTTGGTATCAGCGGTAATTCTCCACTCTCCGACTTGCACATTTCCCTCGGTAGGCTTAATGAGACCGTTAAGATGTTGTATCATGGTAGATTTTCCGGAACCCGTTTGGCCTATGATCCCTACATACGAACCAGAAGGAATGGTGAAGGAGAGTCCATGAAGCGCTGCCTTTTCAAAAGGTGTGCCTACTGCATATCGATAGCTTACGTTTTCAAAAGTAATTTGCATAGCTCCTCCACCAACTCTTCCTGGTGCAATACCGGTGGAAGCTCCACACCATGGCGCACAAGATGATGCCGCAGACGTACAGCATGAGGAACATCCAAGCCGATTGATTGCAGATCTTCTGTCCGGGAGAAAATCTCCCGTGGGGGGCCATCGAGATAGACGGAGCCTTGTTGCATGACGATCACTCGATCCGCATCGAGTGCTTCTTCAGGAAAATGAGTAATGGTAATCACCGTGATGCCTTCCTCGCGATTTAATCGTCCAATTAGTGAACAAACCTCTCGGCGACCTTGTGGGTCTAACATCGAAGTGGCTTCATCCAAGACGATAACGGAAGGTCTCATGGAGATGACTCCGGCAATGGCAATCCGCTGCTTCTGTCCTCCGGAGAGTCGATGAGGCTCTTGCTGGGCATAAGCATGCATATGTACCGCTTGCAATGCCTCATCGATACGGTTTCGCATCTCTGCCGGTTCGACTCCCAAGTTCTCCAGGCCAAACGCGACATCGTCCTCGACAGTTGTCCCTACAATTTGATTGTCCGGGTTTTGGAACACCATGCCTACCGTTCTCCTGATTTCATACAACGATTCCTGCTCCCTCGTATCGTAACCATTTACCGTTACCACGCCATCTCTGGGCAGCAACAAACCGTTCATTAATTTGGCCAACGTGGATTTCCCTGAGCCATTATGTCCCAAGATGGCGACATAGGAGCCTTGTTCAATCTCCATGCTCACTCCTTGCAGTACGAGTTCGTCCCTGCCTGGTTCCATTTCATAGGAGTACGTGATGTCCTGCAACGTGATGATTGGTCTGCCTTTCACGATCTTTCACCATCCCCACACCGGCGCCTCAATCTTGAAACAAGAAAAAAAGGGCACGAATCAGATCCGGTATCATACCAGAATCCGCCCCCACCCTTTCATGAATCAAGCTGGTTATTAAACTAATTCGAGATATGCCATTGGTGCTGCGTCACCACGGCGAGGACCCACTTTCAAGATACGAGTGTATCCACCGTTGCGCTCAGCATAACGAGGAGCGATATCATCAAACAGCTTTTGTACAGCGTCGCGTCCTTCTGCAGTCGCAACCTCTTTACGAACGAATGCTGCAACCTGACGACGAGCGTGCAGATCACCGCGTTTCGCCAAAGTGATCATTTTTTCAGCAATCGAACGCAATTCTTTTGCTTTCATCTCAGTTGTTTCAATGCGCTCGTTGATGATCAAATCGGTTACCAAGTCGCGGAACAGCGCTTTACGAGCTGAGGATCGACGACCCAATTTACGGTAAGCCATGTTCTAACCTCCTTCTCCTTACCCGACGTAACAAGGTCGGGTAAACTTCTGTGTTGTTCCTAGTCTTCCTGACGCAGACCAAGTCCCAGTTCCGCGAGCTTCTCTTGAACTTCTTCGAGAGATTTGCGTCCCAGATTGCGAACTTTCATCATATCTTCTTCTGATTTCTGTGTCAGTTCTTGTACGGTGTTGATACCCGCACGTTTCAGGCAGTTGTAAGAGCGAACAGAGAGATCCAGTTCTTCGATGGTCATCTCCAACACTTTCTCTTTCTTGTCCTCTTCTTTTTCCACCATGATTTCTGCATCTTTCGCTTCATCAGTCAGACCAACGAAGAGATTGAGATGCTCCGTCATGATTTTCGCCCCAAGGCTCACAGCCTCTTCTGGGCGAATGCTGCCGTTTGTCCATACTTCCAGCGTTAACTTATCATAGTTGGTCATTTGCCCGACACGGGTATTTTCCACTTGATAGTTTACACGCTTAATCGGTGTATAAATGGAATCGATCGGAATAACACCAATCGGTAGATCATCGGACTTATTCCCATCCGCTTGTACGTAACCACGACCACGTCCCGCTGTCATGCGAATGTGCAGACGACCGCCGTTTGCCAAAGTAGCAATATGAAGATCAGGGTTTAGAATCTCCACATCGCTGTCAGCACGAATGTCTCCCGCCTTCACAACGCCTTCGCCTTCTGCATCAATCTCGATAATCTTTTCTTCATCGGAATGAATCTTTAGTGCGAGGCCTTTGATGTTCAGGATGATCTCGGTAACGTCTTCTACGACACCCTCAACCGTCGAGAATTCATGCAAAACGCCGTCGATTTGAACGGACCTTACAGCGGCACCTGGCAACGAGGAGAGAAGAATTCTTCTCAACGAGTTACCAAGCGTGGTACCGTATCCACGTTCTAGGGGTTCAACGACGAACTTGCCATAGGTGTTGTCGTCGTTAACTTCCACAACCTCGATTTTCGGTTTTTCTATTTCTATCATTAAACAAACCCTCCTTCAAAACGTCGAAATTCTAGGGTGGCGATTACGTCCACCCTCTGAATTTCGTTCGGCGGTTTACCGTTGCGTGCATGACAAGCCAAGAAAGCAGAATTTACCATACTAGTATGGACATCTTCTGAACTTTATAAACCCATTACACGCGGCGACGTTTTGGCGGACGGCAGCCGTTGTGCGGGATTGGGGTAACATCTTTAATCATGTTAACTTCCAAACCAGCTGCTTGCAAGGAGCGGATTGCTGCCTCACGACCGGCACCTGGGCCTTTCACCAGTACTTCTAAAGAGCGCATGCCATGTTCCATAGCAGTTTTCGCCGCAGTTTCAGCTGCCATTTGCGCTGCAAATGGCGTGCTCTTGCGGGAACCTCTGAAACCGAGGGCACCAGCACTGGACCAAGAGATTGCGTTGCCATGTGGGTCGGTGATGGTAACGATCGTGTTGTTGAACGTCGAACGGATATGTGCAACGCCAACTTCAACGTTTTTACGGTCACGACGACGTGTACGAGTAGCAGTCGCTTGTTTTCTTTTCGCCATGTTAGTTCACCCTCCTTTACTTCTTCTTGTTCGCTACAGTACGGCGAGGACCTTTGCGCGTACGAGCATTTGTTTTTGTGCGCTGACCACGAACTGGCAAGCCACGGCGATGGCGGATTCCACGGAAGCATCCGATTTCCATCAAGCGCTTGATGTTGAGGGAAATTTCGCGACGCAGATCGCCTTCCACTTTAATGCTTTTATCGATGTATTCACGAAGTTTCGCAACTTCTTCTTCAGTCAGATCACGAACACGAGTGTTCGCATCTACGCCTGTAGCAGCAATGATGCGTTGGGAAGTAGGACGGCCAATACCAAAAATGTAGGTAAGAGCAACTTCCACGCGTTTTTCGCGAGGCAAGTCAACGCCTGCAATACGTGCCATTCTTCAAAAGCACCTCCTTAAGTAATTATCCTTGTCTTTGCTTATGCTTCGGATTTTCGCAGATTACCATTACGTTCCCTTTTCGGCGAATAACCTTGCATTTTTCGCAAATCGGTTTTACCGATGGTCTAACTTTCATGGTTATTACCTCCCTCTTTCGGGATCATTTATAGCGGTATGTGATACGACCGCGTGTCAAGTCATATGGCGATAGTTCAACGGTTACTTTATCACCTGGCAAGATGCGGATGAAATGCATGCGGATCTTCCCGGAGACATGTGCAAGCACCTTGTGTCCGTTTTCCAGCTCCACACGAAACATCGCATTCGGAAGGGGTTCAATTACTGTTCCCTCAACTTCAATCACGTCGTCTTTGGCCATCCGTTACTCTCCTTTCAACTGTCCTTCAGTCAGACCATGAGTTTCGTTAATCCAATGAACACACGCAGTTTCTGTTAGGACTTGCCTACGCGAGCCTTTTGTCAACACGTTGGACGACAATCCCGAACCTAGCCGCGAATCATATAGCATTGTCTATGCTCTGGTCAAAATCTCATAGCCATCTTCCGTAATCGCGATGGTGTGTTCATAGTGAGCACAATTTTTCCCATCCACGGTTACGACCGTCCAATTGTCCTCCAATGTGCGGACATAACGTTCGCCAGCATTCACCATTGGTTCGACCGCCAACACCATGCCCGGCTTCAAACGCGGTCCATGTCCGGGTGGCCCGTAATTCGGAATTTGCGGATCTTCGTGCAAACTCTGTCCGATGCCATGCCCGACATATTCCCGGACGATTGAAAATCCGGCTGCTTCAGCATGAAGTTGTACTGCGTGTGAGATATCGGAGAGTCGCGCACCTGGGATCGCTTTTTCCAATCCTTTGTACAGCGATTCTTCCGTCACTTTCATCAAACGCTGATCTTCCGTAAGAATAGTGCCGACTGCGTACGTCCATGCGGAGTCACCGTGGTAACCCTGGAAGCAGGCACCGATGTCGATACTAATAATATCTCCCTCTTGAAGCGTCCTTTTTCCCGGGATGCCATGTACGAGTTCTTCATTGACTGAAGTGCAGATACTTCCTGAAAAGCCGTTGTAGCCTTTGAACGACGGGACCGCTCCCTTGCTGCGAATAAACGTTTCTGCCAATTCATCGAGCTCTTTTGTCGTTACGCCTGGCTTTACTGCTTTTGATAGTTCTTGGTGAGTTAAAGCGACAATGCGTCCTGCTTCACGCATGACATCCAGTTCCATTCTCGACTTTAGAATGATCATTATCGCTTACCCTCGCAATAAAGACGCAATTTCCGCAAACACCACTTGGATGTCCTGCTCTCCATTAATGGTGCGAAGCAGACCTTGCTTCGAATAGTAATCGATCAACGGCTGCGCTTGGGCGATATTGACATCCAAACGTTGTGTTACAACTTCTGGCTTATCGTCATCACGCTGATACAGCACGCCGCCATCTTTATCGCAAACACCTGCTGTTTTTGGTGGATTAAAGAGCGTATGGTAGCTTGCCCCACAAACCGGGCAAATCCAACGTCCTGTCAAACGTTCGATCAGAGAACCACGTTCCACGTCAATGTGGATCACATGATCAATCCCACGGTCCAACTCTTTCAGTGTCTCTGTTAATGCTTCCGCTTGTGGCACCGTACGAGGAAAACCGTCGAGCAGGAACCCTTTTTTGCAGTCATCCTGCACCAGGCGTTCCTTTACGATTCCGATCGTCACTTCATCCGGAACCAACAAGCCTTTATCCATGTAGGATTTGGCTTCCAAACCAAGCGGAGTCTCATTTTTCACAGCAGCACGAAACATGTCGCCAGTAGAGATATGCGGAATGTGAAATTCCTGAACGATACGCTCTGCCTGTGTGCCTTTTCCCGCACCAGGAAGACCCATCAAAATAATATTCACACTCATTCCCTCCGTCCCTTGCGCATTTCCAAGTTATCGAATGAATCCTTGGTAATGACGCTTTATCATCTGGCTCTCGATCTGTTTCATCGTATCAAGCACGACCCCAATCACGATCAACAGGGATGTACCGCCGATGTAAATCTGCTGTGGCAGATTTGCCAGCTTACTGAAGAAGAACGGCAAGATCGAGATCAGCATAAGGAACAGCGCACCGGCCAACGTGAGGCGATACAACGTACGTGTGATGTATACCTCTGTGTGTTTACCCGGGCGAATACCAGGAATGTAGCCACCGTTTTTCCTCATATTATCTGCCATCTGTACAGGATTGATCTGCACAAATGTATAGAAATACGTAAAACCGATAATTAAGAATGCATACAGTGTCATACCAAGCGGTGCGTTTACCTGGAAGTTTTGATAAATCCAGTTCGCTACACCAACACCGGATGCATCTGCCCAGAACTGAGCAATGGTAGACGGGAAGATCACCAACGAGATCGCGAAGATGACCGGAATAACCCCAGCGGAGTTAATTTTCAATGGAATGTGCGTCGATTGACCGCCAAACATCTTGCGTCCAACCACACGTTTCGCATATTGAACAGGGATTTTACGAACGCCCTGCTGCATGAAAATAACTCCCACAATGATCGCAATGATAACCAGGAAAATGATCAGCACTTTTACGATACTGAAGAAAATGTTCTGGTTTGGATCCGCAAACTGTGTGGAGTAAATGGATAACACACCACTTGGGATATTCGCGACGATACCAGCCACGATCAAAATGGAAATCCCGTTCCCAATTCCTTTTTCCGTGATCTGTTCACCCATCCACATCATGAAAGCAGTACCTGCTGTCAAAGTGATGGCGATCAGCGCATAACTACCGATAGACGTATCAGTCAAAAGACCAGGCGCCATGTTGTTAAACCCGATCGTCATCCCTACTGATTGGATAAGTCCCAGAACGATCGTGAAGTATCGAGTCACGGTCGCAATTTTTCTGCGGCCGACTTCACCTTCACGAGCCCATTGCGTAAACTTTGGAACCACTTCCATCGACAGCAGCTGCATAATAATCGAAGCCGTAATGTAAGGCATAATCCCCATCGCGAGAATCGAGAAGTTTTGCAGCGCACCGCCGGAGAAGGTGTTCAACAAACCAAGAAAATTATTCGTGCTTTGTTTGAACACTTCCACGTTTACGTTTGGAACCGGAATAAAAGTTCCAATTCGGAAGACGACCAGCATCATGAGGGTGAAAAACACCTTCCGACGCAAGTCGCCTATCTTAAAAATGTTGGAGAGGCTGGCTAGCATTAGATCACCTCAGCAGTTCCACCGACTTGAGCAATCTTTTCTTGCGCTGCCTGAGAAAACTTATGCGCTTTTACAGTAAGCTTCACGGTCAACTCACCGTTAGCCAAAACTTTAACGCCATCGCGCACAGCGCTGATTACGCCAGTTTCTTTCAACAACTCAGGAGTTACTACTGTGCCTTCTTCGAAACGATTCAAAGCGTCCAGGCTAACCAGAGCGAACTCTTTGCGGTTGATGTTGGTGAAACCACGTTTTGGCAGACGACGGTACAACGGGTTTTGTCCACCCTCGAATCCTGGACGAACACCGCCACCGGAACGAGCGTTTTGACCTTTGTGACCCTTACCGGAAGTCTTTCCGAGACCGCTACCGATACCGCGTCCAACGCGTTTGCGTACGTGACGGGACCCCTCAGCAGGTTTCAGTTCATGCAATTTCATACGTTGCACCTCCTAACTGGTAAAGAATTATGCTTCTACCTCGTTTACTTCAACAAGGTGTTTTACTTTGAAAATCATGCCGCGAATTGCTGGGTTATCAGCTTTAACGACAGATTGACGGATTTTGCGAAGGCCCAGGGCTTTCACCGTATCGCGTTGGTCTTGTGTACGACCAATCAAGCTACGTTTGAGGGTGATTTGCAAAGATTTCGCCATGTCCCATTCCCCTCCCTTAACCTAACAACTCGTCAACAGTCTTACCGCGCAGTTTCGCGACGTCTTCCGCTGTCTTCAGGCGACCAAGGCCTTCCAGCGTAGCGTTGACCATGTTGATTGGGTTGTTGGATCCGAGCGACTTAGAAAGAACGTCACCTACACCAGCTAATTCGAGAACCGCACGAACCGGTCCACCTGCGATTACTCCAGTACCTTCGGATGCTGGTTTGATCAATACTTTTCCTGAACCAAATTGGCAAAGAACTTGGTGAGGAACAGTTGTTCCTTTGAGAGGAACTTTGATCAGGTTTTTCTTCGCGCTGTCAATTGCTTTGCGAATGGCATCTGGAACCTCTTGAGCTTTACCCATACCAGCGCCTACGTGTCCGTTGCGGTCACCCACAACAACGAGTGCGCTGAAGCTCATGCGGCGACCACCTTTAACCGTTTTCGCAACACGGTTAATCGCGACAACTTTTTCTTCTAGCTCTAATTTGCTAGGGTCGATACGCATTCCTTACCCTCCTTGTTTCGAATGAACGGGAAGAGCTTTCCCATTCTTAAGATCTGTAAAAACGAGCGTTCTCGTTTGAATTAGAATTGCAGACCAGCTTCACGTGCTGCGTCAGCCAAAGCTTTGATACGTCCGTGATAGAGGTAACCACCACGGTCGAAGATCACGTCAGTTACACCTTTTTCTTGTGCGCGTTTCGCGATCAACGTACCAACTGCTGCAGCTGCGTCAACGTTACCACCGTAGTTAATGCCCAATTCTTTATCGAGCGAGGATGCAGATACGAGTGTTACGCCTGTAGCATCATCGATCAATTGTGCGTAAATGTGTTTCGAAGAACGGAATACGTTCAAGCGTGGACGTACTGCTGTACCTACCAAACGTTTACGGATACGCAGATGACGTTTTTTCCGTGCTTTATTTTTATCGCCTTTTGTAAACATTACGCGGCCTCCCTTCTCATGAAACTATGAAGCTTACTTACCTTTTTTACCTTCTTTACGGCGAACAACCTCGTCGCTGTATTTGATACCTTTGCCTTTATATGGTTCAGGCTTACGAAGTGCGCGGATTTCAGCAGCCACTTGGCCAACGCGCTCTTTGTTGATACCTTTTACGATCAGCGTAGTTTGGTTTGGAACTTCGATCTCAATACCAGCTTCAGGAGTTACTTCAACTGGATGGGAGAAACCAAGAGAAAGAGTTACACCATTACCGGACTTCGCAGCACGGTAACCTACACCCACCAACTCAAGTTGACGAGTGAATCCAGTGGATACACCAGTAACCATGTTAGCAAGAACCGCACGAGTCGTACCATGCAAGGAACGGTGTGCTTTATTGTCGCTAGGACGCTCTACCACGATTTCGGACTCATTGATGTTGATAGTGATGTCCGGATGAAACTCACGGACCAGAGTTCCCTTAGGGCCTTTTACCGTCAATTCCGTTCCGTTCTTGGTAACGGTAACGCCTGCAGGGACCGCTATCGGTTTTCTACCGACACGAGACATATCTTACACCTCCTATTACTTAGAGCAAATTACCAAACGTATGCGAGTACTTCGCCGCCTACATGTGCTTGACGAGCTTGTTTGTCAGTCATAACACCAGCGGATGTAGAGATGATCGCGATACCGAGACCACCCAACACGCGAGGCACTTCGTTATTTTTTGCATAAACGCGCAGACCTGGTTTAGAAATACGTTTCAGACCAGTAATAACACGCTCATTGTTTGCACCGTATTTCAAGAACAGACGGATAATCCCTTGTTTGTTGTCCTCGATGAACTCAGCATCACGGATGAAGCCTTCTTCTTTCAGGATGCGAGCAACTTCTTTTTTGATCGTGGATGCAGGGATCTCCACTTTCTCGTGGCGAACCATGTTCGCATTGCGAATACGAGTAAGCATATCTGCGATTGGATCAGTCATAACCATGAGAGAAACCTCCTTCCCGTTAAATTACCAGCTTGCTTTCTTCACGCCTGGAATTTGACCTTTATAAGCCAACTCACGGAAGCAAATACGGCAAAGTTTGAATTTACGCAGTACAGAGTGAGGACGTCCGCAACGCTCACAACGAGTGTACGCTTGAACCGCAAACTTCGGTTTCCGTTGTTGCTTAATGATCATTGATTTTTTTGCCACGTTTTTCCCTCCTTACGATAGGGTTTATTTACGGAATGGCATTCCCATTTGAGTCAACAACTCACGAGCTTCTTCATCGGTTTTCGCAGAAGTCACGATCACGATGTCCATACCGCGAACTTTGTCAATTTTATCGTACTCGATCTCAGGGAAGATCAGTTGTTCCTTCAGACCAAGTGTATAGTTTCCACGACCATCAAATGCTTTGGAAGAGATACCGCGGAAGTCACGTACACGCGGGAGCGATACGTTCATCAACTTGTCGAGGAAGTGGTACATACGCTCACCACGAAGGGTAACTTTCGCACCGATCGGCATACCTTCACGCAATTTGAAACCTGCGATGGAGTTCTTCGCACGAGTTACCACTGGTTTTTGACCTGTGATAATTTGCAAATCCTCAATTGCAGTATCCAGAGCTTTCGCGTTGGCAACTGCTTCGCCGACACCCATGTTGATAACGATTTTTTCTACTTTCGGCACTTGCATGATGGAGCTGTAACCAAACTTGCTCATCAAGCTAGGTACGATTTCGCTTGTATACTTTTCTTTCAATCTTGTCGCCATCTAGGACAGCCTCCTTTCCGACCTGACTACTTGTCGATTACTTCGCCAGATTTTTTTGCAACCCGAACTTTTGTGCCGTTGTCCAATACTTTGTACCCGATACGAGTTGGTTTACCGGACTTCGGATCGATCAACGAAACGTTAGATACGTGAATCGGAGCTTCTTGCGTTACAATACCGCCTTGTGGATTACTTTGGGACGGACGAGTGTGTTTTTTCACGAGGTTGATTCCTTCAACCAGCACTCGATCTTTCTTTGGATAAGAAGCCAGTACGCGGCCTTTCTTACCTTTATCCTTGCCTGTAATCACGATAACCGTATCGCCTTTTTTCACGTGCATCGCTTGGTGCACCTCCTATCGAACAAACTGCATGATTATCCAAGCCGACCTAATTAGAGAACCTCTGGAGCGAGGGAGATAATCTTCATAAAATCTTTATCACGGAGTTCACGTGCTACTGGTCCAAAGATACGAGTTCCACGCGGGGACTTATCTTCTTTGATTACCACCGCTGCGTTTTCATCGAAACGGATGAAAGATCCGTCGTTGCGACGAACACCGCTAGCTGTACGCACGATAACCGCCTTCACTACTTGACCCTTCTTGACAACGCCGCCGGGTGTAGCGGATTTTACGGAGCACACGATGACGTCACCGATGTTCGCCGTTTTGCGGCCGGAGCCACCCAAAACTTTGATACACATCAGTTCTTTCGCGCCAGAGTTATCTGCTACAGCCAATCTGGTTTGAGTTTGGATCATTTGATGTTCCTCCTTTCGGTATCATTTACCCGAAAACTACCTTATAGAATAACAGCTTCTTCAACAATGCGTACCAATCGGAAGCTCTTGTCTTTGGAAAGAGGGCGAGTTTCCATGATCTCTACGATATCGCCGGTTTTTGCTGTATTGTTCTCGTCATGCGCTTTGAACTTATTGGAATACTTCACGCGCTTGCCGTACAATGGGTGCTTTTTGTAGGTTTCAACCAGTACCACAATGGTTTTATCCATTTTGTCGGATACTACGCGACCTACCATGGTTCTACGGTTATTGCGTTGAGCAGTCATCGTCCGAACCTCCTTCCTTTATTAGCCGATTCCCAATTCTCTTTGGCGCAGGATGGTTTTCGCACGAGCGATATCCTTACGCACTTGCTTAATGCGAGCAGTGTTTTCCAGTTGGCCAGTCGCCAATTGAAAACGCAGGTTGAACAACTCTTCTTTCAAAGAAGAAATGTTTTGCTCGATTTCGGCAGTGGTCAAATTGCGAAATTCATTAGCCTTCATGTGCGTCACCACCCACTTCTTCACGCTTCACGAATTTGCATTTGATTGGCAGTTTGTGCATAGCCAAACGCATCGCTTCACGTGCTACTTCTTCAGGAACACCGGCAAGTTCGAACATGATCTTACCTGGTTTCACTACTGCAACCCAATATTCAGGAGAACCTTTACCGGAACCCATCCGCACTTCCAATGGCTTCTGTGTGATTGGTTTATCCGGGAAGATTTTAATCCATACTTTACCGCCACGTTTGATGTAACGAGTCATCGCAATACGAGCTGCTTCGATTTGACGGTTTGTGATCCAAGCTGGTTCAAGAGCTTGCAAACCGTATTCACCGAAAGCTACTGTTGTACCGCCTTTCGCGTTACCTCTCATGTTACCGCGTTGTTGTTTGCGGTGTTTTACGCGCTTAGGTACTAACATGATTACTTGCCTCCTTCCTCATTTGCTTTCTTTCTTGTAGGAAGCACTTCTCCGCGGTAGATCCATACTTTTACGCCGATGCGGCCATAAGTAGTGTGCGCTTCAGCAGTACCGTAGTCGATATCGGCACGAAGAGTATGAAGCGGAACAGTTCCTTCACTGTAACCTTCGGAACGAGCGATATCAGCGCCGCCCAGACGTCCGGAAACAAGCGTTTTGATACCCTTAGCGCCAGCGCGCATTGAACGGGTAATCGTTTGTTTTTGTGCACGACGGAAAGAAATACGGTTTTCCAATTGACGTGCAATGTTTTCAGCTACCAGAGTAGCATCTAGATCAGGTTTTTTCACTTCGTTGATGTTGATGTGAACGCGTTTGCCTGTCATTTCAGACAGAGTTTTACGCAGTACTTCAACCTCTTGTCCGCCTTTTCCGATCACCATTCCTGGCTTAGCGGTGTTGATTGTTACGTTAACGCGGTTAGCTGCGCGCTCGATTTCGATCGAGGAAACAGCAGCGTCTTTCAAACGCCCTTTAACATACTTACGGATACGCAAGTCTTCATGCAAAAGTGCCGCGAAATCTTTGTCTGCGTACCATTTGGATTCCCAGTCGCGGATAATGCCGATGCGAAGACCTACAGGGCTTACCTTTTGACCCACACGTAATCCCTCCTTATTTCTCGTTTAGTACCACTGTGATATGGCTAGTGCGTTTATGGATGCGGCTAGCGCGACCCATTGCACGCGGACGGAAGCGTTTCAAGGTTGGGCCTTGATCCGCAAAAACTTTTCCAACAACCAGGTTGTTTGGATCCATTTCATAGTTGTGTTCCGCATTCGCAATCGCGGATTTCAACAACTTTTCCACTACAGGAGAAGCAGCTTTTGGCGTGTGTTTCAGGATCGCCAATGCTTCACCCACTTGCTTACCTCTGATCAAATCGACTACCAGGCGAACTTTACGAGGCGCGATTCGAATGTTGCGAGCAACTGCTTTAGCTTCCATCTGTCTACCTCCTCTCTATTGAAGAGAAAAATTAACGCTTGCGGGATTTTTTATCGGTGTCAACGTGACCTTTGAAGGTACGTGTCGGCGCGAATTCACCCAGTTTGTGACCAACCATGTCTTCCGTTACATAAACCGGTACATGTTTGCGACCATCGTATACAGCGAATGTGTGTCCGATGAAGTCAGGGAAGATTGTAGAACGACGAGACCAGGTCTTGATCACGCGTTTTTCGCCCTTTTCGTTTTGCACTTCCACTTTTTTCATCAAGTGGCCATCCACGAAAGGTCCTTTTTTCAAACTACGTCCCATGTGTGAACCTCCCTTCGCCCAAGGCGTTCGGTTATTGGATCACCCTACCTTACTTCTTGCGACGGCGGATGATATATTGATCAGATTTGTTGCGTTTTTTACGGGTTTTGAGACCCAGAGTTGGTTTACCCCAAGGAGTAACAGGTGCTTTACGTCCGATTGGAGCGCGACCTTCACCACCACCGTGTGGGTGATCATTCGGGTTCATTACGCTACCGCGTACAGTTGGACGTTTACCCAACCAACGGGAACGACCTGCTTTACCAATGTTCAAGAGTTCGTGATCGAGGTTACCTACTTGACCGATGGTAGCGCGGCAATCGTTATGAATGCGGCGAGTTTCACCAGAAGCCAGGCGTACGATTACGAATTCACCATCACGACCCAAAACTTGTGCAGAGGAACCAGCGGAACGAACCAACTGTGCACCTTTACCAGGTTTCAGCTCGATATTGTGAATGGTAGTACCTACTGGGATGTTTACCAGCGGCAGAGCGTTACCAGTTTTGATATCTGCATCTGCACCGGAGTGAATCGTGTCGCCCACTTTCAGTCCCAGAGGAGCGATGATGTAACGTTTTTCGCCATCCGCGTAGTTGATCAGAGCGATGTTTGCGGAACGGTTTGGATCGTATTCGATCGTAGCAACACGACCTGGAATGCCATCCTTGTTACGTTTGAAGTCAATAATACGGTATTTGCGTTTATGACCGCCACCTTGATGACGAACGGTAATCTTACCCTGGTTGTTACGTCCAGCGTTTTTGCTCAAAGGAGCCAAAAGAGATTTCTCTGGTGTAGAGGTTGTGATCTCTTCAAAAGTAGATACCGTCATTTGGCGACGACCAGGAGAAGTCGGTTTAAACTTTTTGATACCCATTTAAATTCCCTCCTTTACGGTAGTCGTCGTGCTTATACGCCCTCGTAGAATTCCAGCTCTTTGCTGTCAGCAGTCAATTTAACGATTGCCTTTTTCCACTCAGAAGTATATCCGGAGTATTTGCCGTAACGTTTTGGTTTTGCAGGAACACGAGTGGTGTTAACTGCTTCGACCTTCACGCCAAATACTTTCTCAACTGCTTGTTTGATTTCGGTTTTGTTGGCTTTGAGAGGTACTTCAAATACGTACTTTTTCTCAGCCATCATGTCAGTAGTGCGCTCAGTGATGATAGGGCGCTTCAGAACGTCATGAAGGTGTTTCATTACGCGAGCACCTCCTCTACTTTAGCAACCGCATCTTTCGTTACGATTACTTTGTCGTGAGCTACGAGGTCGAGAACGTTAATGCCTGCAGCGTCTACGAATTTAGCACCCGGGATGTTGCGGGAAGAGAGTGCTACGTTTTGATCATACTCGGAAGTGACGATCAGCACTTTGCGATCTGCTTTCAAGCTGCTCAAAACTTGAGTCATTTCTTTCGTTTTTGGAGCTGCGAAGTTCAGAGCTTCCAATACGAGCAATTCATTGTTTTGTACTTTAGAAGAGAGAGCGGATTTCAGAGCCAGACGACGCACTTTACGGTTCAATTTGTAACCGTATTTGCGTGGAGTTGGTCCGAATACTACCCCGCCGCCTTTCCATTGTGGTGAACGGATCGAACCTTGACGGGCACGACCAGTACCTTTTTGGCGCCATGGTTTACGACCACCACCGCGTACTTCAGAGCGGTTCTTCACATCATGCGTACCTTGGCGTTGGGATGCTTGTTGCATCACGATCGCATCGTACAGTACCGCGCTATTTGGCTCGATGCCGAATACGCTGTCTGCCAATTCGATTTCGCCTACTTGCGCACCAGTTTGGTTGTAAAGAGCTACTTTTGGCATGTCAGTTCCTCCTTTCCTTACTTGTTCTTGACAGCCGTTTCAACGACTACGTAGCTATTTTTCGGTCCAGGTACGGAACCTTTCACGAGGATCAGATTGCGTTCTGCATCCACTTTCACTACTTCAAGATTTTGAATGGTTACATTGTCGCCACCCATTTGTCCTGGCAGTGTTTGACCTTTGAACACGCGGTTAGCTGCGATCGAACCCATAGAACCTGGGCCGCGATGGTAGCGCGAACCGTGCGCCATAGGACCGCGAGATTGATTGTGGCGTTTGATGGAACCTGCGAAACCTTTTCCTTTGGTTACGCCGGCAACGTCAACAACGTCTCCCTCGGCAAAAATGTCTGCTTTCAACTCTTGACCTACCTCGTATTCACCGAGGTTAACTCCGCGAACTTCGCGAATGAAGCGCTTAGGTGCCGTGTTAGCTTTCGCTGCATGGCCTTTTTCCGGTTTGTTAGCGCGCTGTTCTTTTTTATCTTCATAGCCGATTTGAATCGCTTCATACCCGTCGTTGTCTACGTCTTTCTTTTGCAGAACAACGCAAGGACCAGCTTCGATAACAGTAACAGGAATCGCTACTCCATTTGGACCGAAAACTTGGGTCATGCCCAGTTTCTTACCTAAGATTCCTTTGGTCATTTGTGCCACCTCCTGTACAAGTTTCATAAAAATTAAAGCGTGAAATGACCATTTGTTGTATCACGTCCCCATCGATGCGCAGGGGCGCTACATCATGGTAAAACGTATGTTTTTGCAAGCGCCGCAGCCATTCGCAAGACAACGCCTGCGTGTGTATCATTATTGGTGCTTACAGTTTGATTTCGATATCAACACCGGACGGCAGATCAAGACGCATCAAAGCATCAACCGTTTGTGGTGTAGGATTCAAAATATCGATCAGACGTTTGTGCGTACGCATTTCGAACTGTTCACGAGAATCTTTGTACTTGTGAACCGCACGCAGGATCGTGTACACTGCCTTCTCAGTAGGAAGCGGAATTGGCCCAGATACATTCGCTCCGGAACGTTTCGCTGTCTCTACGATTTTCTCAGCAGATTGATCGAGGATTTTGTGATCGTACGCCTTCAATCGGATACGGATCTTTTGTTTTGCCATTGTAGTCCCTCCTTCTTCGCCCATTTTATAAACGGACATTTCTCCGTGGAAATATCCTGCACCCCAGCCATGGCAAAGGGTCCGGGTGTGTCAGCAACCTCCCACATCATCGCAAGTCCATGACCAACATTCACTATTGTACTAAAATGAAATAGGCAAAGCAAGTTTTTTTTGATTTAATATAGCTAGAAAACAATGGTTTTTTGCACATTGTTGAAAGGAGCAAGTAAACGTGTCGGAACTCTCTCAAAACCCCTATGAAATTATCGGTCCCAAAACGCTTGAACGATTAGTCGATGTCTTTTATGACCTGGTTGCCAAAGACCCTGATCTTTCTCCTATATTCCCGAAAGACCTGACGGAAACCAAGGAAAAGCAGCGAATGTTTCTGACGCAATTCCTCGGTGGCCCTCCTCTGTATAGTGAGCAACATGGCCATCCTATGCTGCGTGCTCGGCATATGCCCTTCCCGGTTACACCCACTCGCGCAAATGCTTGGCTTACTTGCATGAGCAAGGCAATGGATGAGGTCGGTCTGGACGGTGAACTGCGTAAAGCCATCTATGAACGCCTGACGTTAACAGCTCATCACATGGTCAATACGCCCGACAGTAAAATAGAGTGATATACGCAACAAACGAAAAGCCGTCTGAATCGATTTCCTCGACCAGACGGTTTTTTTCATTTTCTTCAACTGATTCCTATACGGAAGGTTGCGCGATCGTTTTTGGTTTCTTTCTTATTTGCTGTGATCCGAGATACACTCCACCTACCACAAGCACAAATGCTGCTACATGTATCCATTTAAGCTGTTCATCTAGGAATATCGCAGCAAAAATCAAACTGGCGAGCGGCATCCCATTCAAAAAGACGGCGGTACGACTCGCTCCCAATTGACCGATCCCATAGTTCCAACCAATCGTCCCAAGCCCTGTAGAGATTCCACCTGAAACTAGAATGACCAGCCATGTGAACAGACTAGTATCAATAGAAGCAAAGACATCAGATGGGTAGATCACGAATGCCGCGATCCATAACAGCACTGCGGCTACCGCATGGGAATATCCCGTGATAATCAGTGCTGGCACACCCTGTATGGCGATTTTACGCACCAGCAATCCCCCGATTACATACATCAGCATCGAGAAAAACATGATCAAGTCGCCATGTCCGCTTAACTGAACGCCAGCGGAATTGTTTAACACCACCAGCAAGACTCCGCTAAAGCCCATCAGGACACCGATCGTCTTTCGCAAAGACATCGGTTCCCCCAGGAAAAGCATCGCCAGAACTGCCGTTGTCAACGGGTTAAGTCCCAAGATAAGCGATCCCGTCCCTGCTGTTGTATACTGCAAGCCCCAGGCCAACGTGATTTGATGCATCGTGATCATCGTTACAGCGACGCCTGTGATGAGCATCATTTCCTTTTGGCGCACTTTGACCAGACCATTTTTCCAAAAGATGATCGGGATCAGTACCAAAGCACCTACTGTAATACGGATGGCTGCAATCAAGACCGGTGGAAAAAAGGCAAGATACTTCACCATTACAACATTTAATCCCCAAATGGTAACGACTGCACACAATATCGCATAAATCATACGCTCTTTGCCTAACATCTTTTCTATCCGCCTTCTCTCATCGCGCCTTTCAATCGTCATTGTATTTTAGCATAGCTCGCCAAAATTCATTAAGGAAAGATTTTGATATGTTTTATCAAAAGTATTAATGAGAGAACCATCCTTCTAAACCAAATCGATTTGCTCTTGTTGCTGCTTCCGTTTCTTATGCCGCGACAGAAACGACATCGTGAGCAACATGATTAATGTAAACCCTACAAGTCCCCACATCGTCTTGGCTACCGACAGCACCTCCATACCCAGTCCAGTCAGATAGGAAAGACAGGCTCCGCCAATTCCGGCAGAGGCAATCAACAGACTGGTTGTTCTTTCTGTACGGCCCGGAAGCAATCGATTGGCTAGCAGCAGAGCGATTGCAAAAATTCCCGCCATGGACAAACCTAACAGCACGATCAAAATAAACGCATAGCGTATATCAGTAACCAACGTAAGTCCCGTTAACATCAGTAGGGAAAGGAGGCAGCTCCATAGCAGATAACTGGTGTAACCCACCCTTTGCGCGATTCTCCCCGCGAACAAACGCCCCATCGTCATCGCCCCCCAGAAAAATGTTACGCTTAAGGAAGCAACCGAACTATCTATACGGGAGAGCTCTATAAAGATCGATGGCATATAATTCGCTATACTCATCTCCACGCCTACGTATAGGAAGAAAAAAAGGATGAATGTCCCCACGATTGGCATATCTTCACGGTCGTATGGCAGCTTTGGACCATTCCCCGGCTCTTGGTGCCCTGCATTTTCCTGCTGGGTAACCACGGAGAGGTCCATGCGAAACCAAACGAGCATGAGCACCACCGAAAAAGCAGCAATCATATATAAGGCTAGTTGCCATTTATCATATACAATCAATAAGCTTACGACGGCTGGCATGCTCAATGCCCCTAAGCCAAAAAAGACTTCCAACCGACTCATGGCTACCGCCGTATTTTCTTTTACTGTATCAATGATCATGGAACCAATGGCAGCTTCAATCGCACCGCTGCATAGACCTGTAACCATAGCTATCGCTACTACTCCATACCAGGGAGGCAAATTGCCAAATGTAGCATAGCTGATGGCAAGTAAGCCCAATACGATGAGAAGCATGTTTTTTCTCCCTATAGCCCTGTTTCCTTCTGGAGAAGCAAGAACTCCAGCAAGAAAACCAATAAATTGGGCAAAAAGAAGGGTGCCGCCGTCACTGTAATCCCTTTTGTAGTAGCTTAGCAACTCTGGAAGCAATGCCCCCGCCACCACACTCGTTACCCCAATCAACAAATAGAAACTGCAACTCACCCACAGCAACCTTTTCACGATCCCCATTCCCCTTTTCATTCATTACCGGAATCTTTACAATAACTGTAACTATCATAGGAATTCGTACAAATAAATGTAAGTTATGATTTGGTTTATTTCATGCACGATTTTGGCATGCTGGGAGGTAACTATGGAGATTTTCCACGAAAAAGTGAGCTATGACAGTCCATTTCTTGCTATGAAAGTCCTACATGCTGACCATGGCTGCGATTATGACGGCAAATGGCATTATCATAAGGAAATTGAACTGCTTGTGATCCTAAAGGGGAGCTTTGAGATCATTATTGAAGACCAAACCTATCCACTTAACGACTGTCACTGTCTGTTGATTGGTTCCAATGAATTGCATCGCGACCGGTTAAAGGTTTGGGACCAATTGGAATATATTGTCCTGCAGTTTGATTTGGCCCAGTATTTTGACCCTAGTACAATGCCCTATATGAAGCTGTTCTTGGAGTGCCCCACTCCATTAAGTCAGTTGAATTATATTTTTCATGAACACCCACAAGCGAAAGCAGAGATCATTCAAGCGGTCACCGAAATTGACCAGGAGATGTCGGTCTCTGCACTCGGGTTTGAATTGGCCGTTAGCATGCTGATGAAGCGTATCCTATTAACACTCATCCGCTATGACACGAAAGGTATCTTGCAGCAGCCCTCCAATCCGAATGTCCTTCGTTTTAAACCGGTATTGGATTATATCGATCAAAATCTATCATCGAAAATCGAGGCTGCTTATTGCAGTAAGTTACTTAACCTTAGCTATTATCATTTTTTAAAGGCTTTTAAGCAAACCATGAATATGCCTTTTATTGAGTATGTCCATTATCAACGGATTAAAAGGGCGGAACGGTTGCTGCTAACCGAAGACTGGAGTATTGAAGAGATAGCTGCACATGTTGGCTTCCCACATACTGGTCATTTTTATCGCACGTTTAAGAAGTACAATGGCTGTTCACCCAAGCAGTTTAAACAAATAAAACTGGCGTAAACGAAAAAAACCCCGGCAGCAATTGCTACCGGGGTTTCATTCATATCAAAATTACTCAGTGATGGTAGAAACTACGCCAGCACCTACTGTACGGCCACCCTCACGGATAGCGAAACGAGTACCTGGATCCATCGCTACTGGTGCGATCAGTTCAACGATGAACTCTGTGTTGTCACCAGGCATGATCATTTCAACGCCTTCTGGCAGTTGGATGATACCAGTTACGTCAGTTGTACGGAAGTAGAATTGTGGACGGTAGTTAGAGAAGAATGGAGTGTGACGTCCACCCTCTTCTTTGGACAGAACGTAAACTTCTGCTTTGAATTTAGTGTGAGGTTTGATGGAACCTGGTTTCGCCAAAACTTGACCACGCTCGATATCTTTACGCTCAACACCACGGAGCAGAGCACCGATGTTGTCACCAGCTTGTGCTTGGTCGAGCAATTTACGGAACATCTCAACACCAGTTACTGTAGTATTGCGAGTTTCTTCAGCAATACCAACGATTTCAACTTGGTCACCGACTTTAACGATACCTTTTTCTACGCGGCCAGTAGCAACTGTACCACGACCAGTGATGGTGAATACGTCCTCAACTGGCATCAAGAAAGGTTTGTCAGTGTCGCGCTCAGGAGTTGGGATGTAGCTGTCAACAGCGTCCATCAACTCAGCGATTTTCTTAGCCCATTCGCCAGTTGGGTTGTCGAGAGCTTCTTTAGCGGAACCTTTGATTACTGGGATATCGTCGCCTGGGAACTCGTATTGAGAGAGCAGGTCACGGATTTCCATTTCAACCAGTTCCAACAACTCTTCATCGTCAACCATGTCGCATTTGTTCATGAATACAACGATGTAAGGTACGCCTACTTGGCGGGAGAGCAGGATGTGCTCACGAGTTTGTGGCATTGGACCATCCGCAGCAGATACTACGAGGATCGCGCCGTCCATTTGAGCAGCACCAGTAATCATGTTTTTCACGTAGTCAGCGTGACCAGGGCAGTCAACGTGAGCATAGTGACGAGCATCAGTTTCGTACTCAACGTGTGCAGTGTTGATTGTGATACCGCGCTCTTTTTCTTCTGGAGCAGCGTCGATGGAAGCATAAGCCATAGCTTGTGCTTTACCTTGTTGTGCCAATACAGTAGTGATCGCAGCAGTCAAAGTTGTTTTACCGTGGTCAACGTGACCGATGGTACCAATGTTTACGTGCGGCTTATTACGCTCGAATTTTGCTTTTGCCATTGAGGGAAGCCTCCTTAAATAATAGATAAGGGTTATTTTTTAACGAGAAAGGTTTACCCGTATGTAGGTAGGTCCAGACAATATTGTAAACCTTTCTCGTTTGAATATAAAGAGCGAAACGTGTCACTTCCGAAATTATTGAGCGTCACCTTTGGACTTCTTGATAATTTCATCAGAGATGTTGCGTGGTACCTCTTCATAGTGGTCGATAACCATCGAGTAGTTACCGCGGCCTTGGGTACGGGAACGCAGTGTTGTGGAATAACCGAACATCTCGGAGAGCGGCACCATAGCACGGATGATTTGCGCGTTAGCTTGTGCTTCCATACCTTCGATGCGACCACGACGGGAGTTCAGGTCACCCATTACGTCACCCATGTACTCTTCAGGTACTGTAACTTCCACTTTCATGATTGGCTCGAGCAGAACCGCGCCACATTTCTTCGCAGCTTCTTTCAGAGCCAAGGAACCCGCTACTTTAAACGCCATCTCGGAGGAGTCAACGTCATGGTAGCTACCGTCAACAAGCGTTGCTTTGATATCTACGAGAGGGAATCCGGCGAGAACACCGTTTTTCATGGACTCTTCGATACCCGCTTGAACTGCAGGGATGTACTCTCTTGGTACTACCCCACCGACGATTTTGTTTTCGAATTCGAAGCCTTTACCTGGCTCAAGCGGAGCGAACTCCACCCAAACGTGACCGTATTGACCACGACCACCGGATTGGCGTACGAATTTACCTTCCACTTTAGCAGCGTTCTTGAATGTCTCACGGTATGCAACCTGTGGAGCACCCACGTTCGCTTCAACTTTGAATTCGCGCTTCATGCGGTCAACGATGATCTCCAAGTGAAGCTCACCCATACCTGCGATGATGGTTTGCGCGGTTTCTTCGTCAGTGAAGGTTTTGAAGGTAGGATCTTCCTCAGCCAATTTAGAGAGGGCGATACCCATTTTATCTTGGTCTGCTTTCGATTTAGGCTCGATCGCAACCTGGATAACTGGCTCTGGGAATGTCATGGATTCCAAGATAACTGGGGATTTTTCATCACACAGTGTGTCACCAGTCGTTGTATCTTTCAAACCTACAGCCGCTGCGATGTCACCGGAGTAAACCATTTGGATTTCTTCACGGTGGTTCGCGTGCATTTGCAGGATACGTCCGACACGCTCACGTTTGCCTTTTGTGGAGTTAAGCACATAGGAACCGGAGCTCAATGTACCGGAGTATACACGGAAGAATGTGAGGCGACCAACGTATGGGTCCGTCATGATCTTGAACGCAAGAGCAGAGAACGGAGCAGAATCGTCGGATTCACGAGTCACTTCATCTTCAGTGTCAGGAATGACACCTTTGATCGCAGGGATGTCAATTGGGGATGGCAGGTAGTCAACTACCGCATCCAGCATTGGTTGAACCCCTTTGTTTTTATAGGAAGAACCGCAAAGAACGAGTACGATGTTAGTGCTGATAACACCTTGGCGGAGAGCGCGTTTGATCTCTTCAGTCGTCAGCTCTTCTCCTTCGAGGTATTTCATCATCAATTCTTCGTCTTGTTCTGCAGCAGCTTCAACCAGTTCAAGGCGAAGTTGTTCGCACTTGTCTACCAGGTCAGCTGGAATTTCTACCGCGTCAGAAGTTTTACCCAAGTCGTCGGTATAGATGATTGCTTTCATTTCAACAAGGTCAACCATACCTTTGAATTGGTCTTCAGCGCCGATAGGGTATTGAATTGGAACAGCTTTCGCGCCCAGACGGTTGCGGATTTGATCCACACACATGTCAAAGTTAGCGCCCATGATGTCCATTTTGTTGATGTAGCAAATACGCGGTACGCCGTAACGGTCAGCTTGACGCCAAACGGTTTCGGTTTGCGGCTCAACGCCACCTTTCGCATCAAACACAGTAACAGAACCATCGAGTACGCGCAGGGAACGTTCAACCTCAACAGTGAAGTCTACGTGACCAGGGGTATCGATGATGTTGATGCGGTGCCCATTCCATTGAGCAGTGGTAGCAGCGGAGGTAATGGTAATACCGCGCTCTTGTTCTTGCTCCATCCAGTCCATTGTTGCAGCGCCTTCATGCACTTCACCAATCTTGTGAACGCGACCGGTGTAGAAGAGAATACGCTCGGTTGTAGTGGTCTTACCAGCATCAATGTGAGCCATGATCCCGATATTACGCGTATTCGGCAGGGAGAACTCGCGAGCCATGTGGTATGCTCCTCCTCATAAGTGGATATATGCGGGTATCCAAAGCGGATACCCACTTTGGATACTACCAGCGATAGTGAGCAAACGCTTTGTTTGCTTCAGCCATCTTGTGCGTGTCTTCACGCTTTTTCACAGCTGCACCTGTATTGTTAGCTGCATCCATGATTTCGTTAGCAAGACGTTGTTCCATGGTTTTCTCACCGCGAGTGCGGGAGTAGTTAACCAACCAACGAAGACCGAGAGTCGTACGGCGCTCAGGTTTTACTTCGATTGGAACTTGGTAGTTAGCACCACCAACACGACGAGCTTTTACTTCGAGAACTGGCATGATGTTTTTCAGAGCTTCCTCGAAAACTTCCATCGGGTTGCGTCCTGTGCGCTCTTCAATGATTCCGAACGCGTTGTACAGGATATTTTGGGCAACACCTCGTTTACCATCAACCATCAAACGGTTGATCAGACGAGTAACCAACTTGCTGTTGTGTACTGGATCTGGCAATACATCACGACGGGTTACTGGACCTTTACGTGGCATGTGTCCCCCTCCTTACTTTTAAGATATTTTCCATTCACTATTCGCTTTTACGCGAATCTTATTTCTTTGCTGCTGCAGCACCTGGTTTTGGACGCTTAGTACCGTATTTGGAACGACCTTGTTTACGGTTGTTCACACCAGCAGTGTCAAGCGCACCACGAACGATGTGGTAACGTACCCCTGGCAAGTCTTTTACACGACCGCCGCGAACAAGTACCACACTGTGCTCTTGCAGGTTGTGACCGATACCACCGATGTAAGCTGTAACCTCGATACCGTTCGTCAAACGCACACGTGCGTATTTACGAAGAGCGGAGTTTGGCTTTTTCGGTGTCATGGTACCTACACGAGTGCACACACCACGTTTTTGTGGAGAGCTTTGGTTGGTTTGCTCCTTTTTAAAGGAGTTGTACCCTTTTTGCAGAGCTGGAGATTTGGACTTCTCAACTTTCGCGCTGCGACCTTTACGTACCAATTGGTTCATTGTAGGCATGATGAAACCTCCCTTCTTTTTTACCCATTTTCAAGACCACAGATCCAGGTGAGTCATTTTTGGGCCAAATAGAAAGTTTTTGCGGACATACCCTTTAAAAGAGCAACCAGCAAAAACAACACTAACTACTTTTTTTAATCGCGACAGCAGCCGCGCCCACATCGATTCCACAGGCTCTTCCAAGCCTTTTCATGGAATCTACATAGATGACTGGAACACCCTTCTCTTTACAAAGGAGAGCGATTTTATTCGTCAAACGCTTGTCGGCATCCTCAGCAACATAGACTTCTTGAGCGAAGCTGTGCTCGACTGCCTTTAACGTTTGATTGATTCCGATCGCAAGCTCCTTGGCCCGCTCTACTTTTTCATAAGACATGATAGTCATATCCTCCAAAGCATTGAGTGTCAGGCACACTTGAATATAATATCAGGTTGAATACTAGAAGTCAAACTTTATTTTCTCTTTCTTTTTAAACGTGATGTTGATAGAGAAGAAGCCCGTCATTGACGGGCTTCAAGTGGTCTTACCTTTATTCCACCGATACTGCTTCCAACTCATCCGCACCTAGTTCATTTGCTTGTGCTTCATATTCTGCACGAGAAAGAACTTTGGTATTGCGGTAACGGGACATACCGGTACCAGCTGGAATCAGTTTTCCGATAATCACGTTCTCTTTCAGACCAAGCAGACGGTCTACTTTTCCTTTGATCGCAGCATCTGTCAATACACGAGTAGTCTCCTGGAACGATGCCGCCGACAGGAACGAATCTGTCTCGAGAGATGCTTTTGTAATACCAAGCAGAACCGGACGGCCGACTGCTGGATTTTTACCTTCGATCAGCACTTTCGCATTTGCCGTTTCGAACTCATGCACTTCGACAAAAGATCCTGGCAACAAGTCAGTATCACCACTGTCGATGACACGGAGCTTGCGCAGCATTTGGCGAATCATAACCTCAACGTGCTTGTCGTTGATTTCTACCCCTTGCATACGATACACCTTTTGTACCTCTTGCAGGATGTAGTTGGATACGCCACGCTGACCGCGTACTTTCAGCATTTCTTTTGGATCCACGGAACCCTCTGTTAACTCATCACCGGCATTCAGTCTGTTGCCGACCGATACCTTGATGCGAGAACCATATGGAACTGGGTAGACTTTGTTTTCCGCTTCTCCACGCACTTCGATTTCACGACGGTCTTTTCCTTCGCGAATATCGACAACTTCCCCGTCGATTTCGGTGATAACCGCTTGCCCTTTTGGATTGCGCGCTTCGAACAACTCTTGAATACGCGGCAAACCTTGGGTGATATCGTCTCCGGCAACCCCACCGGTATGGAACGTACGCATGGTCAACTGTGTTCCAGGCTCACCAATCGATTGAGCAGCGATGATTCCCACTGCTTCCCCGATTTCTACTTCTGCGCCTGTCGCCAGGTTGCGTCCATAGCAACGTTTACATACACCGTGGTTGGTGCGGCAGGTAAGAACGGTACGGATATATACTTCTTTGACACCGATTTTCTCAAGGTACTCTGCCATATCCGCAGAAATTTCCTCATTACGTCTCACGAGGATTTCGTTTGTCTCTGGATGACGGACCGTTTCAAAGCACGTACGACCAACAAGTCGATCGGACAGCTTTTCAATCTCTTCCTTACCATCCTTGATCGCGGAAACACGGATACCTTTATCAGTACCGCAATCGTCTTCTCGCACAATGACATCCTGCGCAACGTCTACGAGACGGCGAGTCAGATAACCCGAGTCCGCTGTACGCAACGCCGTATCGGCCAAACCTTTACGCGCACCGTGCGTCGAGATGAAGTATTCCAATACGGTCAGACCTTCACGGAAGTTGGATTTGATCGGCAACTCGATGATTCGTCCGGATGGGTTCGCCATCAGACCGCGCATACCAGCCAGCTGTGTAATCTGCGATACGTTACCGCGGGCACCGGAGTTGGCCATCATGAAGATCGCATTGAATTTATCCATGGATTTCATGAGAACTTCCGTTACTTCGTCCTTCGCTTTGGACCAGATTGCAATCACTCGGTCATAACGCTCATCATCCGTGATCAAACCACGGCGGTATTGCGTCAAGACAGTTGCAACCTTTTTATCCGCTTCTTCGAGGATTTCTTTTTTCTTCTCAGGTACAACAATGTCGGATACGGCAATGGTGATACCTGCTTTTGTTGAATAAGTGAAGCCGAGTTCCTTGATTTTATCAAGAATCACAGCAGATTGCGTTGTACCAAAACGTTGGAAGCATTCCGAGATGATGGTTCCCAGGAAGCCTTTCTTCACAGCACCTGCGTCTGGCAGGTTCTTGATGAATTCTTTTACATCTACGCCCTTGTCAAAGATGAAGTACTCATCCGGTACTTTGTGTGCCAGGTTCGCTTTGGTCGGTGCGTTGATAAACGGAAGTTCCGGCGGGAAAATTTCGTTAAAGATGATTTTCCCTGCTGTCGTAACCAGAAGCGCTTTGTTCTGTTCTTCCGTAAAAGATGTTTTGCCAAGACGGTTCGCTGGCACTGCAATACGAGTATGCAGGCTAATGAAGCCGTTTTGGTAAGCTGCAATCGCATCATGCGGATCGCGGAAAACACTACCTTCCCCTTTGTCTCCCTCGCGCTCAAGCGTGAGGTAGTAGGAGCCAAGCACCATGTCCTGAGATGGTGTAACAACTGGCTTACCATCTTTCGGGTTCAAGATGTTTTGCGCAGCGAGCATCAAAATGCGCGCTTCCGCTTGTGCTTCTGCAGAGAGCGGCACGTGAACGGCCATCTGGTCACCGTCGAAGTCCGCGTTATATGCGGTACATACCAACGGGTGAAGACGAATCGCACGGCCTTCTACCAGAACCGGTTCAAATGCTTGAATACCAAGTCTGTGCAAAGTGGGGGCGCGGTTCAAGAGCACTGGATGTTCACGGATGACATCTTCGAGAACGTCCCATACTTCCGGCTGCACGCGTTCTACTTTGCGCTTCGCACTTTTAATGTTATGAGCGAGGCCTTTTGCCACCAGCTCTTTCATTACAAACGGTTTGAACAGCTCCAACGCCATTTCCTTCGGCAAACCGCATTGGTACATCTTCAGGTTAGGTCCCACTACGATAACGGAACGACCCGAATAGTCAACACGTTTACCCAGCAGGTTTTGACGGAAGCGTCCTTGTTTACCTTTCAGCATATGGCTGAGAGATTTCAACGGACGGTTACCAGGACCAGTTACCGGACGGCCGCGACGACCGTTGTCGATCAACGCATCAACTGCTTCTTGCAGCATGCGTTTTTCGTTTTGCACGATGATATCAGGTGCGCCCAACTCGAGCAATCGCTTCAAGCGGTTGTTACGGTTGATTACGCGGCGATACAGATCGTTCAAATCGGAAGTGGCAAAACGTCCACCATCCAATTGCACCATTGGGCGCAGCTCCGGTGGAATAACCGGGAGCACATCCATGATCATCCAGTCCGGACGGTTGCCGGAGTTACGGAATGCCTCCAACACTTCAAGGCGTTTGATCGCACGGTTGCGACGTTGGCCTTGCGCAGTTTTCAGCTCTTCTTTCAGATGATCTACTTCTTTATCCAGATCGATTTCGGCCAGCAGACGCTTGATCGCTTCTGCACCCATCATCGCTTGGAACGCATACCCGTATTTTTCCCGATAGTTGCGGTACTCTTTTTCCGACAAGAGCTGTTTCTTGTCAAGTGGAGTATCGCCTGGATCGGTCACCACATAGGATGCGAAATAAATGACTTCTTCCAAGGAACGCGGGGACATGTCGAGCACAAGGCCCATACGGCTTGGGATCCCTTTGAAATACCAAATGTGAGAAACGGGGGCAGCGAGCTCGATATGCCCCATGCGCTCACGGCGAACTTTCGCGCGGGTTACTTCCACACCGCATCGATCGCACACTACTCCCTTATAACGGACGCGCTTGTATTTTCCGCAATGGCACTCCCAGTCCTTGGTTGGACCAAAGATACGCTCACAGAACAAACCGTCTTTCTCCGGTTTCAATGTACGGTAGTTGATAGTTTCGGGTTTTTTTACTTCCCCGAAAGACCAAGATCTGATCTTTTCGGGGGAAGCCAACCCAATCTTCATATATTCGAAATTATTAACGTCAATCACAGGGCGTTACCTCCCTTGTACCGGAATCTTACTCTTCGTCCAAGCTTCCACCTTCGAGCACGAGATTGAGTTTCTCGCCTGCACCTTCATCTTCATCCTCGATTTCACGCATCTCAATCTCTTTCTCATCCTCGGAAAGGATCTTGACGTCCATACCCAAGCTTTGCAGCTCTTTAATCAATACCTTAAACGATTCAGGAACGCCTGGCTCCGGTACGTTTTCACCTTTCACAATCGCTTCATACGTCTTCACGCGACCAACCACATCGTCGGATTTAACCGTAAGAATTTCTTGCAAGGTGTAGGCTGCACCGTAAGCTTCCAACGCCCAAACCTCCATCTCCCCAAAACGCTGTCCACCGAACTGGGCTTTCCCTCCCAGAGGCTGTTGGGTAACGAGCGAGTATGGTCCAGTTGAACGAGCATGGATTTTATCGTCAACCAAGTGAGCCAGTTTCAGCATATATACGCAGCCTACCGTCACACGACGATCGAATGGTTCACCTGTGCGTCCGTCAAAGAGAATGGTTTTACCATCTCGGTCCAATCCTGCTTCTTCCAGCGTTTCAAACACGTCTTCTTGACGTGCACCGTCAAATACCGGTGTGGAAACGTGAATGCCGAGCATCTTCGCAGCCATACCCAAGTGCGTCTCCAATACCTGCCCGATATTCATCCGGGATGGTACGCCCAGTGGGTTCAGCACGATTTCAACCGGCGAACCGTCTGGGAGGAAAGGCATATCCTCTTCCGGCATGATCCGTGCGATAACCCCTTTGTTACCGTGGCGTCCTGCCATCTTGTCACCAACGGAGATTTTCCGTTTTTGCGCGATGTAGACACGTACCAATTGGTTAACGCCAGGAGGCAATTCATCGCCGTTTTCACGGGTGAATACTTTTACATCCACGATAATTCCAGAGCCGCCATGTGGCACACGCAGGGAAGTATCGCGTACTTCACGAGCTTTTTCACCGAAGATCGCATGGAGCAAACGCTCTTCCGCTGTCAGCTCAGTTACACCCTTCGGCGTTACTTTACCAACCAAGATGTCGCCATCCTGAATCTCGGCACCTACACGGACAATACCGCGCTCATCCAGGTTTTTCAGCGCGTCCTCACCCACGTTCGGGATGTCACGCGTGATTTCCTCCGGTCCAAGCTTGGTGTCACGTGCTTCGGATTCGTATTCTTCAATATGGATCGATGTATAGACATCGTCTTTTACCAATTTTTCGCTAAGCAAGATCGCATCTTCGTAGTTGTATCCTTCCCACGTCATGAAGGCTACGATGACGTTGCGCCCAAGTGCCAATTCCCCTTTTTCTGTGGATGGACCGTCTGCAACGATGTCGCCCGGCACTACCCAGTCGCCTGTTTTCACAATCGGACGTTGGTTAATGCAGGTACCTTGGTTGGATCGGATAAACTTGTGCAATTTGTACTTATCAAGATCCCCAGCAACTTGCTTGCCATCGATCTCTTTGTAACGACGGATCCAGATTTCACGAGCAGTGACTCGCTCTACTTGACCGTTATGTTTCGCAACAATCGCTACGCCAGAATCCTGTGCAGCTTTGTGTTCCATACCAGTACCAACAAACGGTGCTTGCGGAATCAACAATGGTACAGCTTGACGCTGCATGTTAGATCCCATCAAGGCGCGGTTGGCGTCGTCGTTTTCCAGGAACGGAATCAAAGCTGTCGCAACTGAAACGACTTGCTTCGGCGATACGTCCATATAATCGACTTTATCACGCGGAATGAACAAGTTTTCACCTTTACGACGGCAAAGCACCTGCTCGTTGCTGAAGCGTCCGTCTTCTTCCAGAGGCTGGTTCGCCTGAGCAACGTTGAACACGTCTTCTTCATCCGCAGTCAGATACGCGATTTCTTCCAGGACACGCCCTGTTTCCGGATCGACTTTGCGACGAGGAGTCTCAATAAAACCATAGTCATTAATGCGCGCATAAGAGGACAGAGAGTTGATCAAACCAATGTTTGGACCCTCCGGCGTCTCGATTGGGCACATGCGTCCATAGTGAGAATGGTGAACGTCGCGCACTTCGAAGCCCGCGCGCTCACGAGTCAAACCACCCGGACCAAGTGCAGACAGACGGCGCTTATGCGTCAGCTCAGCAAGCGGGTTCGTTTGGTCCATGAACTGGGACAGCTGGGAGCTTCCGAAGAACTCCTTGATCGCTGCGATCACTGGACGGATGTTGATCAATGCTTGCGGAGTGATTTGGTTTTGGTCCTGAATGGACATGCGCTCGCGTACAACACGCTCCATACGGGAAAGACCGATGCGGAATTGGTTCTGCAGCAGCTCACCTACGGAACGTAGACGGCGATTGCCCAAATGGTCGATATCATCGGTAGAACCAACACCATGCAGCAGGTTGATAAAGTAGTTAATAGAAGCCACAATATCCGCTGGCGTGATGTGTTTTACCGTTTTATCGATTTTTCCATTTGCAATCACTTTAATGATTTTCCCGTCTTCATTCGGCGCGAAGATGTTGATGGATTGCAATGTAATGGTTTCGTCTTCCAAGACGCCACCATGAGAACGAACATCAATGTAACCAACGCTTTCTTCCAGCGCTTGCTGGATGCGGTCCATCACGCGGCGATCCACGAGTTGGCCAGCTTCTGCAATGATTTCACCCGTTCTGGTATCTACCAATGTTTCAGCGAGACGTTGGTTATACAGACGGTTTTTGATGTTCAGCTTTTTGTTCATTTTGTAACGACCTACAGAGGCCAGATCATAACGCTTCGGATCGAAGAATCGAGATACGAGCAAGCTCTTCGCGTTATCAACGGTTGGCGGCTCACCCGGACGCAGACGCTCATAGATTTCAATGAGCGCTTTTTCTGTAGAGTCCGTGTTGTCTTTTTCGAGCGTGTTTTTGATGTATTCATCTTCACCCAGCAGGTTGAGGATTTCTACATCAGAGCTAAAGCCCAACGCACGCAGAAGCACCGTAACCGGTATTTTACGGGTACGGTCAATGCGGACGTAAATGACGTCCTTCGCATCTGTTTCCAGTTCCAACCACGCACCGCGGTTCGGAATGACCGTTGCAGTGAATGCCTGTTTGCCGTTTTTGTCCACTTTCTGATTATAGTAAACACTAGGAGAGCGAACGAGCTGACTGACGATAACACGCTCAGCGCCGTTGATAATGAAGGTACCAGTCTCGGTCATGAGCGGGAAATCACCCATAAACACTTCCTGTTCCTTCACTTCTCCTGTCTCCTTGTTCAAAAGACGGACTTTTACGCGCAGTGGCGCTGCATATGTAACGTCACGTTCTTTCGACTCATCGACATCGTACTTTGGTTCTCCCAAACTGTAATCAATAAACTCCAGCACCAGATTGCCAGTGAAGTCCTGAATCGGAGAAATATCTTGGAACATTTCTCTCAGCCCTTCATCTAAGAACCACTGGTAAGACTTTTGTTGGATTTCAATTAGATTGGGCAATCCCAGTACTTCGTTAATGCGCGAATACGTGCGACGCTGGCGGTGTCGGCCGCATTGAATTACTTTACCTGCCAACTCATTCACCCCTCAGTTTTTCGTGCATGCATGAGAAATCTTGACTGCGCCAGGGTTATGGCGAAGCCACAGTTGCAAAAAATGCAGATGAACATGCAGTGCTATTCATCTACTTAAAACGGCGTAAACCGTTTTTCACAAAATAAAAATGGGTTAAACCAGTAACACCATTTTTAACCCAAAGAAACTCTATTTTAAAAGATTTCCCAACTATTTACACCTACATTCCTCCTTGGTTAAAAAAAGAGAAAAAAAGGTTGACAAATCAGGAATTGCTAAAAAATAGACAATAAACCCATATTGACATTTTACAATGTTACCACAACCAAAATTTAACGTCAAGTATGGGAATGAAAGTTATTGACATTAGGTTTTTATTTGATCGCTCGGTAGATGTAATAGCCCTTGCTTTTCTCGACTTCTTCTACTTCGCTGTAGGTTTCCTGCAGTTTTTTCAACGCCGATGGGGCCCCTTGCTTCTTTTGAATGACTACCCACATTTCGCCGCCATCCTTCAGAAGGTCATACCCTTCGACAAAAATTCTATGTACAACTTCTTTCCCGGCTCGTATCGGAGGATTCGTCAAAATAATATCGAATTGCTGCCCTTGCACTTTCTCATATAAATCACTAACTTCAACCGTTACATTGCCTAGTCCGTTCAGCTCTGCATTTCTGCGTGCCAACTCAACCGCCCGTTCGTTAATGTCGATCATTGTCACCGAGCCGTCTACTGCGAGTTTTGCTGCTGAAAAACCGATTGGTCCGTACCCACACCCGACATCCAGCACACGCGCGTTCGATGGGATATTCATGGTTTCTATCAAAAGGACACTCCCAAAATCAATTCGATCGCGCGAAAACACTCCCGCATCTGTAATAAAACGCAGCGTTACCCCGCGTAATTCAAAGGTAAACGTCTTTTCATCATGATGTAGATCCGGCTTATTGGTGTAGTAATGATTGGTCAACAGCTTCTCCACCTTTCAACGGTTCGACTGATCTTGAACAGATGATCTCATCTTTCTTTATTGAAGAAAACCCACACAGGCAAAAGTCCGCTCCTGCCGTGTGGGAATCGAAGTGCATGCATTGTGGCTATAGAAAACCCCCCGCCAATTGGCAAGGGGTTTTTCGATCAGCAAACGCTAACTTATTTTACTTCTACAGTTGCGCCAGCTTCTTCGAGTTTTGCTTTGAGAGCTTCTGCTTCGTCTTTGGAAACGCCCTCTTTGAGTGTTTTTGGAGCGTTGTCTACCAGGTCTTTTGCTTCTTTCAGACCCAAGCCAGTCAGCTCGCGAACAACTTTGATTACGTTGATTTTGGAAGCTCCACCGCTAACCAGGTTAACAGTGAATTCAGTTTGCTCAGCAGCAGCTTCAGCAGCGCCACCAGCAACTACAGCTACTGGAGCTGCAGCAGTTACGCCGAATTCTTCCTCGATTGCTTTTACCAGATCGTTCAGTTCCAGAACGGACATACCTTTAATCGCTTCTAAGATTTGCTCTTTAGACATTATGATAATCCTCCCATCATGAGATAAAGTTTAGTGTTGAAACTTTTGCGTTCGCGAATGCGATTACGCGCCTTGCTCTTCTTTTTGATCCGCAACTGCTTTAACTGCAAGCGCGAAGTTGCGAACAGGTGCTTGAAGCACGCTGAGCAACATAGACAAGAGACCTTCGCGGGAAGGCAATGCAGCGAGTGCTTTGATTTGCTCAGCATCGACTACTTTCCCTTCGATAACGCCACCTTTGATCTCCAGCTTGTCGTTTTTCTTCGCAAAGTCAGCCAAGATTTTTGCCGGTGCAATTACATCGTCTTTCGAGAATGCAATCGCGTTTGGACCTGTCAGTTGATCATCCAATTCGGTCAAGTTTTCTTGAGCGGTAGCCAGACGAGTCAAGGAGTTTTTGTAAACCTTGAATTCTACGCCTGCTTCACGCAGTTGTTTACGAAGTTCAGTCACTTGCGCTACTGTCAGACCGCGATAGTCAGCCACTACTGTGGATTGGCTTTCACGAAACTTTGTAGCGATTTCGTTAACCGCTTGTACTTTCTCTTCACGGATAACTGTAGGACGAATTTCTGCCATGGAATACACCTCCCGTAAAGCTTTATAAAAAGACAATGCCCTCGCAGACATTCGCGAGGGCATAATGGTTTTTTCAAAAGAAACAATCACGTTTCAATCAAATCTATCCACTACACGCCTCGGAGGGATATTAAGCTTGGCTTGCCAGGCAAGCGAAGCACCTTCTGTCTACGGCATGACACTATACTTTTTTTAATCAACACGCATTATACTATCAACTTCTGAAACAGAAGTCAAACGTTATTATTTTACAGCTACGCGTACACCAGGACCCATAGTGGAGCTGATGGATACGTTTCTCATGTAAACACCTTTAGCTGCAGCTGGTTTTGCACGGTTCAACGCTTCAGTCAAAGCAGCCAGGTTCTCAGCCAGTTTGTCAGCGTCGAAGGATGCTTTTCCGATAGGAGCGTGGATGTTACCAGCTTTGTCAACGCGGTATTCGATTTTACCCGCTTTGATTTCGTTAACAGCTTTCGTTACATCGAAAGTAACGGTACCTGTTTTAGGGTTTGGCATGAGGCCTTTTGGACCGAGTACACGACCCAATTTACCTACTTCACCCATCATGTCAGGGGTAGCTACGACTACATCAAAGTCGAACCAACCACCTTGGATTTTGCTGATCATATCAGATTCGCCAACATAGTCAGCACCTGCTGCTTCAGCTTCTTTTGCTTTTTCGCCTTTTGCGAAAACAAGAACGCGTTGTACTTTACCAGTACCGTGCGGCAATACAACCGCACCGCGGATTTGTTGGTCAGCACGCTTAGGGTCTACACCCAGACGGAATGCTGCTTCTACAGTCTCGTCGAATTTCGCGGAAGCCGCTTTTTTCACGAGCTCGATACCTTCAACTACTTCATATACTTTATTCTTGTCAATCAGCTTGATCGCTTCTTGATATTTTTTACCACGTTTAGCCATCGTAGATAAATCTCCCTTCAATGTGGTCGTAGCGGTTTAATCCTCCCACAAACGCGCGGGGTACAGATGCACCCCGCGACAACAACGACAATTAGTCTTCGATTACGATACCCATGGAACGAGCAGTTCCTTCAACCATGCGCATAGCTGCTTCAACAGTTGCCGCATTCAGGTCAGGGCGTTTCAGTTCCGCAATCTCACGTACTTTATCGCGCTTCAATGTAGCAACTTTTGTCTTGTTAGGCACGCCGGAACCGGACTCGATACCTGCTGCTTTTTTCAAGAGAACCGCTGCTGGCGGAGTTTTTGTGATAAATGTGAAGGAACGGTCTTCAAACACAGTAATTTCTACTGGAATGATCATTCCTACTTCGGACTCTGTACGAGCGTTGAACTCTTTGCAGAAGCCCATGATGTTAACACCAGCTTGACCGAGTGCCGGACCAACTGGAGGTGCAGGATTCGCTTTACCTGCTGGGATTTGTAGTTTAATTACGCGGATAACCTTTTTAGCCACGTAAATACACCTCCTTGCTTCGATTGTGGTTATGCGGGGGAATACCCCCTCCCACTTTTGGTGTGAAAGCCTCAACGATATGTAAGACTTCCGGATCTATAGTGAGAGTACGGGAAACCGCATCTTTTTAGATAACGTGATGCCGATAAACGGCCCTATCGAGATTACATGAAAAGAGCACAGGCCCTCTCATGAAAACCATCTTGAAATGTACCACATACGTGTCCGAATTTCAAGGTGATTCCTAATCCAGTTTTTGAACTTGCGTAAAGTCCAGCTCTACCGGTGTCTCGCGGCCGAAGATGTCTACCAGCACGCGAACCTTCTGACGATCTGGTTGAATCTCGATGATTTCTCCTGTACGGCCAGTAAATGGACCGTCTGCTACACGAACCATATCGCGCAGCTCGTAATCCACCCGTACTTTCGGGAGCTCGAAGCCCATTTGCTTGAGAATTGCATCGGCCTCTTCCGGGCGCAACGCAGTCGGTTTCGAACCAGACCCCGAGGATCCGACAAAGCCCGTTACTCCAGGGGTGTTGCGCACGACATACCAAGAGTCGTCTGTCATCACCATCTCAACAAGCACGTAACCAGGAAAAACCTTTTTTGTGACGGTGCGTTTTTTGCCGTCCTTCGTTTCCACTTCTTCTTCCGTAGGTACCAGCACGCGGAAGATCTTGTCTTCCATGCCCATCGACTCAACGCGTTTCTCCAGATTCGTCTTCACCTTGTTTTCATACCCGGAGTAGGTATGAACGACATACCAAGCTTTTTCCATATCCACGAGGACGCTAATCGTCCGTCCCTCCCAAATTCCGAATAATTACTAGCCTAAGATGAGATCAATCAAACGAGAGATACCCAAATCAATTAGCCAGAAAAACACTGCCATGAGTACAACCGTCACCAGCACGACAACCGAGTAGGTCGTCAACTCTTTGCGGTTCGGCCAACGGACTTTTTTCAGCTCGGAAATTACTTCACCGAAAAACGAACCTGTTCGGCGAAACCCTGCTCCGATTCTTGCCAAGAAACCCACAGTGCCACCCCCAGACTTCGTCGCGTCCATACTTACTTCGTCTCGCGATGAAGGGTATGCTTTTTATCGCGGGAGCAATATTTCTTCATTTCGATGCGCTCAGGGTTGGTACGCTTGTTTTTTGTAGAGATATAGTTACGCTCACCACATTCGGTGCACGCCAACGTTAAGTTTACTCGCATCATTGCCACCTCCGTCTCATTTCAAACCTGCATTTCTTACTTAAAATAAAAAAACCTACGGGAAAAACCGCTACTTTTTTCCTGTATCCATCGCAAAGAAGTAACCATAGATAAACCTCTATGGCTACCTAAACAAATTTATCACACCACTTCGTCCATGTCAACAAAACATCTTGACAACATAACCTTTTTTTGCTCCAATTGCAAATAAATTTTTTTGACGAAAAAACAGGAAAATCGTCGATAACAGCGAATACTACATTTGTAACAAAAAAAGAGAGACCCTTATCCTTAGAGGTGGATCTCTCTACCTTCCAGATATCGTTCGAGTTTGCGTTTGACGCGCTGCAGTGCGTTATCAATGGACTTTACATGTCGGTCAAGCTCTTCCGCGATTTGCTGATAGGATCGACCGTCCAAGTAAAGCATGAGCACTTGACGTTCCAGCTCACTCAAGATTTCGCTCATCTTTCCTTCGATATCATCAAACTCTTCACGATTGATAAACAATTCTTCCGGATCGGTGACTTTTGTGCCGCAGATAACATCCAGCAAGGTACGATCGGAATCTTCATCATAGATAGGCTTGTCCAATGAAACGTAGGAATTTAACGGAATATGCTTCTGGCGTGTAGCCGTTTTAATCGCCGTAATAATCTGGCGAGTGATGCACAACTCCGCAAAAGCCTTGAAAGACGTGAGTTTATCTCCTCTAAAATCCCGGATCGATTTATAAAGACCGATCATGCCTTCCTGCACAATATCTTCACGGTCGGCCCCAATTAGAAAATAGGAACGAGCCTTGGCACGAACGAAATTTTTATATTTATGGATCAGGTATTCCAAAGCCTCAGCGTCGTTATCTTTTACAAGGTCTACAACTTCTTCATCGGACATCAGATCATACTGGGTAAGTTTCAACTCCTTGAGGTCAACGCTCACGACTATCCCTCCGGCGACTGATTTCCCACAACAATATCGTTATTATACATGACGCCATAAAAAAGCGTCAACAAACTCTCTTTTATTCCCTTCGCCATTTTTCGAAAATTTTTGCGATTTCGTCATTAAGCGGAATCCTTGTGCTAAAGCGTTCTTCTTTTGTTTTTTTCACTTGGTCTTTAATTTCTTTCCCTACACTTTCTATGTCTAACAGTAACTCCCTTGCTGATTTGCGCAAGGCTCCCTGCCCAAAAATCACCCATTGCGAGGTTAAATCCGACGTTGCTACATAAATTTGTCGATTTTTTTCATAAAACTGGCCGACCAACTTTTCGATCTTTTCATCTGCTGTCTCTTTTTCCGCTGTAAAATAGATGTCAATCTGATAGTCTTTCAGTTTCTTGCCGATTCCCGGCACGGTATAGGCATCAAAAACAACCAAGACTTTGATTCCGGAAAAGCCCTGATATTCAGCCAGCTTGGAGATGAGCAGGTCGCGCGCTTCGTCCATTCGCTCCTGATCTTTCAAAGCGCGCAGCTCGGGCCAGGCCCCGATAATGTTATACCCATCTACAATCAGCAGTGACTTCGACCTTTTGCTTCTGGAAGCCATCTCATTTCACCTTCGATAAGAGCGGGTTCCTCGCACGGAATACTTCGTACATCAGCAAAGCTGCCGC
>DASQNU010000118.1:0-84935 GCA_035644815.1 Bathyarchaeia archaeon | reverse complement strand
ACCAACGTTTCTGTTCCCGTTGCGAGAAGATGGTCAATTAAACGCTCTGTTTTGTCATAATCGATCTGAAGTTGGTCATCAAATGGTGTGACCATGGCGGTAACTAAGCGACCAAAGTGCGCCACAAACAATCAATCCTTTCTTCTTGTCTCCCACACCTGATGCGAATGCTTTTTTACGTACGATCCAAATGAAGCTGAAATTGGCGATGCAAGGCCCTTACGGCTTTTACCATATCTTCCTCATGCACCAATACCCATATCGTGGTATGGGAGTCCGCTGATTGAAGAATTTGAATGTCCTGATTCGTTAAGGCTTCCACAATGTGGGCCATCACCCCAGGAACACCGGCCATCCCCGCTCCTACGACGGATACCTTTGCGCAATGAGGCATCATTTGCGGCTCATACCCAAGCTCTTGTAAAATGCCAGCAGCTTTTTCTGCCATCTGATCATGTACCGTATAGGCTACACCAAGTGGATTTACGTTAATAAAGTCTACAGAAATATTGTGCTTTGCCATGGCTTTAAATACATGCAGCTGTGTATCATACTGTCCTTCTTTGGCAAACACCTTGATTTGGGTGATGTTGGGAACATGGGCGATCCCCATCACCGTACGATCACGTACGGGACCGCTGATGCGACCGATCTCATGCAGCGTAGTTACCAATGTGCCAGGATCATCCGTAAATGTCGAACGAACCCGTATTGGCACATGCGTCTGCATCGCGATTTCCACAGCACGTGGATGAATTACTTTTGCACCCAAATGGGCCATATTGCAAATCTCGGTGTAGGTGACAGCTTCCAGTGGCTGTGCTTCCTCTACGATTCGTGGATCTGCTGTCATAATCCCATTTACATCGGTAAAAATATCCACCATTTCCGCCTGTAGCGCTACCCCCAGCGCAGTCGCAGTGGTATCGCTACCACCTCGTCCCAGCGTCGTGACTTCCCAATCTGCTGTTCTTCCTTGAAAGCCCGGTACAATCACGACATGCCCAGCTTCAAGCTCTTTCTTGATTCTCTTTGGATCGATAGACAGAATCTGGGCGTTGGAAAAATCGTCTGAGGTGATGATGTTCGCCTGTCCGCCCGTAAGTACCGTCGTTTGGATACCGCGTTCATTTAGCAGGCTGCACATGACCGATGCTGATATAATTTCCCCTGTATGCAGCAATAAGTCTGTTTCCCTTGTTGGCAAACGATTCCCATTTTCACGAATCAACTGAAGCAATGTATCAGTCGCATAAGGATCCCCTTTGCGACCCATGGCAGACACAACGACAACGAGCGCATAGCCTTCTGCAAGCGCCCGTTCAACATGAGCGATGGCTCTCTCCCGACAATCTGCCGTTGTCAGGGAGGAACCACCAAATTTTTGGACGAGAATTCTCAACTGTCCTCTCTCCTACTTGTTAGCTTTTACCAATTCTTCAGCAATTTGAACCGTATTCCAAGCAGCTCCTTTGAGGAGGTTGTCGGAAACAATCCACAGATGCAATCCACGTGGATGATGCAAATCTCTTCTTACGCGTCCTACAAATACATCCAGCTTTCCAGTGGCATCAGTAGCCAACGGATAGAGTTGAGCCTCAGGATCATCTTGCAGGACAACACCTGGCGCTTCTGCCAACAATGCTTTGACCTCAGCCAAGTCGTAATCCTGTTTCAGTTCCACATATACCGCTTCACTGTGTCCGTATACAACCGGAATGCGGACGCAAGTAGCAGAGACGAGAATATTGTCATCTTCCATGATTTTCTTCGTCTCGTTGACCATTTTCATTTCTTCGTAAGTAAACCCATTATCCGTAAACACATCGATTTGCGGAATGGCATTGAAAGCGATCTGATGGTGTACAGGCAGCTTGGAAACGGGAAGGATATTCGCTGTCGCTTCTTTTCCATCCAATACATCACGCGATTGGGTCAAGAGCTCGTTAATCGCAGAAGCGCCTGCACCCGACACGGCTTGATAAGTAGAAACGATAATCCGATCGATTCCGAAACGGTCATACAACGGCTTTAAAGCAGCGACCATCTGAATGGTGGAGCAGTTTGGATTCGCAATGATCCCGTTGTGCTTATGGGCTGCATGCATGTTTACTTCCGGTACAACAAGCGGAACTTCCGGATCCATGCGGAATGCACTGGTGTTGTCAATGACTACTGCTCCACGACGGGCAGCTTCCGGGGCCAATTCTTTACTGATGGCTCCTCCTGCACTAAACAACGCAAAATCTACACCTTCAAAGCTTTCCGGCTTGGCTTCCTCAATTACGATCTCTTTTCCTTTGAAAGGTACCGTCTTACCTGCCGAGCGCGCTGAAGCAAGCAGCTTCAGCTCCTTAATCGGAAAATTACGCTCCTCAAGCAAAGAAATGATTTGCTGGCCGACAGCTCCGGTCGCACCAACTACGGCAACATTGTACGTCATCTGTTTCTCCATCCTTTCTCCTCGTTACAGCCGGATATTCTTTGGCGTGATCAAGCTTAGTACAAAAATCTTTCTATAAGCAATGGCTGCAATTGCTTGCCATCCAAAGCAGCTTCACAAGTTTCTTTGATCAAATCCATTCGGGCCACCAAAGAATTCGGTTTCTTCTCTGGAGCATCCTGCCCGAAAGGAACAAAGAACACATTTTTGGTGTTGAGCAGTTTGGCAACATTTGCGAAATTTAAACCGAGGCCATCATTGGTTGAAATCGCGATCACAATCGGATGTAAATTACGCATAGTTGCTTTCGCTGCCATCAACACTGCACTGTCGGTAATGGCATTTGCCAGACGGCTGGTGGTATTCCCGGTGCACGGAGCGATTACCATCACATCAAACAGCTTGGACGGTCCAAGCGGTTCTGCCTCGGGAATCGTCGAAATGATTTTTTCACCAGTGATGTCGATCAGCTGCTGCTGCCAGTTAGCCGACGTACCAAAGCGGGTATCAGTCGTCATAACGGTATGACTCACTACGGGGATTACCCGGGCACCTGCATCCACTACCCGCTGAATTTGCGGCATCGTTTCTTCGAAGGTACAATGCGAGCCGCTTAATCCCCATCCAATGGTTTTTCCTTGCAAGTCACTCATGATGTCTCACCTCGGTCCTTGATTTGTTCCGCAATCAAACGGGACAGTGTGTTTGCTAGAATCTGTCCGGCTGTTTTAGGAGCAACAATTCCAGGGAGACTAGGAGCAAGCAAGGCTTTGATGCCTCTTCTTTCCGCGAAGCGAAAATCTGTTCCTCCTGGTCTCGAGGCGAGATCAATGATAAGTGTAGACTGGGGCATTTGTGCGATGACTTCTGCTGTTAACAAAAGATGCGGAATCGTGTTAAAAATAATGTCAGCATTGGTTACTTGCTGCTTCAACTCTTCAAGCGTAAAGGGAGTAATCCCCATTTCATAGATGCGAGCTATGTGTTCCGGACGTTGGGCTCCCACTCGAACGCGAGCTCCGAGCGAATGCAGGCTGCGTGCCAACGACATACCCACCCGTCCCAGTCCAAGCACAATCACCTGGGAACCATGAATCGTGATATCCGTATTTTGAATGGCTACCATCAACGCTCCTTCCACAGTCGGAATGGAGTTGTAGATGGCTACATCGTCACGATCCAACAGCTCCACCAAGGAAAGCTGCTTCTGGGCTAAAAGGGTTTTCAAATATGGTTTGGCCATTCCTGTATAGACCACGCAATTGCGCGGCAAGGCAGCTGCATGTTCCTCTACAAACTGCAGAGGGGTTGAACAAAAAATGCTCTCGACAAAGCCTTGATCATCGGTACCTACGATGGGTAGAACGAGTGCATCAACGTCTTTTAACACGTCGCATGATAATGGTTTTTTCGTTGCCCCCGTGAAGATACTCTCCAAGTTGTCAAAACCAATGAGCGTGACTGTAGCATCCAACTGAATGCATCGCTTGATCACTTCCAGTTGGCGAGCATCACCGCCGATGAAGGCAACATGTGTACCCGTTAGCATGCTGCGTTCCCCTTTCCACACATTTTACTGCAAAAGTAGTGAAACGCAAAAGGTTTTTTCCTATCGAATGGCTCGGAAATAGAAAGAGTGGAAAAAACGTTGCGATCTACCCCATCCTATTCGCAATCGAATGGTCAGGTGACAATGATCCCCCTATTTCCCTGATACGTATTGTCCATCCTTGCTGCTGCCCACTATAATCATATCCGGCCCAATTTTGACGATAGCATTCCAAGGAATGACCACATCTTCTTTTCGTTTCCCAAAACCGAAAAATGTGGCTCCCGGTAAAATGATGGCGGTAATCTCTCCTGTTGATGTATTTATTTCCAGATCCGAGTGACCGATAACCCCCATTTTTTCTCCTGTATCCAATCCAATAATTTCTTTCCCGCTAAATTCACTCAATCGCATATAGTCATCTCCCTTCTGCTGAACATCATGTCCGGTTTGCTATCTTATACGCAAAAAAATCCGGCCTATGCCGGATTTTTGCTGTATGTCCTTATTCATGCAAACGAAATTGTGTAGTTGTCGTCTGCAGCTTGTTCGAGAGCACCGTAAGCTGTTCTGCCGCTTCCTGTACGCCTTTTAATGCCGCGATTTGCTCTTGCGTAGAAGCCGTCACTTCTTGCGCCGCTGCAGCTGCTTGCTCTGACACCGCAGATATTTCCTGGATGGCCAATACCGCGGTATCTTTCGAACGTGTCATTTCCGTGGTTTCTTTCGTAAATGTTTCCATTTGTACTACGATCTGATCAATCGCATCCGCTATGTCGCGGAACGCGTTCTCAGCATCCGCCACCGACTCGTATTGCAGTTGAGTAATCGTACGCCCTTTGGTGGACATTTCATTCGCCGCTCTTCCGGCCTCTGCCTGAATGGTTTCAATTCGTTTACGAATATCTTCAGCTGCTAAGCTCGTTTGTTGAGCAAGCTTTTGCACTTCACTTGCCACTACCGCAAATCCTTTTCCATGTTCACCAGCTCTGGCTGCTTCAATTGCAGCATTCAAGGATAACAAGCTTGTTTGATTGGAAATCTCCGTAATGACATTAATAATCACATCAATTTCCTTTGCACGTTCATTCAGTGAATGAATAACCGTTTCAATGGTTTCCATCACTTGCTTGTTCTCATTGGCACGTTGTTGCAAGTTGCTCACTTGAGACAACCCTTGCTGATTCGCTTTTGCTGCCGTATTTCCCATCTCTGTCATCCGGTTGCTGGCCGTGACCAGATTGACAATCGTGTCAGCCAGATCGTTCATCATTTCATTCCCTTTTTCCGCTTGAACTGCCTGAGAAACGGTTCCTTCTGCTACCTGCTCAATCGTCCGCGCTACCTCTTCAGATACGCTTGCAGTCTGCTGGGCTGAGCGTGTTAGCTGCGTAGAAAAAGCAGAGACATCGGAAGCAGCCAGCACAATCCGTTCAATCAGATTTCTCATTTCGCCCATCATCTGGTTGAAATACAAGGAAAGTCGAGCAATCTCATCATGCCCGCTGGCTTGCGCCTGAACGGTCAGATCTCCTTTTGATACACGCTCCATGAGTGCTGTCAACGTCACGATCGGTTTGCTGATTCGTTTCGCACCAATATAGGTGAGTACAAGAGCTACACCGATGGCGATGACAAAAACGAGGAGAATCATATTTCTCATTTCATTTATTTTTTGGAAGAGTATGTCTTTATTGAACGTATAAGCAATGATCCAGTTCAACCCTTCAATTTTTTTGTAAATGATAACCTTATCGAGACCATCCTCTACATAATCGATGGACCCTTCCATTTCATTATTGTCATAAATCTGCTTAATGTAAGGAAGTTCTTCCTTCACATTTTTTTGCTGCATGGTTGGATGGACCATCGCTACTCCATTGGGATCCAACAAGATTACATTGCCTTCATGCTCGATTTTTCTTTTGGTCAGTTCATCTGCGATCTTGTCTAACGTAATATCTGCAGCGACCACCCCTACCAAGCTGTTGCTTGAGGGATCCGTAATCGTAGTAGCTACGGTGATGACAAATTTGTTTTGATCCGCACTTGCATATGGATCTGACCATACTGTTTTCCCCGGATTTTCTACCGCTTTTTTGTACCAATCCCGCTTCCGGGGATCGTAGTCAGCAGGAAGCTCCGTTTTTGGCTCCAAAAACATGGCCCCAGAAGTCGTTCCCACATAGAGGACTTCAGTCGCAGGATTGACCTTTTTATAATTCTGGAACGATTGCTTCAGGTACGTCCATTTGTCCACTTCTTTTTCAAGGAGGTAAGCATCAGAATGAATCGACCACAGCTCTGCTCCTCTCGCGAATGAATCCAGATACGTTGTGATATAGCTGGAAGTGCTAGAAAGCTCGTTTCCTGTGCTTGTTTCAATATCTTCCTTTATCACTTGCCCCATCTGTTGAAAGAAGACGAACGAGGTCAGCGAAAAGGAGGCTAATAACAGGATCGTTACAAATAGAATCAGCTTCGTATGAAGTGCTCTTATCTTCATTATTTTCTCCCTCTCAGTCTGTTTTGTACACTCAAATGTCTTAATACCCTATATAGAAGAAAGTGAAACAAAATGTAATCAAAATAAAAAAAGAGGGAATATCCCTCTTTCCTCATAGAGATGCTATTCTCTTTACGGTTTTACCAAAATATCACTGGACACATTTTGCGGAAAACCGTCCAGCGGGCTAACCATCGCCATGGCAAGCTTGGAGCGGAACAGCTCTCGAGCTACCGCTAATACCGAATCGTGATCAACGCGATCGATTTTCGCAATGATTTCATCTAAGCTAAAATGACGGCCCAGTAATAATTCATTCTTGCCTAGACGGCTCATTCTGCTGTTGGTACTTTCCAGACTGAGCATGAGACTTCCCTTCAATTGCTCTTTTCCTTTATTCAATTCTTTTGGAGTAATTCCATGTTCCGCAACATCATGGAGGATATTCGTGACGATGTCAAACACTTGCCCCACATGCTCCGGTGCGGTTCCGGTATAGATGGTATAGGTGCCAGTTTCTTTATAAGCGGAATGGTAAGAGTAAACGGAATAGGCCAGACCTCTCTCTTCACGAATCTCCTGGAACAGGCGCGAACTCATGCTGCCGCCTAGAATATTGTTCAGCAGGATGAGTGAATAAATGTCCTCATGTCCCACCTGATAACCAGGCAAAGACATGCAAAAATGCGCTTGCTCGGTTGATTTATGCTGAGCAATCGTATTCGCTACAAAATCGGGTTTTAGAATCTCGACCGGATGTGCTCCTCTTGTTAACGCAGAGAAACGCTGTTTTATGGCATCAATCAGAGAATCATCAAAATTGCCCGCTACCGTAATGACGGTATTCTCCGGCAAATAGCGTTTCTCGATATAGTTTACCAAGTCGTTGCGCGTCAAACTGCGCAGAACTTCCTCTGTCCCTAAAATCGAGTAGCCTAATGGATGATCAGCAAAGGAAGCTCGTGAGATCAGATCATGCACCAGATCATCTGGGGTGTCCTCGTACATGCTAATCTCTTCGATGACCACATTTTTTTCCTTTTCAATTTCCTCTGTATCAAATACCGATTCAAAGAACATGTCAGCCAACACGTCAAGTGCAATTGGCGCATGCTGATCAAGCACACGCGCGTAATAGCAGGTATACTCTTTTGACGTAAAAGCGTTTACATTGCCGCCGATTTCATCAAACGTCTCCGCAATTTCCTTTGCCGAACGGCTTTTTGTTCCTTTGAAAAACATATGTTCAAGGAAGTGTGAGATCCCGTTATTTGCTTCCATTTCATATTTTGAACCGGTCCCCACCCAAATGCCCAGGGCAACAGAACGAACGGAAGGAATTTTTTCCGTCACGATACGCAGACCGTTTTCACAACTATATCGTTGAATCACATACATCCTCCTTTGGAATGTTCGCACAATACGCTCGCATCATTTAATCTGCTCTCTTTTTCGACAAAGGCCGAACATGTCAACTATAACAAAATTCCTTTTTTCCCACAACATAAGGAGGGCTTCAAGGTGTCGGCAATCTGTTTTCGGCAATCACTTCTGAAACGGTAGTTGGAGTCAACCCTTTTTGTTTCGCCATTTTGATCAACGACTCCAATCCTTCCGCCGACACTTGGGTAGGGTGCATCAGTACAAGAACGCCGTTACCCAACTTCCCCCCTACTCTGGACAACATCTGTTCCAGGGAAGGTTTTCGCCAATCGACTGTATCCGCAGTCCAGAGAATGGTTTGCATGTGAAATTCTTGCTTCGCGATTTTGACGACGCTGTCCTGAAACGCTCCTGATGGAGGCGCAAAGAGCCGAGGGGTAATCCCGGTTGCTTGTTTTATAACCGCTTGCGTCTTGCCAATTTCCTGACGAATACGCTCTGCTGAAAGTTTGCTCATATCCGGATGGGAATACGCATGATTGCCTATCTCGTGTCCACGTTCAGCTATTTTCTTTGCTAACTCCGGATATTTTTTCACCCATGATCCATCCAAAAAGAAGGTGGTTTTTATTTGGTGGTGGTCCAGCGTATTCAAAATACGGTCTAGATGTTCATTGCCCCATGCCACGTTGACCATAAACGAGATAGCGGGTTTCTGTTCATTTCCCCGATAAATCGGATACACGCCCAATTTTTCCATCGAGATATCTGGTGGGACTTCCCTGAATACCAATTTTTGTGGATTGATCTCTTCCGCATCCTTCATCGCTTGCAATGACGCATCGACATCGACTTCTCTCCCATAGTAACCTGGCACAACTGATTTCCAGATCTTGTCGATTCGTGCATTTATGGGCGGCTGGTCCTTCTCTCTTTTCCATTCTTCGATTTGCAGACGCCACGCATCTTCATTCTGATGGACGGGGAGGGACATTTCCTTCTCCGTAAATATCCGTTCTTTCACCTTGCTGATATATTGATCGATGGGCTGTGAATTGACTATTCCTAATAAAATTGCCCCCCAGCAAGCACTTATCACAACCAGCTTTCCGAGGTCCTTTTTCATCCTACATCACATTCCCCTCACGTACTCTACGAATCCTTCCTCTTTGTCCAATGTATGTGGGGGTTCGATATGCTAGAAGTACAAGTTGTTCGTTTTTTCCACTCAAAAAAAGAAAAAAAGCTTTCGATCTCGAGAGATACGAAGCTTTTCTACTACGTTGTCTATGCTACGCTTGCGGAGTTTGAGCCGCGGCTTGCTGCTCTTTCAATACAGCCTTGCGGGAGAGATTGACGCGACCTTGATCATCAATTTCCGTTACTTTTACCATGATCTTGTCGCCAACCGATACGACATCCTCTGTCTTAGCGACCCGTTCTTCCGCCAGTTGAGAGATATGGCAAAGACCTTCTTTCCCTGCGAACAGTTCAATGAAAGCACCATACTTCTCAATGCGCTTCACGGTACCCAGATATGTCTGACCGACAGCCACTTCACGCACCAAATCTTCAATGATTTGTTTCGCTCGCAGATTCGCCTCATGATTCACTGAAGCGATGAAGACGCGTCCATCTTGTTCAATATCGATTTTCACGCCGGTTTCTTCAATGATTTTATTGATGATACGACCTTGTGGCCCGATGACATCACGGATCTTGTCCGGATTAATCGTCATGGTCATGATCTTCGGCGCATATGGCGAAAGCTCTTTACGCGGTTCGGCAATTGCTTCCAGCATACGCTCCAGGATGAAGATACGTCCTTCTTTCGCTTGGGTCAATGCTTGCTCCAAGATCTCCCGGTTAATTCCCGCGATTTTAATATCCATTTGCAAGGCAGTTACCCCTTTTGCGGTACCAGCCACTTTAAAGTCCATGTCCCCAAGGTGGTCTTCCATTCCCTGAATATCCGTCAAAATAGAGAAGTTTTGCTCATCCTCACTCATGATCAGACCCATGGCAATACCGGCAACAGGTGCTTTAATCGGTACACCAGCATCCATCAAAGCCAGGACGCTTGCGCAAATGGAAGCTTGCGAGGTAGAACCGTTCGACTCAATCACCTCTGATACCAGTCGAATCGTATAAGGGAATTCGGTCTCAGAAGGAATAATCGGTTCGATTGCACGCTCACCCAATGCACCGTGTCCAATTTCACGTCTGCCAGGAGGACGCAGCGGACGTGCTTCTCCGACACTGTAAGGCGGGAAATTGTAGTGATGCATAAAGCGCTTGGATTCTTCCAGCCCCAACCCGTCGAGGATTTGCACATCGCCGAGCGGTCCGAGTGTACACACGCTAAGCGCCTGGGTTTGTCCACGGGTAAACAGGCCTGAGCCATGCGTACGCGTCAGCAGAGATACTTCTGAGGAGATCGGGCGGATCTCATTCAGAGCTCGTCCATCCGGGCGCACTTTTTCGTGGGTGATCAAACGACGAACTTCTTCTTTTACCATGTTATAAAGCACTTCACCAATGACGGCTTCCTGCTCTGGATAAATCTCCGCAAAATGCGCCTGTGTTTCTGCTTTCACCGCATCAATGGCATCAGCACGAGCTTGCTTCTCCTCGATGCGGACGGCTTCACGCAGCTTCGCATCGGCAAAAGCGCGAACGGCTTGATTGATCTCTTCATCAACTTGATGAAGAATCACTTCCATCTTCGGCTTGCCGATTTCAGCGACAATTTTATTTTGGAATTCAACGATTTGTTGGATGACGCTGTGTCCATACATGATCGCTTCCAGCATCACTTCTTCCGGCACTTCGTTTGCGCCCGCTTCCACCATGTTTATGGCTTTATGGGTACCTGCCACAACGAGATGAATATCGCTGCGCTCCATCTCCGCTACAGTAGGGTTAATCACGAGCTTTCCATCAACGCGGCCCACGATCACACCTGCAATCGGTCCGTCAAATGGAATTTCCGAGGTGCACAATGCTGCAGAAGTACCGATCATCGCTGCAATTTCAGTGGAGCAATCCTGGTCCACGGAAAGAACGGTATTCACCACTTGCACGTCATTGCGAAAACCTTCTGGAAACAGGGGACGAATCGGGCGATCGATCAGACGGCTGGCAAGAATCGCTTTCTCGCTCGGGCGTCCTTCACGCTTGATGAATCCTCCGGGAATTTTACCAACAGCGTACAAACGTTCCTCATAGTTAACGGTAAGTGGGAAAAAATCCAATGCTTTGGGTTCTTTCGACACCGTCACCGCAGATAGTACCGCAGAATCGCCGTAACGCACCAGAACCGAGCCCTGCGCTTGTTTGGCCATTTTCCCAAACTCTAGCGTCAACTTCCGGCCGGCTAAATCAAATTCAAAGGTACGGAATTGTTGCTCCATATGGCTTGCTGTCCTCCTTTGGTCAATTATGGATGTCAAGACTCTTTTCTACCTATATGTATTATTTCCTGCTTAGGTTGAAATAAAATGGCGGAAAGTATGTAAACCAAAAGAAAAAGCGGGAAATCCCCGCTTTTCCTACAGAAACAATAAACACATTAGCGACGGAGACCCAAACGGTCAACCAGTGTACGATAACGTGTCACGTCCGTTTCTTTCAAGTAGTTTAAAAGATTACGACGTTGACCTACCATTTTCAACAGACCACGACGGCTGTGGTGGTCTTTCTTGTGAGTGCGCAGGTGTTCGTTCAGACTGTTAATGTTCACAGTCAGAAGAGCGATCTGAACCTCAGCGGAACCCGTATCATTGTCATGAGTACGGTATTCTTGAATCAGTTGGTTCTTTTGTTCTTGTGTCAATGCCATCATGACTCACCTCCCTTTCAAAATATCCCCATCAGCCGAGTCAGTCGTCGGTGAGAATCGAACAGCCAAGCTGTGGTTAATGTAGAACAAATCGAATTATAGCATAGTAAAACGACAAAAGCAAAGAATTAATATTGTCCAGTTGCAAACTTTGCTTTCGCTTGCTCGACGTCCTTCCTGATTTGTGCAATCAGGGCATCCACACCCGAAAACTTTTGTTCGTCCCGCAAGCTGAACAACAGCTCGACCTGTACTTCTTTGCCGTAGATCTCCCCGGAAAAATCGAAGAGATGAACTTCCAGCGATTTCTCTTTTTTCTCGAGTTCAAACGTTGGTTTAATGCCAATGTTCATCACACCGTTATACGTTTGTCCATCCACTGTCAGACGCACTCCATATACGCCATTTTTGCCAATCAAATAAGGAGCGGAAAGTCCCACGTTGGCCGTTGGAAACCCAATCGTTCTCCCCCGCTTGTCTCCGTGGACGACAGTCCCTTTCACTTTATAGGGTCTACCGAGCAGATGCCGAACTTGTTCCACGTCACCATGATGCAGGAATTCACGGATAATCGTACTGCTTACCTTTTCTCCGAAGCGGTTAACCGGGCCGATGATGTCCATGGTATAGCGATTGGCTGCCAGTTCTTGTAGCGTATGGGCAGTCCCCATCCCTTTGTAGCCAAACGTGTAATCAAATCCGACGACAATATGCTTTGCCTCAAGCGGGATCACACACTCTGAAATAAACTCTTCAGGGTAGATCGCCGAAAACGCGATATCAAATTTCATAATATAAACGATGTCTACCCCGATCTTCTCCAGCTGCTCCAATTTGTCTCCCAGTGGTGTAAGGTATTTGGTGTAGCCTGATTGTCCCAACACCTCACGCGGATGAGGATAAAACGTCATGACCGCGCTCTTTAGACCATTCGCAGCAGCAACATCGATCGCTTTTTGAATGACTCGCCGGTGACCTAGGTGCACGCCGTCAAAAAAGCCGATCGCCAACGCGCAAGGCGCCGTCTCGAGTGTATCAGGCAACGGGTATGTAAGTTCAACGATTCTCACGTTCCCACCTCAACTTGAAAAACTTTTTCAGGTTTTGCATATGTACCTCTTGGCGTTTGGCAAACACGATGAATGCCTAAAAAATCCCCATCGGAAAACAGACGCACAAGGCTTCCTTCAGGCAAATGAGAATCATGAATCGTGGTTTCCAATCCGTTGAGAACCGCTTTTTTGCGAGCAGCTGGTATTTCGACCTGCGGTAGAAATGAAAGTGCATCCGGGATCGGGATGAGCAGCTTGCCAAGATCCTCTCCGCTTTTTTGCAGTTCTTCAACCTGTTCCAGCGTGATTGCTTGATCCAGTGTAAAGGAGCCGCTTGCGGTACGGATCAGATGAGCCATGTGGGCTGGATACCCCAGTGCTTTCCCCAAATCTACGCAAAGCGTGCGAATATAAGTTCCTTTTGAGCATTTGCAGGTAAAGGAAATCTCCACATATTCACCGTACTGTATGGAATCCAACGTTAATTCATAGATGGTAACCGTACGGGCTGCTCGCTCAATGACGACGCCTTCTCTAGCCAGATCATACAGACGTTTTCCATTCACTTTGACAGCGGAATACATAGGCGGGACTTGCTCAATCGGCCCGATAAAGCTCTGGAAAACAGCAAGGACGCGTTCCTCTGAAATCGAAGACGCGTCTACTTCAGCCTTCTCCAACACTTCGCCCGTGGCATCCTCAGTAGTCGTCGTGTAGCCCAACCGCATTACCGCTCGATATGTTTTGGGCTGCTCCTGCAAATACTCGACGATTCGTGTCGCGTTTCCAATACAAATAGGCAGCACTCCGCTTACTTCTGGATCAAGTGTGCCGGAATGCCCCACTTTTTTTGTTTGAAACAGCCGGCGTACACGAGCCACACAATCGTGCGAAGTCATCCCAGCCTGCTTATGTAACACGAGCACCCCGTGTGCTTGACTCATTGCCTATTCACCCCAAGCACTTCATTTACCTTCGCGAATACAGCTTCCTCTACTTGTTCGAGGGTTCCTGTCAGCGTACATCCCGAGGCTTTGGCGTGACCGCCACCACCCAGGCTTTGCGCAATTTTGGACACATCGACGTAACTTCTTGCCCGAAAGCTTACTTTAACCACACCTGGTTGGGATTCTACAAAAGAGATCCCCACTTCCACGCCTTCAATGTTCCGCGCGTAATTCACCAGTCCGCTTGCATCTTCCGAAGTAGCCTTCGTTTCTTGCAGATCTGCATATCCGACACGCAAAGATGCGACCAAATCATTATGGCTGATTTGCAAAGATTGCAGGGCGCGGCGCAACACCTGAACATGACCCAGTGTAATTTCTTCCAAACATCTCTCCGCAATTTCACTCGGTTTTACACCATAGCCCAACAAAGCTGCTGCGATGTTCATTACGTTGGGCGTGGTATTCGAATAGCGGAATCCGCCTGTGTCGGTCAATAAGCCCGTATACATACAATTGGCCAAATCGAGATTGGCCGTAAAACCGCCCGCTTCCATCAACTCGTACATCATCTCTGCCGTTGCCGCAGCATCGGTACGGATCACATTGATCAAGCCAAAGTGATCATTCGTCGGATGATGATCGATGTTGACGATTTTAGCGTCAGGCGCAAACAAATGCCGTACGTTTCCCATTCTTTTGGAGTCCGCCGCATCCACCGCTATGACGGCTGAAAAGGTCTCATTGACCGAATCCGTTTGTAGATTGCGAATATGTTCAAAACGAGGGAGAAACGCAAACTTTGCAGGCGTTTCCCCTTCGTTTACAATGCAATAGTTTTTTCCTAGTTGCTCCAGCATTAGCGCAGTTGCCAAAGCGGACGACGTGGTATCCCCGTCTGGATTTACATGAGAAATAATTAAAAAACGCTCATGATCTCGCATAAATTGAGCTGCCGCTTTTAGCGAGGACAAGTAATCAGTCATGTCTGGCGTCTCCTTCAACGGAGATTTCACGGAGCAGAGTATTGATTTTATTCCCATAATCAATGGATTCATCCAATTTGAAGAGTAAATCGGGAACATGACGAAGCTTCACGCGTTTGCCAATTTCTGACCGCAAGAAGCCTTTTGCTTTTTGCAGCCCTGCTAACGAAGCTGCACGCTGCTCTTCATTTCCAAAAATGCTGACAAACACCTTCGCTTGTTGCAAATCACTGGTCACTTCTACACCGGTAACCGTAACGAAACCGATGCGTGGATCTTTCATTTCACGCTGTAACAGCACGCTCAGCTCTTTTTTGATTTCCTCGCCAACGCGGCTCATTCTTGTTTTGTTCATAGACATGATGTTTTCACCCCCGAAAAAAGGCTTAATCGTAGTATTCCGTATCTGCTCGAATCAACTCGACCCCGGGAGCGTTTTCCACCAGCCGAATCGCCGCAGCTAATTCTTTCTGTAAAAAAGCGACTTCATTAGCAACGGCAGCGATCGCGATTTCGCAACGCTGCCATTGTTCCAAATAAGCCATCTCCGCGGCCGAAACATTCAGCTTGCCGCGGAGTTGACTCAACACACTTTTTACGATGGATCGTTTATCTTTCAAGCTTTGGCAGGAGGGCATATACAGTTCCACATGCACCACGCCCACCATGTTACGCCTTCACTTCAACCATCACGAACGCTTCAACCAAGTCACCTTGTTTGATGTCATTGAATCGTTCCAAGGTCAAGCCGCATTCATAACCAGTTGCAACTTCCTTGACATCGTCTTTGAAACGTTTCAGGGTATCCAGCTTACCTTCGTAAATGACGACGCCATCACGAATGACACGTGCCCCAGCATCGCGAGTAAGCTTGCCCTCAGTTACATAGCAGCCCGCAATATTGCCCACCTTGGATACCTTAAACACTTCACGGATTTCAGCGGTACCGATAATGGACTCTTTGTATACTGGATCAAGCATCCCTTTCAGGGCGCTTTCGATTTCCTCAATGACGTTATAAATCACACGGTGGAGACGAATGTCGATCTTCTCTTGTTCAGCCATGCTGCGAGCATTCGGCTCAGGACGTACGTTAAAGCCAATGATGATCGCATTGGACGCATTCGCCAAGGTAACATCAGACTCGGTAATCGCACCGGCACCCGTATGGATGATTTTCACACGTGTACCATTCACATCAATCTTCTCCAGGGAACCGCGAAGCGCTTCCACAGACCCTTGCACGTCTGCTTTGATGATCAGGTTGAGCTCTTTGATATCGCCTTCTTGAATGTGCTGGAACAGATCATCCAAGGAAACGCGGCTGCTTGCCCGGCGTTCGGAGTCACGCTGCTTCACTGCTCTTGCTTCCCCGATTGCTCTCGCCTTTTTCTCATCTTCAAACACCATGAATTGATCCCCGGCTTGAGGCACATCATTCAGACCGGTAATTTCCACAGGCGTGGAAGGCGGAGCTTCCTTGATTCGGCGGCCTTTGTCGTTTACCATGGCGCGAATGCGTCCATATGCAGAACCGACTACAATCGGATCACCGATCTTCAGCGTTCCGTGCTGTACAAGAACTGTTGCGACCGGTCCACGACCTTTATCCAATTCTGCTTCGACCACGGTACCGCGTGCCCGTTTATTCGGATTCGCTTTGAGCTCTTGCACTTCGGACACGAGGAGGATGTATTCGAGAAGCTCCTCAATACCAGTGCGTTGTTTTGCGGACAGCGGGCAGAAAATGGTTTCGCCGCCCCATTCTTCCGCAACCAGTTCATACTCGGTCAATTCCTGTTTGATGCGGTCGATATTTGCTTCCGGTTTATCAATTTTATTTACCGCCACGATGATTGGCACTTTTGCTGCTTTCGCATGGCTAATCGCTTCAATCGTTTGTGGCATCACACCGTCATCGGCTGCAACGACGAGAATGGTCACGTCTGTAATTTGCGCACCGCGAGCACGCATCGTTGTGAAGGCAGCGTGGCCCGGTGTATCCAGGAACGTAATTTTCTTCCCTTTGATCTCAACCTGGTATGCGCCGATATGCTGTGTGATTCCGCCTGCTTCACCTGCTACTACGTTCGTAGAGCGGATCGCATCGAGCAAAGTGGTTTTCCCGTGGTCAACGTGGCCCATAATGGTTACGACTGGTGGTCGTTCGATCAAATCGGTCGGATTATCCACTTCTTCGATGGTTTCGAAGTTCGTTTCATCGATCACAATCTTCTCTTCGACTTCCACATTGTATTCGGAACAAACCAACTCGATCGCGTCTTTGTCCAGATCCTGGTTAATCGTTGCCATGATCCCTAAGCCAAATAATTTTTTAATAATTTCAGCTGGTTCCTTGCGCAATTTTTTCGCCAGTTCCGCCACAGTCAGCGATTCGGTAAACGTAATTTTGGTAGGTGGTTCCAGCACAGGACGCTGTGCTTGCGGCTGATGCTGATGACCGCCACGGCGATTGTCATTGCGTCGGTTGTTATTGTTTTTAAATGGCGTGTTTGTTTTCTTCGGATCTTCGTATGTCTTTTTCGGTACTGGAGCTTTTTTGATTTTTTCGCGTTTTTCCAGTGCTACTTTTGCTGGAATATTTACTTTTTCCTCAAAGTCCTCTACCTTTACATCATCTTGCTCAACATTGACATTTTGTGCGGCCTCAACTTGTTGATCATTTTTCTTAGTCGTTTGACTCATATCGTATGTTTTTCTCTCCTGGTGATTCCCCTGTATTTTTTGTTGCTGTGGACGTTGTTGATTGTCCGGACGATTTCCTCTTGGACGTTCAACCTGTCCATTTGGCCGGTCCTGTCTGCGTGGCTCTTGACCGGTTGCTTGATGCTGCTGTGGTTTTGCTTGCTCGCGAGGTATTTCGGGCGCGGCCGCTTGAGTTTCCGCTTGCTTGCTTGGTTGCGCTGTTGTCGCTGGCGTCTTGTCAAAACGAGCGCTTGCCCTTAATTTTGCCATATGTTCCTCGATTTTATTGACCATCTCTTCATCCATGATGCTCATATGATTCGCTACTTCTATATTCAACCGCTTCAGCAGGTTGAGTATTTCCTTGCTGCTCATATTATGCTTCTTTGCATATTCGTAAACACGAGTTTTCATCATGTCACCCCTTATGAATTAGGTGTGAGAAGGTGCTGGATGCTCTCCGCCAGCTTGGCGTCCGTAATCGCGACCGTTACCCGTGCTTCTTTGCCAATCGCTGAGCCTAACTCTAGACGGTCTGCTGGCACATAAAGCGGCACGGCGTAATGGCTACACTTATCGGAAATTTTCTTGGTTGTATTTGCCGATGCGTCTGTGGCAAGTAGGACGAGCTTGGCTTGATTGCTGCGAATCGCACCTACGACAAGTTCTTCCCCTGTCACCACTTTTCGCGCACGCATAGCTAGCCCGAGCATTTGCTTTAGCTGTCGATTCATTGGCCGATCGTCTCCAGCCATCGGTTGCGGAATGCTTCATACTGCTCTTGACTAATCGTCATGTTGAGTGAACGCTCCAGCACTTTCTTCCATTTGCCAGATGCAAAGGTATCCGGCTTCATGCAGGTCTCTTGCCTACAGACATAGGTTCCTCTTCCCGCTGCCCTGCCTGTTAGATCAATGAGGATCTCTTCTTGTGGCGTTCGCACCACACGAATCAATTCTTTCTTCGGGAACATCCCCTGGCAGACTATGCATTTTCGCAACGGAATCTTTTTGACTTTCATTCTTGTTCCACACCCATGATTTCTTCGGTTTCAGACAGTTTCGGATATTGAATTCCTTCTTGCTCTGCCTGACTTTCGCTCTTGATATCAATCTTCCAGCCCGTTAACTTCGCTGCAAGACGCGCATTCTGACCGCGTTTCCCGATTGCAAGCGACAATTGGTAGTCAGGTACGATGACACGAGTCACTTTGTCTGCAGCATTCACTTCAACATGAAGTACTTTGGATGGGCTCAATGCATTCGCCACGTATTCGGCAGGATCTTCTGACCAGCGTACGATGTCAATCTTTTCGCCTTTCAGCTCATTGACGATCGTTTGTACGCGCAAGCCTTTTGGTCCAACACATGCCCCTACCGGATCGACTTCCGGATTAACCGAGTGCACAGCAATTTTCGAACGGTCTCCCGCTTCCCGTGCAACGGATTTGATTTCAACAGTGCCGTCATAAATCTCCGGCACCTCAAGCTCAAACAAGCGCTTAAGCAATCCTGGATGGGTACGAGATACGATAATTTGCGGACCTTTGGTGGTCTTTTCCACTTTGATGATGTAAGCTTTGATCCGATCTTGCGGATTAAACTCGTCGGTAGGCATTTTCTCAGTCAATGGCATGACCGCTTCCGCTTTGCCCAGATCGATGTAATAAAAACGCGCGTCTTGCCTTTGAATCACACCTGTGACAATGTCGTCTTCGCGTTCAATAAACTGGCTGTAAATCAGACCGCGTTCCGCTTCGCGGATACGCTGGGTAACGACTTGCTTCGCTGTCTGTGCAGCAATACGACCAAAGTCCCGTGGAGTCACTTCGATTTCGACGATGTCGTCCAGACGGAAGTTCGGATCGATCTCCTGTGCCGCTTCCAAGGAAATCTCCAAGCGCGTATCGAACACTTCTTCCACTACGGTTTTCCGTGCAAACACTCGAATCTGGCCGGTAAAACGGTTAATATCAACGCGCACGTTTTGGGCCGAATTAAAATTGCGTTTGTATCCGGAAATCAGCGCTGCCTCGATCGCCTCGATCAATATGTCTTTTGCAATACCCTTCTCTTTTTCTATGGCTTCCAGTGCCTCAATAAAATCGGCGTTCATGTTGCTGGTGCCTCCTCCTTTCGTACATCCCTACACAAGTTGGTTCGTATGCTTTTCTAAAAGACGATTGCCATCCGAGCTGTTGCAATCTGCTCCAATGTAATCTGGTGTGTCTTCTTCGCTTCTTTCACTGTTAATGCACCGTTTTCAAACGAAAGCAGTTCACCTTCGAAAACAGTATCACCATCGATTGGTTCCTTGGTGGTGATGTGTACGTGTTTGCCAACCGCTTTCCGATAATCGCTTTCCTTTTTCAGCGGCCGTTCCGCACCAGGCGAGGAGACCTCCAGGAAGTAAGCGGTAGGAATCGGATCAAGCTCATCCAAACGTTGGCTAAGACGCTCGCTCACAGTACCGCAATCATCAATATCAATTGTACCTGTTTCATTATCGATAAAAATTCGCAGGAACCAATTGCTGCCTTCTTTTTTGTACTCAATATCAACCAATTCCAGTTCCATTTCAGCCAAAATCGGAGTCAGCAGTTCTTCTACGATTTGGGTTACTTTGCTCATGTAATGTACCTCCTTCCTGCAAGGCGATCCAATCGCCTGTCCATGCTGCCTGCTGCTGGTATGAGTCGCACCAAACATTTCAATGCCCCTTGCACCCAGAAAGAAAGAGTGGGTTTCCCCACTCTCATCCGCAGCGTGTATAACCAGTATTTCCAAAAAAATTATAGCATAACAATACCTACTTGACAACCTTTGCCACTGTAGTTCCTTCTCGTTAGAACAAGGAAAGCTGATTTGATTCCGGCAATTCTTTCAACGCTCCTTGCTCATCCAAATATTCCAGGATCGTTTTGGAGATCTTCGAACGGGAAAGCAAATCCTCTTTGGAAAGAAACGGTCCTTCTTCCCGGGCTTTCACGATGCTGATGGCGGCGTTTGCACCCAATCCCGGAATCGAACGGAACGGTGCAATCAGGGTGTTGTCCTCGATCAAAAACTTCGAAGCATCCGATTTGTACAAATCAACATGCTGAAAACGGAATCCCCGCTCCACCATTTCCAGCGCCATTTCCAATACCGTGTGCAGCGCTTTTTCTTTCGGTTGGGCATCATGGCCCTTTTCTTCGATTTCCTCGATTTTTTGACGAATGGCGGAAGATCCTTTCACCATCAACGGTATATCGAAATCATCTGCACGTACAGAAAAATAGGTCGCATAAAACTCAAGCGGATAATGCACTTTGAAATAGGCAATCCTCACAGCCATCATCACGTATGCCGTGGCGTGCGCTTTCGGGAACATGTATTTGATTCGCTGGCAAGATTGAATATACCATTCGGGTACGTTGTTTTTGCGCATTTCCTCCTGGTCTTCTTCCGGAACGCCCTTCCCTTTCCGCACGGACTCCATGATTTTAAAAGCGCGGGACGGCTCCAAGCCTTTATAGATCAAATAGACCATGATGTCATCCCGGCAACCGATAACCTCTGAGAGCACGCAAGTACCATTGCGAATCAGGTCCTGTGCATTGTTGAGCCATACGTCTGTCCCGTGGGACAATCCCGAGATCTGCACAAGCTCGGCAAAGGTAGTCGGCTTGGTATCTTCAAGCATTTGGCGTACAAATTTCGTACCGAACTCCGGAATCCCGAGCGTCCCCATATTCGTGCGAATCTGTTCAGGCGTTACGCCTAGAGCCTCAGTCGTACTGAAAATGGACATTGTTTTTGGCTCCCCGAGCGGTATCGTTTTCGGATCGAGTCCCGTCAAATCCTGCAGCATCCGGATGACGGTCGGATCGTCGTGTCCGAGAATATCGAGTTTCAGCAAGTTATCATGAATGGAATGGAAATCAAAATGGGTCGTACGCCATTCTGAACCGTTATCGTCCGCAGGAAATTGAATCGGACAAAAGTCTTCAATTTCCATATAATCCGGCACAACGATAATGCCGCCCGGGTGCTGGCCTGTCGTCCGCTTGACACCGGTACAGCCGTTTACCATCCGGGCGATTTCTGCACCACGGAGGGTCATCCCGCGTTCATCGGCATATTTGCGGACGTAGCCATACGCTGTTTTTTCGGCAACGGTACCGATTGTTCCCGCACGGTACACATAATCCTCTCCGAATAATTCCTGGGTATATTTATGTGCCCTCGGTTGATAATCACCCGAGAAGTTCAAATCGATATCGGGAACCTTATCCCCCTTAAAGCCAAGGAACGTCTCGAACGGAATATCTTGTCCGTCTTTGTTGTATTTCGTGCCGCATTGCGGACAATCCTTATCAGGCAGGTCAAATCCGGAACCAATTGAACCATCCATAATGAATTCGCTGTGCTGACAGCCCGGACACAAATAATGCGGCGGCAGCGGGTTAACCTCGGTAATGTCGGACATCGTCGCGACAAAGGATGAACCTACTGAACCCCGAGATCCAACGAGATAGCCATCCATCAGTGATTTGGTTACGAGGCGTTGGGAAATCAAATAAATCACGCCGAAACCATGCGTAATAATACTGGTTAATTCTTTTTCAAGACGCTTTTCCACGATCTCTGGCAACGGATCCCCGTACAATCGACGTGCCTTTTCGTAGCACATGTTGCGCAGCTCGTCATCCGCCCCTTCAATGATCGGGGTGTACAGCTTATCTGGAATCGGACTGACATCCTCGATCATATCAGCGATCGTATTGGTTGCTGTCACTACAACCTCTTTCGCCAGATCCTCGCCAAGGAAAGAGAACGCCTCTAGCATTTCATCCGTGGTCATCAGATAGAGTGGCGGCTGATTGCCGGCATTCTGATCCCCCTGCGAAAGTAAAAACACATCGCGGAAAATAGCATCCTGTGGATTCAGGAAGTGCACGTCTCCGGTAGCGGCTACCGGTATATTCAATTCTTTCCCGATCTCGACGAGCATTTTATGATACCCGTGAATCACATCCAGAGACGCAATGCTTTCATCGCGCAATAGCGGCGAATAATGAGCCGGGGGCTGCAGCTCGATATAGTCATAGAAACTAGCAACCTGCTTGATCTCTTCTTTGGTTTTTCCACGCAGGATTGACTGGAAAACTTCCCCTTCCTTGCATGCCGTCCCTATCAACAAACCTTCCCGATGCTTGGACAACTGGCTGCGCATGATCCGTGGCCAACGATAGAAAGTCTCGGTATGGGAACGGCTCACAAGCTTGTACAAATTTTTCAAGCCCGTCTTGTCCTTCACCAATATGGTTGCATGGAACGGTCTCGAGCTTTTGTAATCTGCTTGGGCATTGCTCGCCTCATTCAAAGCAGCAAGACTGCCAATTTCTTTTTCGCGCACTTCTTTTAACATGTGCTGGAACACCTGGGCAAGAGCGACCGTATCATCGAGCGCACGGTGGGCGTTAATCAATTCGACATTCAATTTTTTCGCAATCGTCCCCAACCGATAGTTGCGCATCCCCGGATAAAGCATCCGTGCTAAGGGCAACGTATCTAAAAATGGATTTTTCCAGGTCTCCATCCCGATTCGTAACGCGCAAGCATTAATAAATCCTTGGTCAAACTCCGCATTATGGGCTACGAGAATGGCATCGCCAGCAAATTCCTTAAATTGGGGCAATACTACGTCAATGGTCGGCTTGCCAGCAACCATTTCAGTGGTGATACCGGTAATCTCGGTTGTTTTCGCTCCAATCGGATGCCCCGGATCAATCAGCTCCGTCCACTTGTCGATGATTTCGGACCCTTTCATTTTTACAGCGGCAATCTCAATAATGGTGTTTTCCGCGGCATTTAACCCGGTTGTTTCCACGTCGAATACCACATAAGGTGTATTTTCATCGATATCAAAATGATTGCTGCCATCTGCGTTCAGATTATAGACGATGTTAACCCCATCTTCTACGACGTACGCTTCCAACCCAAGAATGCATTTAATCCCGTTCTTTTTCGCGGTGCTGTACGCCTCCGGGAATGCCTGCACAACTCCGTGATCCGTTACTGCAACTGCTTTATGGCCCCATTTGGCTGCAGTTGTAAAGACCGATTTGATCGAAGCTACTCCATCCAGCGCACTCATCGGCGTATGACAGTGAAGCTCTACACGTTTTTCCTCCGCATAGTCCTTGCGACCGCGCTGCTCAATCTGATTGATATCATTTGCGTTCATCACAAGCTCACGCATAAATGTGTCGTGCTGGACACTGCCTCGTACTTTGAGCCACATACCGTCTTTGATCGCTTCGAGCATTTTGACGTCTTCTTTATCACGGGAGAACACTTTAATCGTCAACGAGTCTGTGTAGTCTGTCAGGTTGAACGTTAACAGATGTCGGCCGCTTTTCAACTCGCGAAGCTCCGCGTTAAATACGGTGCCATGAATCGTAATGCGCCGTTCTTCCTCCTGAATCTCCTTGATGGGAACTGGATCTTCCTTAATGTCATAGCCAATCACCAATGTTGTAATAGCTTGAGCGGCGGATGCATCTTTGCTCTCTTTTTCAGATTGTGCCGTCATTACCACTTCAATCAAGGCACGTTCTTCTTCTTGACGCTGCTCAACGAATGCTTGATAGGCTTCGTCGCTTTCCTCTGCAAAAAACTGAAAACGCGGACGCAGCTGTGTGAACTGATAGAATGTTTCGGATAACTCAGCGTCCACTTTCTTGCGCTTTGCCATTTCTACAGTCATTTCAGTCGGTACATGAATCTTAATTTCATCTCCGACGATCTGCTTGCGGGCCGTACGAATCGTAGCCGCTAATGAGTTGATTTTGGGTTCCAGCGTTTTCAATACTAGATCCCAATATTCTTCTACTCCATACTCCAAAGCTGTCTTTTGCCGATACCGCATCCGAACATCGATTTGCGCCAAATGCGCATAGGTTTGCTTTAGTTTGCCAACAAATCCCTGATATACGGAAGCAGGCAGCAACTGCGCCAGCGCAAAATGGAACACCCATTCCTTTGTCTGCTTGTACACTTCCAGCTTTTCAATTTCCCCATCTTGAAAATAGCTGGAATGCCATTCCTGCGGCAAATCCAGCTGCGAACACAATATCGTAAAGCGCTGTTTCTGTTCCGCGCTTCTATCCATCGCCAAACCCTCCCTAAACAGCCACTACCCCTATCCACCGGTACGCTTACTAAGGTGGTATATAGGCAAAATAAAAGAGGTACCCATTTCGAGTACCTCCAGTAATTTCGACAAGTTTTGCGTGAATTCCTGCTAGACATATCGCAAGAGTTGCAGCTTATCCATCTACACGAGTCAGCAAATCCTGTACAAACTTGGTTATATTGTCAATCGCCACTTCATGGGTTTCACCCGTCCGTCTTACACGAACCTCAACCATGCCTTCTTGCGCTTTGTCAGAAACGGTAATGCGCAGTGGGAGTCCGATTAAATCAGCATCTTTGAATTTTACCCCGGCACGTTCAGGACGGTCATCATAGAGAACCTCCAGACCTGCTTGTGTAAGGGAATCCGTGATTTGTTCACTAACGTTGCGCTGCTCATCTACTTTTACATTTACCGGAATGACATGTACGTGATACGGCGCAACAGAAACCGGCCAAATAATTCCGTTTTCATCATTATTTTGCTCGATTACGGCAGCCAGTGTACGCGATACGCCAATGCCGTAGCAACCCATAATCATCGTTTGGCTACGACCGTTCTCATCCAGGAAATTAGCGCCCAACGCCTTGGAGTATTTCGTTCCAAGCTTGAATACATGTCCGACTTCGACGCCGCGTGCAAAGGCAATTTTTCCTGTGCCGCGCGGGTTATCGTCACCTTCCATGATATTGCGCAAATCAAGGTATGCTGTCACTTGGAAGTCTCGTCCTGGCTGTACATGCTGCAGATGATAATCGACTTCGTTTGCCCCTACCACTCCGTCGTATACATCCTGCACAAAGTTGTCAGCCAAAATGTCAATTTCCTTATTGATGCCGATTGGCCCCACAAAGCCTGCAGGCGCTCCCGTCAAGCTGCGAATCTCTTCTTCGGAAGCCAGATCCACATTGACGGCATCGTAGTAATTTTTCAATTTGACATCATTCAGTTCGTGATCGCCGCGAATCAATACGAGAACCAGCTTGCCGTCTACGCGATAGACAAGGCTCTTAATGATTTGATTCGCCGCTATTCCCAAGTGGCTGGTCAATTGTTCAATCGTTCTGACCGCAGGAGTATGAATTTTCTCAGCCGCTGGTACATTCTCCGGTTTTACACCTGATGGTTTGTAAACGACTTCTGCTTTTTCCAGATTGGCAGCATAATCGCCCTCGGTCGAATAAGCGATTGTATCCTCACCGATCTCGCACAACGCCATAAACTCATAGGTACCGGTACCACCAATTGAACCCGCATCTGCTTCAACAGCTCGGAAGTTCAGTCCAACGCGGTTAAAAATCCGGGTATACGCATCAAACATCGCTTGAAAGCTCTTATCCAAGCCTTCTTGAGTCGTATCGAAGGAATAGGCATCCTTCATGATAAACTCACGGCAACGGATCAAGCCAAAGCGCGGACGGACTTCATCACGAAACTTGGTTTGAATTTGATAAAGATTCAGCGGGAGTTTTTTATAGGAATTCACTTCATCCCGAACCAAGCTGGTGATGACTTCTTCATGAGTAGGTCCCAAAGCAAAAGGACGGTTATGACGATCGTTCATACGCATCAATTCAGGACCATACGCATCCCATCTGCCCGATTGCTGCCAGATTTCAGCAGGCTGCAAGGCTGGCATCATCAGTTCCTGTGCCCCTGCACGATTCATCTCTTCACGAATAATGGCTTGAATTTTTTGCAATACACGAAGCGCCAGAGGCATGTAAGTGTATACCCCAGAAGCCACCTGCCGCGCCAAGCCTGCACGCAAAAGCAGCTTATGGCTTGCAATCTCAGCATCTGAAGGCACTTCTCTTAAAGTAGGAATAAGGATTTGACTTTGTTTAAGCACAGGACTGTTCCCCCCAAGCGACTATAACCACATGATGGTAACCATTATTTCACCATCGTCTGAATTTCTTTCATGAGTTCCTCGAATAACTCATCTTCTTTCACCTTGCGAACGATCTCCCCATTACGGAAAATCAAGCCTTCTCCATTACCGCCGGCAACTCCGACATCGGCTTCTCTCGCCTCGCCCGGTCCATTCACGGCACAACCCATTACTGCAATTTTCAACGGTGTTTTCAAGGTTGCTACTGCGTCCTCCACCTTGGTTGCCAACCCGATCAAATCGATAGCACAACGGCCACACGATGGGCACGCAATCACAACAGGATCGTTATTCACGATATCAAGGCTGCGCAAAATTTGCTTCCCAACCTTGATCTCTTCTACTGGATCCGCTGTCAACGATACGCGGATGGTATCGCCAATCCCCATAGAGAGGACCGTTCCAATCCCTACCGCTGACTTAATACCGCCAGAAAACGCTGTACCCGCTTCAGTAACCCCGACATGCAACGGATAATTTCGCTTTTGGGCCATCAGGGTATAGGTTTGAATCATTGATGGAACATCAGATGATTTCAAGGAAACCACGATATCCGTAAAATCAAGATCCTCTAAAATTTGCACGTGATCAAGCGCGCTTTCCACGATAGCTTCCGGACTCGGATAGCCATATTTATCTAACAAGCGTTTTTCTACGGAACCGGAATTCACACCGATGCGGATCGGTACTCCTCGTTCCTTGCACGCTTCCACAACGGCCTTCGTTTTTTCTTTGGAACCAATGTTTCCGGGATTGATGCGAATCTTATCAATGCCACTCTCCAAAGCCGTCAATGCCAGCTTGTAATCAAAATGAATATCTGCGACCAGCGGCAGTGGGGATCGTTCCTTGATTTGTTTAATCGCACGAGCAGCGTCCTGATTGATCACAGCCAGGCGAACAATTTGGCATCCGGCGTCAGCCAGGCTTTGAATCTGTGCAAGGGTGCCCTCCACATCGCGCGTATCCGTCGTTGTCATCGATTGGATAACCACGCTCTTTTGTCCGCCGATTTGTACGCCTCCTACAAAAACCGGTTTCGTCTCCTCACGTTTAAACATCTGTATGTGCACCATCCTTTATATTTTCACAAGCACTCTGACTAAGAAGTTACCTCTAAAAGAAGAATCGCTGTAAATCGTTCCAGGTGACAACAAGGATCAAAAGCATTAGAAACGCGAATCCGAGGAAGTGAACCATCCCTTCCTTATGCGGATCGATTGGTCGTCCGCGCAATGCTTCGACAAACAGGAAAGCCAGTCTTCCGCCATCCAAAGCAGGCAGCGGCAACAGATTAAACAATCCTAGGTTAATACTCAACACAGAAGCCCACATCATCAGCTTGGACATGCCTTGCTGTGCAACCTGACCTGTCATGACAAAAATGCCTGCAGGTCCGCTTAGCTGATCAAGGCCAACGCTGCCCGTAAAGAGTTGAACCAATCCTTGAATCATCATGACCGTAAACTGGTAGGTAGAGGTAGCTCCGTATTTGATTGCTTCCCACGGCGCATAGGTTACCGGGTTATACACCATGATTTTCCCTACGTTTTGATCGCCTACCGCCACTTTTACGGGAACGCTTTTTTGCCCTCCGCCTCGCTCAATGACAAAGTGTAGCGTTTTGTCAGGAGAAGCACTCACGATGGCAACCAGATCCCGCCACGTTTGAATCGATTTCCCGTCAATCGAGAGAACACGATCCCCTTCTTGCAATCCGGCTTGTGCAGCAGGACCCCCCGCTTGTACAGCACCCAGCTTCGCTTCATTGCTAGGCGCACCGTAAAAAATACCGCTTGCTGCAAACAAGACAAAGGCTAACAGAAAGTTCGCAGCAGGTCCAGCAAAAATCGTCCAGAATCGCTGTGATATCGTTTTTCCCTTGAACTGACGGTTTGCCGGTGCAATTTGTACCTCTTGCTCATCTTTGACTAGCACGGCTTGCGGATGAACGGCAAAGGTGCGTTGTTCTCCTGCCACGTCAAGCGCAAGACTTAACTGATGTTCCAAATCGTAACGAATGATCGTCCCTGTTATCGTTTGGACAGACACGTCTTTTGGTTGATCCAATAAGATCTTTGTTACTTTGTTGCTTGCATTCAGGGTCACAGATACCTCCATGTGCGGTTTCAGCACATCGAGCTCAGGATCCTCTCCCGCCATCCGGACCATACCGCCAATCGGCAGCAAACGCAAGGTGTAATCTGTCTCTCCACGCTTTACACTAAAGATTTTCGGCCCCATCCCCAACGCAAACTCGCGACATAAAATGCCTGCTCGTTTGGCGAGTAGGAAGTGTCCCAGTTCGTGCACGAAAACCAACAAACCAAATACAACAATTATCGCAAGGATTGATTCGAGCGAATCCAGAGCAAAAGGCAAGGATTTTAGCCACCTTTCATACCAGACTAGTTGTTACAGGTATTACTCTGACCATGCAGTTGCTTTTTCGCGGGCCCATGCATCGGCTGCCTGTATCCATTCAAGGGACGGGTTTGATGTGTTGTCATGCTGCTCGCAAACACGTTCCACGATTTCCTCGATCGTCAGGAAGCGAATCTCCCCCCGCAAAAAACGTGACACAGCAACCTCATTGGCAGCATTCAAAACCGTAGGCAAGGTACCGCCTTGCTTGCCACATTCATAGGCCAACCGCAACAACGGATAACGCTGCTCATCCATCGGCGCGAAATGCAGCGTCCCGATCTTAAGCAAATCAAGAGGTTCGGTCATAAGCGACATCCGCCCCGGATAGCTAAGCGCATATTGGATCGGCACTTTCATGTCAGGTGTACCCAGCTGAGCCATGACAGCCCTGTCTTTATATTCTACCATAGAATGTATGATACTTTCATAATGGAGTACACATTCGATTTGTTCATACGGCAATCCAAACAGCCAATGTGCCTCGATGACTTCAAATCCCTTGTTCATCATAGTAGCGGAATCAATCGTAATTTTCGCTCCCATGTTCCAGTTGGGATGCTGTAGCGCATCAGCGACGGTCACATTTTGCAGCTCAGCGCGCGTTCGTTGACGAAAGGATCCCCCAGAGGCAGTAATGATGATTTTGGAAACATCGTCCCGTCGTTCTCCCTGTAAGCATTGGAAAATAGCAGAGTGTTCGCTATCAACGGGGATAATCGCTACTCCTTTTTCCTTCGCTGCCTTCATGACTAGATGGCCCGCACTCACCAGCGTTTCCTTATTGGCAAGACCAATCGTTTTCCCCGCTTCGATAGCCGCTAATGTCGGGGCTACTCCCACACTTCCCACAATTGCGGTCATGACAAAATCGGCCTCGGGATAAGCGGCAACCTGCAGTAGGCCTTCCTCTCCCCATATAATTTCCGTATCGCAATCTCCTAACATTTCTCGTAGGCTTGGAATCGAACGTTCATTTCCTACCGAAACTACTTTTGGTTTGAAGATGTGAATCTGCTCCGCCAGCAATTCTATATTTGCTCCCGCTGCCATCGCAACCACCTGAAACTTCTCCGGGTGTTGTGTCACAACCTCCAATGTACTTTTGCCTATGGAGCCAGTCGAACCGAGCAAACTGATTTTCCTCATTTGGTGTCCCTCTCCCTCTTCCTAACGCTAGCCGATCAGTTGCAGCAGATGCAGGATCGGAAAAACAATCAGCCAACTATCGCATCGATCGAGCACACCGCCGTGACCTGGCATGATGTTTCCCGAATCCTTCACTCCATAATGGCGCTTTATGGCGGATTCAATCAAGTCTCCCATCTGTCCTAGGATTCCTGCAACCAGGGCTATTGCCAGAGCATGTGTGAGGCTGACTGCTTCAAACAGAAGATTTACAGTCCCTACAACCAGCAGCGCGAGCACAAGTCCCCCTAATGCCCCTTCTACTGTTTTGTTAGGACTAATCTCTGGCCATAGCTTCCGCTTTCCGATGGCTTTTCCAACAAAATAAGCGCCTGAATCCGTTGACCAGATGCCGAGAAAGACCAAAATAGTCAAGATGAGGCCATTTTCCGGTACATTGCGTGCAACAAGCATATACATAAATCCGAACCCTATGTATAACGCCCCCAATATCGCAAGGGCGACATGTTCAATATGAAACTTGTTTTTCCGGTAAACCGAATAAAACAACAAAAGGATCATGACGGACATCAGAATCGGAGACAGCGATATTTCGAGCCCCCTGGCGATGTAGAGTTGCGGCCACATGATGCCCACCAGCAGTCCGTAGCTGAGTAACCCCGGAAGTGACACAGGCCTTATCCCCGTCATCGATAAAAATTCAAAAAGTCCGATGATCGCTAGAATGAATACAAACCATGAATACCAGACATCTCCCACGTACACCATTGTGAGAAAAACGATGCCACCTACAATCCCTGATACGATCCGTTGCTTCAACTATTTCCACCTCTTCGGGTCATACCGCACCATAACGGCGAGCACGGCGTTGGTATTCGGCGATTGCCTCATTGAAATGATCTTTGGTGAAATCTGGCCACAATACGTCCGTAAACCATAATTCCGTATAGGCTAATTGCCACAACATAAAATTGCTCAGACGAATTTCTCCGCTAGTCCGAATCAGCAAGTCTGGATCTGGAATTGATCTTGAGTAGAGATGCTCTTCAACAGTCTTTTCATCGATCTGATCAGAAGAAAGAACACCCGCTTCAATCTGACGCGCGATTTCCTGCATCGCATCACAAATCTCTTTGCGCCCTCCGTAATTGAGGGCAAAATGAAGCTGCAAGCCATCATTTTCTTTTGTTTTTTCTACTGCAATTTCCAATGCTTGACGTGTATGAGAAGGCAGTTCTTCTTGACTGCCCAGGATTTTCACACATACATTCCGTTCGACCAATTCATCCAATTCAGTCGACAAAAACTCTTGGGGAAGTTTCATGAGAAATTCTACTTCTTCCCGCGGTCGCTTCCAGTTCTCCGTGGAGAAAGCATACATGGTCAAATATTTCACGCCTATGGCGTCAGCAGCCTTTACTACTTCTTTTACTGTTTTCATACCTGCGCTGTGACCAGCTATTCTAGGCAAGCTTCTTGCTTTCGCCCATCTTCCGTTTCCATCCATAATCACTGCAACATGCACTGGCACATTGAGACTGGTATCGATGGCTGTTGTTTGCTTTTTCGTGCGCGTAAAAAAATGCGCGATTCGCTCTAACATAAAGCTTTCCCCCAGAAAGCGAGATATAGACATAATTCCCCCTCAAACTGAGGGGGATACAATCATGCCGAATGCCAAGGCTTATACTTCTAAAATATCCTTCTCTTTGTCTTTTACAATTTTGTCTACTTCTGCGATGTATTTATCCGTAGTCTTTTGAATGGACTCTTGATAACGACGGGACTCGTCTTCCGAAATCGTTGCAGCTTTTTCCAGCTTTTTGATTTCGTCGTTTGCATCGCGGCGAATATTACGGATGGCTACTTTGGCCTCTTCACCACTTTTTCCAGCTACTTTCACCAATTCCTTGCGGCGCTCTTCTGTAAGCGGCGGCACGGCAATCCGAATGATATTACCATCATTGGAAGGTGTCAATCCCAGATCAGACTGTTGAATAGCGCGATCAATTTCCTTCAGAGCGCCTTTATCCCATGGTTGAATCTGCAGCATCCGTGGTTCAGGTGCATTGATGTTCGCCAACTGGCTAATTGGTGTTGGCGTTCCATAATAATCAACCACTACTTTATCAAGCATCGCTGGATTGGCACGCCCCGCACGGAGTGTAGCCAAATCCTTTTTCAACGTTCCGATGGCTTTCGTCATCCGTTCTTCCATATCTTTCAATATTGACTGTGGCATGTTAATCCCCCTTTACTAGCGTTCCAATTTTTTCGCCCATCACAGCACGGCGAATATTTCCTTCCTGCGTTATGTTAAATACAATGAGCGGGATGTGATTGTCCATACACAGACTGGATGCAGTCGAATCCATTACACCTAACCCTTTGTTCAGTACTTCCAGGAAGGTAAGCTCATCATATTTGCTTGCGGTCGGATCGATAGATGGATCGGCCGTATAGACGCCATCCACCTTGTTTTTTGCCATCAGGATCACTTCGGCTTCAATTTCTGCTGCACGCAGGGCTGCAGTGGTATCTGTTGAAAAATAAGGGTTTCCTGTACCGGCTGCGAAGATGACAACCCGATTCTTTTCCAGATGACGAATCGCTCTTCTACGTATGTATGGTTCTGCGACCTGTCTCATTTCAATCGATGTTTGAACGCGTGTCGGCACATCAACCTTTTCCAGACCATCCTGCAAGGCGAGTGAGTTCATGATGGTCGCCAACATTCCCATGTAATCAGCTGTTGCACGATCCATACCTTTTGAGCTTCCCGACAGACCGCGCCAAATATTTCCTCCACCCACGACAACTGCTACTTGTACACCCAGTTCAACGATTTCTTTGATCTGGTTTGCGATGGAGAAAATGACTTTTGGATCAATCCCATAGCCGACATCACCGGCAAGCGCTTCTCCACTTAACTTTAACACAACTCGTTTATAGGCAGGAAGTGGCATTTTCGAGTGCCTCCATTCATCCTCTTGTTTTAAAAATAGGGAACACACAGGTGTTCCCTATCTATCAATTATTGCTTATTTACTTGCGCCATTACTTCTGCAGCGAAGTCTTCTTGCTTTTTCTCGATACCTTCGCCTACTTGGAAGCGAACGAAAGTTTTCACAGTAGCTCCAGCATCTTTCAACAGAGCGGAAACTTTTTTGTCTGGATCTTTTACAAATGGTTGCTCTACCAGGCAGTATTCTTCGAAGTATTTGGAGAGGCGGCCTTCCACCATTTTTTCCACGATTGCTTCTGGTTTGCCTTCAGACAGCGCTTGATTTTTCAATACTTCGCGCTCACGTTCGATCTCATCAGCAGATACTTCGCTGCGATCAATGAAACGTGGGTTGGAAGCTGCTACGTGCATGCCCAGATCTTTCGCGAGGCCTTCGTCTTTGGAGCCTTCCAAAGCAACTACCACGCCGATTTTTCCACCCATGTGGAGGTATCCGCCAATTACGCCATCGGATACTTCAACAACGGAGAAGCGACGCAGGGAGATGTTTTCCCCGATTGTGGAGATTTTCTCGTTGATTACGTGAGCGAGGGTTTCGCCAGCGCCTTTGAATGGTTGTTCCAGCGCTGCTTCTACAGTTGCAGGGTTTTGACCTACTACGTGCTCAGCGATGTCTTTTACGAGTGTTTGGAACTCAGGGTTTTTCGCTACGAAGTCAGTTTCGCAGTTTACTTCTACGATAGCTGCTTTGTTCCCTGCAGTTGCAATTGCAGTCAAACCTTCAGCAGCAATACGTCCTGCTTTTTTCGCAGCTTTCGCGATTCCGCGTTCACGCAGAAGGTCAATCGCTTTTTCCATGTCGCCGTTGGTTTCTTCCAACGCTTTTTTGCAGTCCATCATACCTGCGCCAGTTCTTTCACGCAGTTCCTTAACGGATTGTGCACTAATTGCCATTGTAATTCCTCCTCGATATGGTTGGAATAGAAAAAACAGGTAGCTTCTTTTCCTGTAAAAAACCCACCCAGCGTGAGCATGCTCTTTGCCGGGCGGGGCCCAGAGTTATAAAGAAAACTTGGCTCCGCTAATCCTTTGACGGGGCAGTTGTTACCTTTTGATCGATGGGGATTTTTCATCAATTCCTATCGACCAAAAAAGAGTGGACGAAGGTTTCTGAAACCCTCAGTCCACCCTCGTAAGATTAAGCAGTTGTTGTTTGGTCTGTTCCTTGGCTACCTTCAACCAGTGCGTCTGCCATTTTACCAGTCAGCAGTTTTACCGCACGGATGGCGTCATCATTACCAGGGATCACGTAGTCGATTTCATCTGGGTCGCAGTTAGTATCTACAATCGCAACGATTGGAATACCGAGTTTGCGAGCTTCTGCAATCGCAATGCGCTCTTTGCGCGGGTCGATCACGAACATTGCGTCAGGCAATTTATTCATGTTAGAGATACCGCCGAGGAATTTCTCGAGGCGCTCCATTTCTTTGCGCAGGTTGATAACTTCTTTCTTTGGCAGTACGGAGAAAGTACCGTCTTCTTCCATACGTTTCAGCTCAGCCAGACGAGCTGTACGTTTTTGGATGGTAGTGAAGTTAGTCAGTGTACCACCCAACCAACGTTGGTTGATGTAGTAGTGACCTGTACGTTCCGCTTCTTCTTTCACGGATTCTTGTGCTTGTTTTTTGGTACCAACGAACAGGATTTTTCCGCCGCTAGCAGCCAAATCACGCACAAAGTTGTACGCCTCTTCTACTTTCTTGACCGTTTTTTGCAGGTCAATGATGTAAATACCATTACGTTCGGTGAAAATATAGCGGGACATTTTCGGGTTCCAACGACGAGTTTGGTGACCGAAGTGAACACCAGCCTCGAGCAGTTGTTTCATAGAGATAACCGCCATACAATCACACCTCCTTAGATTGGTTTTTTGTCGTGCCAACCTCCGCCGCCCGCATCTCCTGACAAAACTGCCTCTCAGCAGCACCGTTGCCAAGATTGGTCGGCGTGCGAATTCAACACCGTAGAAAAATATATCACATGGCAAAATCAAATGCAAGAAACCCTTTACGGAAAAATATGAGAAAGAAAAAAACCACCTCTTATAAGCGAGGTGGTGTGGTTAATAGCTTGATCAACTCATCTTCGGACATGCCTTTTTCAAGATTGTATGTACCCGTTCGTATACGATTCAGCTTGTTTTGATCACGCAGCTTTCGGATAAATTGATTGTTCGGCGGCAATACTCCCGCTTTTACAAGCTGAGCAGCCACATTTGCGCTTGTCATGCCAGGCGTTACCGAAAAACTGACCTTTTCCGCAGGTGCATTTGGCGCATCTGGAGCTTGATCAACAGGAGCGGTCGGTTTGGCCGGCGCAGCCCCCCCAGCTGGTGTCTTGGGCGCATCTGGTGCTTGTCCAGTCCCCTGCTTGGGGGAAGTGGGACTAACTGGCTTTGCAGGTGTTGTAGGTGTCTTTCCTTCGTTTCCAGACTCTTCTTGCTCTTTCCATTTTTCATATTCCTGTTTGGAAACCAGTATCATGTCATAGGCTTGTGCCGCACTTTGCAGTTGTTCCTTTGTCATGACAGCGGAATTGCCTTGCGGCGGAAAGACAATCATAAAACCAGCTGCGAACACCAAGCCTGCCCCAAACCCCATCAATAAGCTACGCTTCATGGTCCGACCCTCTTTCGTTTGGGCTGGCTAAAGAGAAGATCAATTCGATCTCCCCGCGGCCCGCCCCCAAACGTTTGGCGATTTCATCAATATGTAAACCTTCCCTTTTCAACTCAAAAACCCGGCTGTACCTTTCCTGCAATGCTAATGTATCCTCGTTGACAGGATTTTTTTCCGTATGTTCACCAGAGTCTGTCGAGGAAACGATATTGCTAGACAATTGCGTGATCATCATTTCTGCTGTCTGGACACGCGCCTCAACTGCAGCAATTAGTTGATGAAGCTCTTGTCGTGTATTTCTCACTTCTCCGGTCAGCCGATCATTTTCTTCCTTTACTTGCTTCACAAAACGTTGCAACGCCTTCTCCATCTCGGCCCGTTCTGCTTGCCTGTTCGCAACAGAAGCCGCCTCAAACGAAGCAGGACTGCTGCCTTTTTTCAGAAACAACGCCGCAATCATAATCAACGCTCCGGCTCCAAGCAGGAGATAGTAAGATTGCTCCATCCGTCTCACCTATTCTTTCTATGCGGTTTGCAGACACTCGTCTTACAGCGATATATCTACATGCCGACCACGAAATGGATCACGCATTTGATATCCTTGTCCGTGTCCATCTTGTCGTTGTTGTTGCTTTTGCTCTCCTTGGTCTTGCTCGCGATTCTTTTGTCTCTCTTGCTTATCTCTAATCTGTCCTTTATCGGTTTCGTTTATGTTGGTCGTACGCTGCCGCATGGCTTGATCTTGCTCATTTCTTTGATCAATGGCTGCCTGCTGCTCATGTGTTTGCCGATATTGGATTTGTTCTTGGATCTTGCCTGCTTCCTGGGTACGCGGCAGGGCAATTTGCAATTCTACTGCTTTCAAACTCATCGCCAGACACTCCCCTCATTAAGAGTAACCTACTCTTTCATGGAGCCTCGGTTAGATCAGAGTGGCAGTCCGAATTTCCCCATCAAGCACAACAAATCGTGTCCGTGAAAACTCCTGTTTGATAAAACGAACCATTTTGCCAAAAACGAGTTTGATTCCCGGGTACATCAAGCTATTGACTTCGACCAAGGCTGGAGAGTCCCCGACGAGTTGGGCTTCCACTTCTTTTCTCCGGGCTTCCAAACGTTTTATTTCTTTTTCTAGAATCAAACGCGTATTGGTCAGTTTCACTTGCATGACTTTTTTATCCGGCGGCAGTTCACCTGCTGCCTGTAGGATCTGATCAAGCACAGCCAAGCCCTGATCCGTTTTGCGCATGCTTTCATAGGTTGTTTGCAGCTCTTTACTGATTTCGGTCATTTCTGCACGCAGCTCAGGCTTTACGCCTACTTCCAATACAGTAGGGGTGGCACTGGAGTTTCCAATGACGCGGGCCACAATTCTTTCACCAGCCTGAATCGTTCCACCGATGATGATCCCCTTCGGACCATTGCATAGCACATTTTTCCCGGCTTTCACCTGTGAAAACATGATACTCTGTGATACCGTTACATCTCGGCCCGCGGTTACATTGCCATTTTGAATAAACGATGTCACGACATTCAGACCTGCGATGACATGCCCTTTGTCTTGCGCGACAATCCCGCTCTTGATCTCAACAGAACCGCCTGCTTCCAGCTCAGCGCCTTCCACACTGCCGAGAATGCGGATATCTCCGGCTGCCTTGATCCGAAAACCGCTTGGAACGCTGCCACGTACCACAACCGTCCCCACAAAATCAATATTTCCCACTCCGAAGTCTACATCTCCATTTACCTCAAAAACGGGAAAAACGTTTACCTTGTCGTTGTCGGTAAACGATACTAAACCGTCGATAGCCGCATAGAGAAGTGTGCGGTCTTGATTCAAGACGACGTTTTTTCCTACTTTAATCGTTGCTTCTTTTCCCGGCTTTGGGGCCACTTGTTCGCCGGTAACGGCAATTCCGGGTTTCCCAGGTTCGGGCGGATATTTCTGGGCCAGCAGCTGACCTCTCGTGACATTCGCGATATTGGAAACGTTGTAATAGTCAACTCGGCCATCTTCCATTTCTTTTGGACGAATCTCACCGCTGGCTTCTTTTGCAAATATGTATTCGACACGAGCATCTGTACCAGGCACAGCTGGCGTGCCACAGGCTATAGTAAGGGGAATTCCTACATATTGCCCTGCGTTTTCAGAAAGTTTCTGTATCGTCTCTTCTACAATCCCATAGCGAATGCCTTGCGCAGACAGGGCATCTTTAATTTCGCCTTCAGAGATCTTAATGTCACGGTTATCAGACTGAAGGAGAATTTGTGCTTCCATTTTATCTTGGGCAACTGTCACCGTCAGCGTATAGTTGCTGTTCTCCATTTTTCATACCCCTCTCTCAAGCTGCTTTCTCTCTACTCCTTATCCACAAAGAAACATGTTACATGAGTTGTGACTTCCATCTGGTTAAAGAAGAACGCAATCGAAAAATGGCTTTTGAATGCAATTGCGAAATACGTGAAGGCGACAGATTCATAACTTCTGCAATTTCCGATAGGGTCAGCTCCTCAAAATAAAACAAGGAAACCACCAAACGTTCCTTCTCCGGCAGCTTGTCGATCGTTTTGGAGAGCACTTCTTTCATATTATTCGATTCGGCGACTGCATCTGGTCTTGGCGTAAGCTCGTCCACCAAATACGTATGACGGGCGGTTTTCTGCTCGTCCTCATCCCCGACGGATTCATCAATGGAAACCATGGAGGCAAGGGATGTATCAAAAAGAACCTGCTGCAATTCTTTTTCTGTTAGTCCTAAGTATTCACATACTTCCGAATCGGTCGGTGTGCGCATGTTTTTCTGCTCAAGGTATAAATATGCCTCTTCGATCTTCTTCGCTTTATCGCGTACCGTACGTGGGATCCAATCATTTTCACGCAAGCCGTCGATCATGGCTCCGCGAATACGCCACATGGCATATGTCTCAAATTGAAGTCCGCGTGTATAATCAAATTTTTGCAGGGCATCTAACAAGCCAAAGCGGCCAAAACTGATCAAATCATCTTTATCAACCGTATTAGGTAAACCAATCGCTAATTTGTTGGCAACCTTCGTGACAAGCGGCAAGAAACGCGTAATGAGATCTAGCTCCGCGTCTTTATCTCCTTCTTGCTTCCATAGGATCCATTTGTCGAATTCTTTAGCTTTGTCTTGATGGTTGAGTCGAGTCATTCGCAAATCACCAACCTTTAGTCGTCAGTTAACCGCCTAATCACGTTTGCGATATTTGTCGGGTCTGTTTCTTCATCTTTTCGCTCAATGCGAGTTGCTGTGAATGGTGTGAAAGCTTCCTTTAACTCCGCTTCCTCTTGCTTCGAGTTATCCTCAGCACTTTCGTCTGGCGTCACCAAATCAATTTGCTTGCCTGCTTCATCTTTTTCAGCAGGCGAAGAAAAGATCATCCCGGTCATCCAGCGAATCGGGTACCCAACTAGGAAGAACAGAATAAAGGCATAGACGGCACGCTCCAGGGAAACCAAAAACACGTTCCCTGGAAGTGCCGTTACCATCGTGATTACAAAAGCGATGATTCCTATGGAAATGTTGACTACAAATGTACCTACCATCTCTTTATACGTCCTTAACACCTTGATTTACTGTACGAATTTGCAGGATCCCTGTTTCCGAATCCATTTCAATGGTGCGTCCGCAATTCCCTCCGGTGTCTTCGGCAACAATCCGGATACCGGCCTCTTTCAGCATCGTTTTACAAGCTTCGACATTTCTCGGACCTATCCTCATCGTATCATTTCCAGATAGGAAAGAAAACATTTGTGCACCGCCAGCCATTTTTGCAATTAGATTTTTTACGGATGATCCAGCCTGTTCCATTTCCTTGATCAACTGTGGAATGGCTGTATCCGCATACTTCCCGATATTAAACTCGTTCCCTTTCGCCAGAGACGAATCAGGCAGCATCACATGTGCCATACCGGCAATTTTCTTGGTAGCATCATATAAAACAACACCTACGCACGAACCTAAACCGGTGGTTCGCAATCGATCCGGAGATTTGCTAACCCCTAAATCAGCCATTCCTATTTTAATAATTTCCATCTAGCGGAACTCCTAATGCAGAAAATAATTTTTCCAATGAATCCGGATCGGGGAGCAAGAAGAAGTGTCCTTCCACTTCTTCATTTCCTTCAAAAAAGGCAGTATCAATCGTAAGTGCAAAATCACCGGAGTTCCCTAGTTCAATTAAACCATAGCTGAGGATGGCTCCTGCCATGTCGATCGCCAATGCAGGTACAGACGGTTGCATATTCAGATTGGTAAAATCAGCAAGAGAGGAAAGATAGGAACCTGCCAAAATATTGCCAATTTCATGCAAGGCGGACAGTTCCATCTCAGACAACTGCTCATCAGCTTCCACAGTCTCTTGCATACCAAATAGTTTTCGCAGCAAGTTACGGGCAGAAGCATAATCGACAATGAAGAACATATTGCCGGGACAATCCCCTTCAACCCGCAGAAAGACAGTTACGACAAGTGCCTCTGCTCCGCCTACAAAATCGGCGATCTCGTCAAACCCGAGGATTTTCACCTGCGGAACTTTCATATCCACTTCTTTTTGAATCAGTTTGGACAATGCTGTTGCCGCATTGCCCGCACCGATATTGCCCACTTCACGCAGAACATCAATTTGAAACTCGCCGAAGTTGTTAAACAAACTCATCTTAGGAAACCTCTAATGTATCAAGTTGTTTCATTTCTTCGGTATTCAACACTTTATCAAGATTCAGCAAAATTAAGAGACGCTTTTCCAGCTTCGCAACGCCCCGCAGGTATACCGCTTCTACGCCGCCGACAACTTCTGGCGCTGGTTCAATTGCATTTACTGGAATATCAATGACATCATTCGCTGCATCTACGATCAAACCGACTTCCAATTCATTCACAGCCACGATAATCACACGTGTGGTTTCGGTATAAGATGCCTCGTCCAATCCAAAACGACTGCGCAGATCGATGATCGGTGTTACCACCCCGCGCAAATTGATTACACCCTTAACGAATGCAGGGGTGCGTGGCACGCGTGTAATATGGTCCAATTTTTCAATGGAGAGGACTTGGTTCACTTCCACTCCGTATTCTTCATCCTGCAAACGAAACACGATTACTTTTACTTCCCCGATGATCTCTTTTTGTTCTAACATGATGCAGCCCCTCCTCTATTTAATCAGTGCATTACAATCGATGATCAGCGCTACTTGACCGTCTCCTAGGATCGTTGCGCCGGAGATCGCAAAGACATTGACGAGATATTTGCCCAGGGATTTCAGAACAACCTCTTGTTGGCCGATAAAGGAATCGACAACCAGACCGGCCATTTTTTCCCCTTTGCGCACAATGACTACCGCTACTTCATCGTCATCGTTTCCATTTCCTTGATCAGGCACTTGGAAAATGCCTTTCAGTGATACGAGCGGTACCACTCGTCCACGGAAATCGATTACTTTTTGACGATGTGCCAGCATGATCTCGTCTTTGCGGAACACGGCTGTTTCGATAATGGAGCTCAATGGAACCGCATATTTTTCGTTTTCCACTTGCACCAGCATCGCAGAAATGATGGAGAGGGTAAGCGGCAGTTGAATGAGGAAGGTCGTGCCTTCACCGCGCACCGAATCGACACTTACACTACCCCCGAGCGATTCGATCTTGCTTTTCACAACATCAAGACCTACACCGCGACCTGAAATATCGGTAATGACTTCTGCTGTACTGAAGCCTGAAGCGAACAACAATTCAAAGATTTGCTTGTCGCTCAAATTTTCAGCCGTAGCTGGGTTTACAATTCCGCGCTCAATGGCTTTCTTCAGGACGCCTTCTTTGCTGATCCCTCCACCATCGTCTTTCACTTCGATGAACACATGGTTACCGCTGTGGTACGCTTTTAATTGGACAGTACCTTCTTCCGGCTTTCCATTCTTTTTGCGTTCCGCAGGCATTTCAATTCCATGGTCAATGGAGTTGCGCAGCAAGTGAACAAGTGGGTCGCCAATCTCATCAATGACCGTGCGATCCAGCTCGGTTTCGGCACCGAAGATTTCCAAATTCACTTTCTTGTTCAAGTCTTTCGCCAAGTCACGAACCATGCGAGGGAAACGGTTAAAAACTTGCTCCACCGGTACCATGCGCATTGTAAGAATGATATTTTGCAAATCACCGCTGATTCGACTCATATGCTCAACTGTCTCAGAAAGCTCACCCCGGCCAATCTCACGGGAAAGTTGCTCCAGACGACCGCGGTCGATGACCAGCTCACTGAATAGATTCATCAAGATGTCTAGACGCTCAATATCCACACGAATGGTTTTCCCGGTCGAAACTTTTTTCGCCGGACCCGCGGAAGCTGCAGGTGTATCGGCAGTCGGTTTCTTTTCAACCGCTTGTGCCGCAGCTGTTTCTTTTTTCGCTTCTTCCACTTGGACTTGATGATTCAATACGTCGACCGTTTCAATCAGCACTTCCTTCACTTCTGAAACATTTTCGACCAGTTTCTTAATCTCTTCCATTGACTTCATGGTGACGTAGATCAGTTCAAATTCGTAATCGAATCGTTCGTTTTCCAAGTCCTCAACAGACGGTGTTGATTTGATGATCTCACCGTTATTTTCCAGCTGATCAAACACCATGTATGCCCTTGCTGCACGGAGCATACAACTTTCCTGCAGGATTACTTTGACCCAGAACAGATTGTTACCGGCTTCTTTTGATTGTCGCATCACGGTAAGCGCGAATTCATCCAGATCATGATGATGTTCCGTGGCTGTAACCGTTACCTCCGCTTCCACAGAAGCTTGTCCGGCTGCCACAGCGGTCATATCCCCTGATACGATCGCACGCAGCAGGCCGACAGGTTTCGAAACGTCGGCAGATCCATCGCCGCCTTCGATGATGTTATAGACCATTCCTTCAATCAAATCGACACTCTGGAAAATCACATCCATGATGTCGCTATTGATCTTGAGTTTATGATTACGAATCATATCGAGTACGTTTTCGGCTTCATGGGTCAAGCTCGCCATATCTTCAAAGCCCATCGTTGCTGCCATTCCTTTTAAGGTATGGGCGGATCGGAAAATCTCATTTACAATCTGGATGTTATCCGGTTCTGACTCCAGCACAAGCAGGTTGGAGTTAATTGCCTGCAGATGCTCCTTTGACTCTTCGATAAACATGTCTAAGTATTGATTCATGTCCATTTACATCCACCTCCCAGTCAGTTGACAAGCTTGACCAGCGTTTCCGCTATTTTATCCAATGGGACTACTTTATCGGCCAATCCTGCTTGTATTGCTGCTCTTGGCATCCCAAATACGATGCAACTTGATTCATCTTCAATAATACTGAAAACCTGATCTTTTTCCTTCATTTGCTTTAGGCCCTTGGTCCCATCACTACCCATGCCTGTCATGATAATTGCCCATTTTTTCAAATTTGTCAATCCACTAACGGATTCAAACAAAACGTCGACGGAGGGTCGATGCCCCCCTCTGGGCTCAGCCTGGTGCAGGTGCACTTTTAAGCGATCCCCGGCCTGATGTACTTCGAAATGATAGCCGCCTGGAGCAATGTAAGCCGTTCCCGGCTCAATCCATTGTCCATCCTCTGCTTCCACTACCCGAATCGCACAAAGCGTATCAAGTCGTTGAGCCAAGGATTTTGTAAAGCCCGGCGGCATGTGTTGAACGATCACGAGCGGCGCATCCATACTGGCAGGAAGAGCAGTCAGCAATGTTTGTAGAGCTTTGGGTCCGCCTGTTGAAGTTCCAACTGCTACCAATTTGGCTGCCCTTCCTCCCATGGCTCGCGTCGGTTCTTTTGTGACTGGTGCTTTTTGCTCAGGGGCTGCAGCTTTCTCCAAAGTCGGCGGAACTTTTTTAATCGGCGAAATATGTATGTTTCGCTGTCTGCCCTTTGTTTGAGCTGCCGCCTTTACTTTTTCCAACAGATCATCAGCAACTTTATGAATGTCCAGAGAGATCGACCCGGAAGGCTTGGTAATAAAATCAAATGCTCCCAATTCTAAAGCCCGAATCGTTGCATCCGCGCCTTCCTTGGTCAAACTGCTCAACATGACAACTGGCAATGGGCACTCCTTCATCAATTGCTGCAGAGCATCCAATCCATTCATCAATGGCATCTCAATATCTAACGTAACGACATCAGGTTTCAATTGCTTGACCTTCTCGATGCCTTCGATACCATTTCTAGCACGATCGACTACTTCTATAGACGGGTCCTGGTTTAATAAATCGGTAATCACCTTACGCATAAAGGCTGAGTCGTCCACGACGAGAACCCGAATTTTGCTCATGTTGTTGCAGCTCCCTTCATCGATCCTAATGAGCGCTATCCAATGAATCGCTTCATTTTTGTTAGGAACCCTCGTATCCCGCCAAACGTCTCTGCTTGCCTTTGATCGGCCTGCAGATAGCTGTTAACCAGATCACGAATCCCTTTGCTTGCTTGTGAATGAGGATAGGATAGGAAGAAAGGTTTTTGCTGTTTCACCGCTTTGGTTACAATTCCGTCATCAGGTACATATCCCAGTGTGGGTAGTTCCATGTCAAGGAATCGTTTTGCCACCATGGAAAGCTTGTCTGCAGTGCCCTTTCCTTCTTTTTCCGAACTTACCCGATTAATCACAAGCCGGATGTTGGTCTGCGGATTTTTCGAATGAATCATTTTGATGACGGCGTAAGCATCTGTAATCGCTGTCGGTTCCGGTGTTGTGACAAGGAGAACCTCATCCGAGGCCAACATGAAACGCATGGATTCATTCGAAACTCCTGCCCCCGTATCAAACAAAATGGTATCCGCATATCCTTGTAAATCTTCCAACCGTGAAAAGAGCGTGTCCAATTTTTCGTCATCCAGTTGCATCAGCTGTGTAAATCCGGAACCCCCTGGAATGAACTCCAGACCATTTGGTCCCTTTTCCATGATGTCGGAAACAGTACGACCTGGCTCCAACAATTCCAGTAAATTGTGCTTGGATGAGATCCCCATCAGTACATCCAAATTTGCAAAACCGACATCGACATCGAAAATGACAACCTTTTGTCCTTGTTCAATGAGACCTAGTGCAAAATTCAAGGTAAAATTGGACTTTCCCACTCCGCCTTTCCCACTGGTCACTGTCACCAAACGGGTGGGACGTCCTTGGGCGCTTCGTTGCAACCGCTCACGCAACTGTGCTGCTTGATCATGCATACGTATCGTCCCCCACGATCATTTTTGTCACTCGTTCGGGGGTTGCCAATACAATGTCATCGGGTACATTTTGCCCGGTCGTAATGTACGAGAGCGCGAGTTTATACCGATCGACAATGTTCAAGATAGGACCATACGCTTTTGTTTCATCTGCCTTCGTAAAGATCGCACGTGCGTTTGGAATATCGCAGAAGTTGCTCGCAATCGCCTGCATATCGCTGTATTTTGCGGTCAAGCTCAACACCAGATAATGTACGCTTGTTTCTCCGTAATCCAAAAGCTCCTTGATCGCCGTGACGTATTCATCATTTCGATAGTTACGCCCCGCTGTATCCACGAGGATTAAGTCACAGTGTCTCAATTTTTCCAGCGCTTGTCCGATTTCACCTGGCGAGAATACGACTTCCATTGGCACGTTTAAAATGTTTGCGTAGGTTCTAAGTTGTTCTACAGCGGCAATCCGAAACGTATCCGAGGTAATAAATCCAACTTTCCGTTTTTCCTTCAGCATGCATTCTGCCGCAAGCTTGGCGATCGTTGTCGTTTTCCCAACACCTGTTGGCCCAAAGAAAAATGCGCATTTTGCAGTGCGCTCAATACGAGCAGGTGCCTCCGTGTGTTTACTGATTCGCGCACGTACCACATCCATCGCAGCTTGTAGCGCCTCTTCCTCCGTGGTTTCCTCAGGTTGTTCAAACCTTTTCAGCAGATCAGCAATAATCGTGGATACGAGCTCTTCTTCCACTTCCTGCTCAAGCAGGTGATCGCGAACCTGTGCGATAGAGGAAGGGAGATGTTTATCATTTCCCTTTAACAACAGTTTTCGAAACATCTCTCTCATATCGCGAAGCTCTTGTGCCAAATCCTGATTCTCTAATGCTGCCGGTTGCTCTTGTGGACGGACAGCAGTCGTCTGCCCCGTGCGCAATGGTTGTTCTGAAGACACTGGCATGATCGGCATCGTTTTTGGAGGAACAGTCTCTGGCTGAAGCTGCAGAGTGGCAGTTGGTTGCATGGATGGAGTTCGTGCCTCCACCGCTACAGGTTTTTCGAGGGTACGGATACTTGAATCCCCTCCGCCAGAGTTCCGGTAAGCCTGTGCTGCACTAGGTACCGGCACCGTTGCAACCAGTTTTTCTTTTTTGCTTGCAGCTTCCGCTTTTGGCTGAACGACGTTTTTTTCTTCGACAGCCGCAATGACTTCAATCTGTTGTTTGCTGAACATCCCCAGAAAGCCGCCTGTCTTAATCGGTTTGCTGTTCAAGATGATGGCATCTTTCCCTAGCTCAATCCTGATCTTTTCCATCGCTTCCGGCATCGAATCGACGATATATCGCTTCACTCTCACTAGATATTCACCATCCCAACACTTTGAACTTCAACATGGGGTTCTAACTCGCTGTAGGAGATGACTGGAATATCCGGCATCATTCTCTCCATGAGCTGTCTCATGTACATCCGGATTGCCGGTGAAGCAAGAATAATCGGTTGCTGCCCAGCATTGACCATTCGGTTCACTTGCTCAGTTAAATTTTCGTAGATTAGCTGAGAAGTTTCCGGATCGATCGCGAGGTACGTTCCTTGCTCCGTCTGTTCAACACGCTCCGAGATTGCTTTTTCCAGACCAGGTCCCGCCGTAATCACGCGCATCGGTTGCCCTTGCTCACTAAATTGCAAAGTAATTTGACGCGATAATGCCTGACGTGCGTACTCCGTCAACACATCGGTATCTTTGGTATACACAGCTTGATCGGCTAATGCTTCCAAGATAATGCTGAGGTTGCGAATCGAAATTTTTTCCTTCAACAGCTTCTGCAATACCTTCTGCACATCGCCAATCGATAAGAGTCCAGGCACAAGCTCGTCCACCAAAACCGGCATCGTTTCACGAATATTGTCGATCAGTGCGCGTGTCTCTTGACGTCCCAACAATTCGTGAGCATGACGTTTGATAATCTCTGTGAGATGCGTTGCGACTACGGATGGCGGATCCACCACCGTATAGCTAGAGAGCTCAGCAATTTCCTTATATTCTTCTGTTACCCATAATGCAGGCAATCCAAACGCAGGTTCCGTAGTAGGAATCCCAATCACGTTATCATCATCAAAACCAGGACTCATTGCTAGGTAGTGATCGAGCAAAATTTCTCCCTTGGCAACCTGGTTGCCCTTGATTTTGATTACATATTCATTGGGGCGCAGTTGGATATTGTCACGAATACGGATAACAGGGACAACAATTCCCAGTTCAAGCGCACACTGGCGACGAATCATAATCACGCGGTCCAACAAGTCTCCACCTTGTTTTACATCCGCCAGAGGAATTAAACCATAACCGAACTCAAACTCAATGGGATCCACCTGCAGCAGGTTAACTACACTTTCCGGACTACGGACCTCTTCAATCTGTTGTTCTTCTTCATGGAAAGCGGATTCAGCCATTTGCGTTTTTTGTTTATTGGACATTTTCCACCCAGCAAAAGCTAGAATGGCTGCGATTGGTGCTACAGGCAGCAGGGAAATCGGTGTGAATAGACCTAGCAACGTGATTGCTCCCGCTACAATGTACAGCAAACGCGGAGAACTAAAGATTTGTTCTGTAATATCTTGCCCTAAACCACCCTCGGAATTTGCTCGTGTAACAATAATACCGGTAGCGGTCGAGATAAGGAGCGCTGGAATTTGGCTGACCAGTGCATCCCCGATGGACATATGCGTAAATTTCGACAATGCTTCACTGAAACTCATATCGTGAATGAGCATTCCAATGATGAATCCACCGATAATGTTGATCACAAAGATAATGATCCCGGCGATGGCATCCCCTTTTACAAATTTACTCGCACCATCCATCGCTCCATAAAAGTCCGCTTCTCGTTCAATCTTTTGACGACGGGCACGGGCTTCGTGTTCATTAATCATGCCGGCATTCAAATCAGCATCGATACTCATCTGTTTACCGGGCATCGCATCCAAGGTAAAGCGTGCTGCAACCTCTGCTACACGTTCCGAACCTTTGGTAATGACGATAAATTGAATGATAACCAAGATTAAAAATACAACAAAGCCGACAACCTGATTCCCCCCAACCACAAAGCTACCGAAAGCTTCAATCACTTTTCCGCCTTCCGCATGCGAGAGAATATTTCGAGTTGTCGACACGTTCAAAGCCAGTCGAAATAACGTCGTAACAAGCAGCAACGTCGGAAAGATGGAAAAATCCAACGCTTCTTTTGTATTCATGGAGACGAGCAAGATCGTCAAGGATAGGGATACGTTCAAGATCAGCAACAAATCAAGCAAGGCAGTTGGTAACGGAATCACCATCATGACCACGATGCTGATGACGAAAAAAATGACGCCAAGCTCTTTAAATCTCACCTCGTCTCCTCCTTTCTTCATCTAAATGTGTACGTGTAATTTACTTCGCTTTTCCTTGCAATTTGTAGACATACGCCAGTACTTCAGCGACCGCTTTAAACATTTCTTCCGGAATTTGTTGACCAATTTCCACCTGACTGAAAAGTGCCCTAGCCAGTGGCTTGTTTTCCATGGTGATCACACCGTTTTTCTTCGCAATTTCCTTGATCTTCAGCGCTACGTAATCCTGTCCTTTCGCAATCACCGTAGGGGCTGTCATCGTACCAGCTTCATACTGGATTGCCACCGCAAAGTGAGTTGGGTTGGTAATGATTACGTCGGCTTTCGGAACCTCCTGCATCATCCTGCGCATGGCCATTTGACGTTGGCGTTCCTTGATCTTGCTTTTAATCAACGGATCCCCTTCGGACTTTTTGTACTCGTCCTTAATGTCTTGCTTGGACATCCGTAAGTTTTTCATGTGCTCGTATTTCTGATAAAAGAAATCGAATGCCCCTAGGATCACCAGCAGAATGCCTATATACAAGCCTACTTTTACGGCTTCGGTCGCTGCAAAGATAAGAACACTTTCCACTGACGTCAGCGAAAGTCTCACTACCTCTTCTTTGATATCCCATAAAACCATGTAGGCGACGAGGATCCCTGTTGAGATTTTCAGTAATGATTTGAGTAGTTCAACCAGGGAACGCAGAGAAAATATGCGCTTAGCCCCCTGAATCGGATCTAACTTCGACAACTTCATCATTAACGGCTCTGTTGTGAACAGTACTCCTACTTGCATGTAGTTCACAGCCAGTGCGATTACCAACACAATGCCTAAAATCGGTCCTACAATCTTGGCTGATTCAATCAACAGCTGCATGGTGATGACCGACAGATTTTCCTGATTCACTTCCCATGTCGCATAGGTCATCAAAGACTCTCTCATAATCCGCAAAAACGAGTCATACATGGAGGAACCAAAGACCATTAATACAGCAAAAACTGCGACAAGGACAAAAGCAGGAGATAAATCCGGACTTTTGGCGACCTGCCCTTTATTGCGGGCATCTTGTAATTTCTTGGGTGTAGGTTTCTCTGTTTTTTCTCCGTTAAAATACTGCAGGTCAAGCCTTAAAATGAATGTGGGACCTGTCATGGCGATCCCCCCAATAATGTCATCATCTCCGCCATTGCCATGAACATCTTTTCAAATAGTCCACTTAGTACGATGAAGAATGCTGGGAAGACCACAACCAGTAGTAAAAAACTGGCAATCAGTTTTATCGGCAAACCTACCACAAAAATATTAAATTGTGGGACTGATTTGGCGATAATACCAAGAGAGAGATCTACAAGGAATAACGCGACGACGATTGGCGCTGCCATCAAAAAAGCGCCCGCGAACATATTGCTAAATACTTTCACTACATGCATGAAAACTTGTTCCTCTCCAAAAGCAGCCCACATGCCATCTACCGGTATCGCCTTATAGCTGCTGATCATCCCTTTGATCAGCATGTGGTGACCATTGATCGAGAGGAAGTATAGCGTAGCTAAAATATTTTTAAAGGTACCCGTGATCGGTACATATGTGCCAGTTCGTGGGTCGATAATATTCGCCATCGCCAACCCCATCTGTAAATCCATCAATCCGCCGGCGATTTGTATCGTGAAAAAGACCATTTCACAAATGAATCCTAAGATTAAACCGACCAGCACTTCTTTCAGGACATACACAATAAAAAATAGATCTAATGGGATCGCGGTCGTTGTAGGAATATAAGAAAAACTAATAACTGCAAGCAAAAATCCCAATCCAATCTTCACTTGATTGGGTACGCCTCTCGTAGAAAAAATCGGCGCAGTCAGAAAGAATGACGTCATGCGAACAAACACCAGCAAGAAGATCGGCAAGTAATGATAGAACAAATCCATCTGATTAGCCTACAAATCTGTGCAAATTGCCGAAGATATTCATCGCGAATTCTACAACAACACGCAACATCCAAGGTCCCGCGATAATCATTGTAGCTAAAATGGCTACGATCTTTGGGATAAAAGCCAGTGTTTGTTCTTGTATCTGGGTTGTCGCTTGGAAGACACTGACAAGCAGACCTACGAGCAGACCCACACCGAGAGCAGGAGCCGCTACCAACAAAATCGTGTATACGGCACTTTGCGCGATTTGCATGAGTAATTCTTGTGTCATGCTTGTCTCCTCCTTTTTTGATGCAAATCAACACTTCCGCTAAAAGCTTAATAATAGTGACTTAACGACCAGGTACCAACCGTCGACCATAATAAACAGCAAAATCTTAAACGGCAACGAGATCATCACTGGCGGCAGCATCATCATCCCCATCCCCATCAAAATACTTGAAACGATCATGTCGATGACAAGGAATGGAATAAAAATCATGAAGCCTATCTGAAAGGCCGTTTTTAATTCACTGATGACATAGGCCGGTACAAGTGCCGTTAATGGAATATCCTGTACCGATTTGGGCTGTTCCGCTTTTGTATATTGAAGAAAAAGCGCCAAATCCTTCTGTCTGGTCTGCTTTGCCATGAACTCTTTCATCGGGATCGCCGCAGCCGTCAACGCTTGTTCCTGCGTAACTTTCCCCGCGATAAAAGGTTGCACTGCTTTTTCATTGACCTGGGCCAACGTCGGGCTCATGATAAAAAACGTCATAAACAGGGCTAATCCAACCAGTACTTGGTTGGGTGGCATTTGTTGCGTGCCAAGCGCATTTCGGACAAAAGACAATACTACGACAATTCGGGTAAAGCAAGTTGTCAACAAAAGTATTGCGGGCGCAACTGACAGTACGGTTAAAATCAGCAGCAATTGCACGGCCGTTGAGGTTTCTTGCGTACTTCCCGTACCTCCACCGATTTTCAAATCAACATTTGGAATCAGTGGAACGTTCGGAGCCGCTGATGCAATTGTTGGAAGCGCGAGTACGATAAGAAGCATGAGCAACAACGGCATGATCTTCTTCACGATCTCCCACCTCCGTTGTCTCCATCTTGCCAGTTTGCCTTTGGATGTTTGTCCTGATTTACCTCTTCCCATTGCCGTTCCAGCAGCTCCGAGAAAGAATGCACATCAGGGGCAGGTTGGGTCGTGAATGGAAGCTCTATTTCCGAAGCTTTCTTACCTCGTAAGAAAGGGAACCAATCAGGAAGTGTTTTTGCTTGCGTCTTGATCTCCGCTTCTGCAAGCAAAAGATCCATCTCATCTCCTGCCGGAATATGGCGGATGAGCTGCACGCTGTCGCCAATCCCCAAAATGTATAAGGAGTCGCCTATCATGACAAGGTGTAAGGTTTTGCTGCTTCCCAATGATAGACTGCTGACGACACGCATCGGTCCACTCTGACTGTTTCCCACTTGCTTCTTCGCCAAAAAGCGAAGCAAGAGATAAATTAACACAATAATTAATCCTAATGAAAACACAACTTGCAGGAAAAGCATAAAACCGCTCGGAGACTCTTTCGAAGCAAGCAGTGGACTCTCCGGCTGTGAAGCAGTGCCGCCGTCTGATTGTTTGACGGCGGATGGATTTTGGAGTGTGTCCCAGACGGATGTTTTTTCGTCTGCATAGGCGTTTGCAGGATGGAATCCAACCAGCAGCAGGATGACGCAGCAAATGCTCAGCAGGATGCCTCCAAATTTTTGGAAACTCATTCTTATCCCAGTGTTTTCTTGATCGCTTCAATTACACGATCTGCTTGGAATGGTTTTACAATGAAGTCTTTCGCGCCCGCTTGGATCGCATCGATTACCATGGCCTGCTGCCCCATTGCTGAACACATAATGATACGTGCATTCGGATCAATTTTGCGAATTTCTTTCAGTGCAGTGATTCCATCCATTTCTGGCATGGTAATATCCATCGTAACCAGGTCTGGTCCCAATTCTTTGTATTTTTCAAGGGCTTGCGCGCCATCGCTTGCTTCCCCTACAACGGTAAAACCGTTTTTCGTCAGAATTTCTTTAATCATCATTCTCATAAAAGCAGCATCGTCAACGATCAACACTTTGTTAGACATCGGAAAGTTCCTCCCTTAATATATGAAAGAATTACTGAAGCTTTTGAACGCGGTCCCACTGGCTGATGATATCTGTTACCCTCACCCCGAAGTTTTCATCGATAACAACAACCTCGCCTTTTGCGATCAATTTGTTGTTGACAAGAATATCAACGGGTTCCCCTGCAAGCTTGTCCAGCTGAATAATCGAACCGGAGGAGAGCTCAAGAATATCCTTGATCACTTTCCGGGTGCGTCCGAGTTCAACCGTCACTTGTAATGGTATGTCCATGAGCAAGTTCAGGTTTTGTTCTTCTTCTACCGGCAGACGTCCTCCACCCAGCGGTGAGAACTGTGCCGTTTGCACGTTTGCCTGTGATTGGTTTCCAACCATTCCGCCGTATTGCTGCGGCATGTGAGCAGCAGGTGGTTGCTGATATTGCGGCGGATACGGATATGGTGGATACGGTGGGTATGGATACGGTGGGTATCCTCCCGCTTGCGGCGGTTGTCCGTATGCAGCATATGGATCCACTGGCGGTTGAACAGGTGGTGCTTGCTGCGGTACCTGTGCTTGCGGTGCAGCTGCTTGTGGTGCTGCTTGTGGTGCTGCTTGTGGCTGACTTGCCGGTGCTGTTGAAGCTGTTGAAACTGCCTCTGCTACCTGTGGCGCTGCTTCCACTTCTGCACTTGCCCCTGTTCCCATTAGCATATCGATCATGGCTTTGGCAAAAGGTACTGGAAGCAGTTGCATAATCGAAGAATCGATCAATTCACCATGTTCGCCCACTTTTAATCGGAAGGAGATCTTCACCAACGTATCACCCGTAGGGATGTTGTCGGAACCTTCTCCATTCGAAAGATCCATGACATCAATGCCAGGAGGTGAAATGTTTACGAATTGATTAAAGATCGTTGACATCGATGTTGCCGCGGATCCCATCATCTGATTCATTGCTTCCTGCACGGCACTGATATGCAACTCAGACATTTCTGTCGATGTCGGTTGACCATTACCGCCCATCATCAAATCTGCAATAATTGCAGCATCTTCTACACGGATCACCAACAGGTTGATCCCTTCAAAACCATCTGTATATTGGACATGAATCGCAACGTGAGGACGTGGAAACTCATCTTCCAATGTAGAGCGTTTTACCAGAGTTACCGTTGGTGTTGTAATGTCCACTTTTTGATTCAACAGGGTGGACAACGCTGTTGCAGCGCTTCCGAAAGTAATGTTTCCAATCTCACCCAACGCATCTTGTTCGAAAGCAGAGAGCAAGCTATTCACATCTACACCTGGTTCTTCTTCATCTTCCCCAACCAAACTATTGGCGCGCAAGAGCGCGTCTATTTCGTCCTGAGACAACATGTCCCTACTCAATGTTCTCCTCCCCTTCCTCGAGGACTTCGTCAATCTGTACTGCGACGCGTCCCTTCGCGGTTCCTGGCTGTCCCAAGAATTTCAGCCTTTCTCCAACTTTGATCTTCAGCTTGTTGTCAATCGATTGATCCAGCTGGATTACATCACCTTTGGCTAATTGAAGGAACTCGCCAACCGTGATCGTAGAAGTTCCCAACTCGGCGATAATCGGTAGCTTTGCTGTTTTGACATGCTCCTCCAACCTAATCTTCTCTTGCTCATCTCTCGTTTTCTTTTGTGTTGCAAACCAATATTGCCCGGAAAGCTTCGGCATGATTGGCTCCAGTACGACGTGCGGCAAACAGAGATTGATCATCCCGGTTGTTTCGCCGATCTTCGTACTGAACGAGATTACGGCAACAATTTCGTTCGGGGAGACGATTTGCATGAACTGTGGATTCATTTCCATGACTTCCAGATACGGATCCAGTTCAATGATTTGTTTCCAGGCTTCATGGAAACTGTCTAATGCTTTTCCGAAAACTTTTTCCATGACCGTCGTTTCAATTTCGGTCAGGGCGCCCATCTTATCAGGGATAATTCCCTGTCCCCCTAACAGTCGGTCCAGCATCGCATAGGCAATATTCGGATTTACCTCCATTACCATTCGGCCTTCCAACGGTGGCGCTTCGAATATATTTAGAATCGTCATTTTCGGAATGGATCGAATAAATTCGTCATATGGCAATTGATCAACGGAAGCGACACTGATCTGTACGAAGGTGCGAAGCTGAGCTGAGAAATAGGTTGTCAGCAACCGGGCATAGTTCTCGTGAATTCGTGTAAGCCCGCGAATTTGGTCTTTCGAAAAACGAAGCGCCCTCTTGAAGTCGTATACTTTGACCTTTCTCTCGGTCTCCTCTTTTTTCAGCTCGTTGGCATCCATTTCTCCCGATGAGAGAGCAGCCAGTAATGCGTCAATTTCACTCTGTGAGAGAACCTCGGCCATATTTCGTCACCTCCCTACCTATGTATTTAACAGTCTCTTTACTTTTAGGACAACACTCTTTTTGTGGTAATAACCTGCACAATTTTGCCCTCCAGCATGATGGAACTAACCTCATTCATAATTTTGGCTTCCAGCTTGTTAATGCCCTCTGTCCCTTTGATATCATCTGGAGACAGTCCAGCCAACGCTTTAATGATGATTTGGTTCACTTGCGGCAAGCGCTTGGTCAACTCTTCTTTTCCCTCTGCACTATCTGCCGTAATGCTGAAACGAACGATAATGTAATTGTTGGTAACCAAATTGGTTGTAATTTCACCAGTGTCAACGGTAAACTCTTGCATTTCATCGGCAGTTAATGGTTCTGCTTCTTTCGGTTCCTCATGTTGCTCCGTTTGGGCAGCAGGTGATAAATAGGTTTGCCACAGTACAAAGGAGACAACACCCAATAAGGTAATGGCGATAATGATGATGAGAGCCATATTAAACAGTTTGTTTTTAAACATAGTGCTCCTCCCGTTATTATATTGAATCGTCTATGGGACGAGGGATGACCGTTTTGGGTGTTCCTTGCTGATAAAATTCACTAATGCGAGCAGCAATCGTTTCTGCCTTATCCTTGACAATAAACTTTTTGCCATTCGACAGCGTGATTACGGTATCCGGTGTTGCTTCCACTGACTCAATGTGCGTGATGTTGAGAAAAAATGTCGTTCCATTAAAACGGGTTAATTCGATCATGGTAAGATACCTCGTTAGGATCGATATGGAGAGGGGGAAACATTCCCCCTCCTATTGCTCACATTACCCTGCTAAGCTAGTTAACTTATCGCTTCAGGTTAACCAATTCTTCAAGCACACTGTCAGAAGTAGTAATGATACGGGAGTTCGCTTGGAATCCGCGTTGCGCTGTGATCATTTCGGTGAACTCTTCGGACAGATCAACGTTGGACATTTCCAATTGACCAGAGATGATGTTTACGCCGAGCTCAGCTGGAGTTGCTGCCTCTGTTGCACCTTCTCCGTCAGCATTCAACGTGTTTTCATACAGGGAGTTACCGATCTTTTTGAGACCAGCTGGGTTTTCAAATGTTTTTACATAAACAGTTGCAATCGTTTCGATTGTCCCATCAGCAGTGACACCCACTACGCTTCCGTCTTGACCAATCGAATAGGAAGTGTAATCTGCACGCGGGATTTGAATGTTACCGGTATCCCCTTGGAGATAAAGTCCCTGGGAATTTACCAAATACCCGTTAGCATCACGTGTAAAGTTACCTGCACGTGTGTAGTAAGTCGGGCCATCTGCACCCTCGCTCACTACGAAGAACCCATCTCCTTCAATGGAAAGGTCTGTAGGTAGATTCGTAGTCATTGGGCTACCAGCAGTAAAGGCCATCTCGATGGACGCTACCTGAGAACCCAAGCCCACTTGCATTGGGTTAACCCCGCCTCTTCCTTCTTCAGAAGGTGCTGTAGCGCCTTTGATGTTTTGGCTCAATACATCCTGGAACATCACACGGCTCTTTTTGTAACCAACCGTATTTACGTTCGCAATGTTATTACCAATTACGTCAAGCTTTGTTTGAAAACCGCGCAAACCTGATACACCAGTGTACAAAGAACGGATCATCTACAATCTCCCTCTCATGGTAACGTAATAGCGGAATACCTCAATCAGTCGGTAATCCAAGGGCTTCCTCTAGGAGGGCCGGCCCTGTTGCTGTGCTTTACACAAAAATCGCGCTGTCAATATTGGTGAACACATTATCTTTCATGTGTCCCGCATCAACTGCCGTAATCACTTTACGATTCACAATACTGACCACATAGGCCACGCTGTCCATCATGACCAGTGATTCTTTTGCTCCTTTATTTGCCGCTTTCTGGACGGCTTGTTCCAATCTCGTCATATCTGTTTCACTCAGTTGAATCCCTCTGTCTTTCAGCCGTTGTAGCGCATGTTGGCTAAAACTTAGTGCGGTGGTGGATGACGTTTTAGAGTCTCCAGCAACCGCTTCGGTTAACCACTGCTGAAAGGGTTTTTCGACGGGCTTGGATACAGGTTGTCTAGTTACACCAGGCGGCTTTGGAGGAATAAAGGGTTGACCAACACGGAATGGATTCGCCATGGTGTCTCCTCCTCATCTTTTAAACGGTGTACTCAACATTTCGCAAGCCACGCAGACGATTTAGCGAGCGATCTACCGTTCCTGTTCCTTCAACCAGCTTTTCTATGGAGAATTCTGCCTGCTCTCCATCGTCCTGTTTTTGCTGATTTTGATTATTTTGCTGTTGGCGAGCTTGTTCGCGTTGCTGTTGGAAAGTAAAAGCAGCGTTTTGTTGTTGTTGAGGCTGGGATACTTCAAGGCGCTCCACCTGTAAACCTTGATTCATCAAGGCTGTTCGCAGCTGGGACATTTGATTGTCTAGCAGTTCCTTCCCGGCTTTTGTTTCAGCTGTGAAATGAGCGGTAAGCATACCGTTTTGCAACGTGAGCTTCACATCCACTTGACCCAGTGACTCTGGATTCAAGGTGATCTTCGCTTCAGAGAAACCGCGGAAAGTGCCCAATTTCATTTGTTTTACAAACAAATCTGTCATCTCAGTGGCAAATTGATCGGCATTGACAACCTGTCTAGAAGAAACCGCAGTTTGCTCCTCAGCGACTCCTGTGATTAGGTTCCCTTGAACTGTAACAGGTGCAGTCAATGGTTGGGATTGTTGTCCTTCAGTAGGAGTTGCCGCTTGTGTTCCTGCTGCCATAACCCCTTGAACTTCCACTGTTTTTGCGGAAATATTACGTATGCCGATTTCTGCTTGATACTTCGATAACGCTTGATTCATCTGCAAATTTTGAATGGATTGCGCATCAGCTGTATTGTGTTGGTCACTTACTTGCGCCGTTTGATTCAAACGGAATGCAGCGAAACTTGCATTTTGTTGCAGCAAAGGATTTTTTACTGCAGATTGAGATTTTTCTTCTTTACTGATCTCTACACCCAGCGCTTCCAGCAGTTTGTTAACTTGCTGCGTTACCGTTTCGATACCTGCATTTTTCTGTCCAGACGCTGGTTTTGCCATGACGAGCAGCATATTTGTAAACGTCTCTGCTTCTTCCTGGCTCAGCCCCTGATTCATGAATGCATTGACAACAGCTTGCTTGTCAGCTTGGGCAACCGATGCAGCCGTTTGAACTTCCAAGGCGCCTGCATACTTGGCAATCAAGGATTGCAAGGTCTGCACAGCGTCTTCTCCAAGCAGTTCTGCACCTTCTCCTTCGAGTTGGAGCTGTTGCGGATTGTTTTCCGCGAACATCGCCTGCAACATCGCCATCAGGTTAGCCAAAGCTTCCATATCTTCTTCAGACATACCCTCTGCAAACGTTGGAAGCTCTGCCAATTGCGGCATTCCTTGCAAAGCGTTCCCCATTTCCATCGCGAAAACTCCTGTCAGAGTCTGCGCTGGACCAGAGACGACCTGCCCCTGTGCCGCAGCAGGCATTACCGCTGCTTGTACAGCGATCGGATTTGCTACATTCATGTGTCCACCTCCTTCAAGTTTTTTTGTTGCTATAGAAACGACGGGCGATTTTTATCGCCTATCGAAGCAACTCGCTGGTGATTTTGGCCGCCAATTTATCGTCTTCCTTCGCGATTTCCGCCAACACCTGTGCGCGTTTATCATTAGCCATACCGGCTAAAATGGAAATCGCACGGTTTTGATTCGTTGTCATCAGCGACTTTAGAATCAGGGAAGACTCAGTAGCAGGCATTTGCGAGAATGTGGTGATCAATGAATCTAGGCTGGTAGAATCTTGACGCGTTTCACTCAAGGCTTTGGTCAATGCCTGAATCCGTTGCTGCATGGCAGCTATATCATCATCTTCATTAATAACGGTATCTTTAATCAAAATGGAAGTATCCGCTGCTTTTTTCGGATCCATTTTTGCTAAGATCTCAGCACGCTGCTCCGGCTTCATCTTCGACAGCACAGTCACAGCTTCTTCAGTCGTGAGATTCTCGATAATAGGTGCTGCCTTACCAGCTGACATGGTGGTATAGATCTTGGCTAAGTCCGCATACTGTTTTTGCCGTTCTTCTTCTGAAGCACGTTTTTCTTCAATCATTTTCTGCAAGTCTTCCGCCTGCTTTTGCAGGGTTTGAATCGTTGCATCTTTTTTCGCAGCTTCAGTTTCAATGGCGGTTACAGTCTGCTTACTCTTTGCTAGCTCGCTTTGTGCGGTGACAAGCTGTTTCTCCAAGTTCTCCTTATCAGCTTGATCAGGCTTCACCTCAGCACTGGTGTCCGGGACAACTTTCTCTACATAAGGGATTTGGTTTGCCAAGCTCAGTGCTTTCCCTACCACATTTACGCCGAGAAGTGACAACAGTACCCCACCCAAGAGAGTTGCAAATAATGCCGGTATGAAAATCATGTAGAAAAACCATTCCCACTTACTGTATCCTCTCTCTTCCTGGATCTCTTCCATATTGCCCCTCCTCTCTATATCGTTTTGCGCAAATATCGGTTGAGTCCAATTTCATCCATTTCCTTCTGATCGCGATTTTTTTCCGCTTCATCAAAGGAATCCTTTGCTTTTTCCCGCAGTTTTTGCCATAGCTGTGATTCTTGCATCTTCATCGTCAACCTCTGTTTGAAAGCTTCCAGCTCTTGTTCACAACCAAACAGTGTTTTTTGCTGGTTCACGATTGCCTGATCCATCGTTTGCCGATAACGGGTAATATCAAGCAACTGGGCAGCTGAGCAAACGCCTGCTTGCACTTGGAAAAGATGCTGGGTAAGCTCTTCTTTGCGCTCATGCATGCGGATGAGTTTCTCTTCTTCTTCGTTCTTTTTTTGCATGGATTTCCCAAATGCCCATTCGGCTTGTTCCTTTTCTCTTTCTTTCAAATCCAAGATTTTTTGAAGAGAATACTGAAACTTCTTCATTAACGTACGCCTCCAAAGTGAGCAGTCAGGGCATTGATTGTCGTCTTCAGATCAGCAGGCTCGTGTGTACCTTGCGCCGTAAAATCTCGAATGGTGTCCCGATAACGAATCGCAGCATCAATGTCTCGGTTGGTTCCCATTTTGTAGGCCCCGATATTGATGAGGTCTTCCGCATCCTTATACGTTGCCATATACCTTTTCAGTTCCCTTGCCGCATCGAGATGTTGACTGGTACAGATTTCGTTCATGACACGGCTCACGCTTGCCAGCACATCAATCGCCGGAAAGTGACCTTTATGTGCGATTTTACGGTCCAGCACAATATGTCCGTCCAAGATCCCGCGCACTGCATCTGCGATAGGGTCATTCATATCATCAGAATCTACCAATACGGTGTAGAAGGCTGTGATACTTCCCTTATTCGCAGTCCCAGCGCGTTCCAGCAATTTAGGCAGCATGGCGAACACAGAAGGCGTATACCCGCGTGTAGCGGGCGGTTCACCAATGGCTAGTCCAATTTCACGCTGTGCCATCGCGAAACGTGTAACGGAGTCCATCATCAGCATGACATTGAGACCACGATCACGATAATATTCCGCGATCGCTGTGGCAATCATGGCACCTTTGATACGAATCATCGCAGGCTGATCGGATGTAGCGACGACTACAACAGACCTTTGTAGTCCTTCTTCCCCTAGATCGCGTTCGATAAACTCCATTACCTCACGGCCACGTTCACCAATGAGCGCAATCACGTTGACATCTGCTGTCGTATTCCGAGCGATCATTCCAAGCAATGTACTTTTCCCCACACCGGAACCAGCGAAAATACCAACACGCTGTCCTTTTCCAACCGTAATGAGTCCATCGATTGCGCGCACACCCACACTTAATGGCTCCTGAATCCGGGGGCGCAGCAATGGATTCGGCGGTTGATTGTTCGTGGGTACCGAGGAAAGGCCCAATGGCAATGGCTTACCGATCATCGGGCGTCCCAGTCCATCCAGTACCATTCCCAGAATTTCTGTACCGACCTTTACCATCAATGGCTTGCCAGTGGCTACCACGTCACAGCCGGGACCAATGGCAGAAACTTCACCGAGTGGCATAAGCAGCACCTTATTGTCGCGGAATCCGACAACCTCGGCCATGATCGGTTCTTCATTTTGCTGAGAATAAATGAGACACACTTCACCCAGCTTCGCCTCTGGACCCTGCGATTCGATCGTCAATCCGACAACCTGTGTTACCTTGCCGTTAATACGAACCGGATCCATATGCTGAATCGCCTGTATATATTTGGAGAGATCAAGCATGCTCATCTGTTTCACTTCCTCGGGCAATGTCCATAAGAACTTGTCTGATCTCTTGTAATTGTGTATCGATTCGCGCATCTACACTGCCAAGCGGCGTACGAATGACACAGCCTTCATCCTGAACGGTGTAGTCAGGAAAAATCGCGAGTTCAGCTTGTCCATCCAGCAGTGCCAGGAGCTGTTCACGATGATCCTCAATAAACTCGAAGTAGCGATGGTTCACACATAACGTGATTTGTCCGTGTACTCGTGAACGGCGAAGCACACGTTGTACCATCTGCAAAATCTTTTCTTCAGAAGTAGATAATTCCGCTTCTACCACTTTTTTGGCTACTTCCATGCTGAGATTGACCAAAAAAGGCTCAGCCTCCGCAATAATCTGATTTTTTTCGTGATAGGCTTGTTCCAAGATCGCTTTTGCCTGCAGTATGGTGTCTTGTTCTTCCGATATGACATAATGCTTACCGGCTTCAAGACCATCTGCATAACCATCGTCTTGCGCTTTGGAGCGAACCTCTTGAAATAATAGGTTTGCTTCCTCTTCTTTTTGCGTCCACCAAGCCTCGATTTCTGCAAGAGCTTGTTGCTTCATTTGTTCAGCCTGCAAAGCCGTGTCCTCCAAGATTCGTGCAGCGGTTTCTTCGGCGTCTCGGAGGATGGATTCGGCTTCATTTTGCATTTTTTCCATTTCCTGCTCAAAATGTTGCAACCTTTCCTGCGAAACTTCCGTCTTAGGTATTGAAGGTGCTTTCACAGACAGGATCATTGCCTCTTCCGTAGTTGCATAGCGTGTCGATTTGATGATCCTAGACAATGATATCATCTCCTCCGCCGCGAGCGATGATGATCTCACCCGCCTCTTCTAAGCGGCGAATGGTAGCAACGATACGTGACTGAGCTTCTTCGACGTCGCGCAAACGGACTGGCCCCATAAATTCCATTTCTTCTTTGAATGTATCCGCCATCCGTTTGGACATATTGCGGAAGACCACATCGCGCACTTCTTCGCTCGCCACTTTGAGGGAGAGCATAAGGTCGGCGTTTTCCACATCGCGGATAACGCGTTGAATGGAACGATTGTCGAGTGATGCGATGTCTTCGAAGACAAACATACGCTTCTTGATTTCTTCTGCAAGTTCGGGATCCTGAATTTCGAGCGAATCGAGAATCGTGCGCTCGGTACCACGGTCAACACCATTCAAAATATTGACGATGGCTTCAATACCACCCGCTTGCGTGTAGTCCTGTGTAACCGTCGCAGAGAGCTTTTGCTCCAAGACTTGTTCTACTTGGGCAATGACTTCAGGTGACGTACTATCCATCATCGCAATACGTTTCGCTACGTCCGCTTGACGCTCTTGCGGCAGCGAAGACAGGATCATCGCGGCTTGTTCAGCATCCAAATAGGACAAGACCAGCGCAATCGTCTGCGAGTGTTCATTTTGAATAAAGTTTAAAATCTGCCCTGGATCTGCTTTACGGGCAAAGTCAAACGGGCGCACCTGCAAATTGGCAGTCAAACGATTGATAATATCCATCGCTTTGCTGTCACCCAGTGCCTTTTGCAAAATTTCTCTGGCATAGGTGATACCGCCCTGTGAAATTACTTCTTTGGCCACCGCAATCTGGTGGAATTCGGATAAGATACGATCTTTTTCATCGTTATCTACTTTTCTGACATTGGCGATTTCCAATGTTAATTGTTCGATTTCGTCTTCTCGTAAGTGTTTAAACACCTGTGCGGATACTTCCGGCCCAAGTGATATGAGAAGAATTGCAGCCTTCTGTCTTCCTGTCAATTCTTTGGCGCCGCGGGCCATCAGTCCTCACTCCCTAATCTTCAGCTAGCCATGTGCGGAGCAAGACGACAAACTCGTCTGGCTTGCTTCGCGCCAGTTTTTCCAATTGTTTACGAACCACCACTTCATCGCTATCTTCCGCATACTGGAGATCTGGCACTTCAAATGGCTGTGGTGACGGTAGATCTGGAAAATCATCCGCATCTCCCTGCTGCTGCACTTGGCGACGTCGACGGAAAATCAGGAATGCGACTGCCCCAAGAGCCAGTAATGCAACGATACCTGTTCCATAGAGCAATCCAGAGCTAAATGGAGAGGATTCTTCGACAACCACTTTTCCGGAGAAAGAACGCGGGAATACGGAAATTCGTTGATCCACTTGTTCCTGATTGAGATTTTTTTCACTCAACGTTACACGGACCACATTCCCCAAGACCTGGCGAATACTGGAAATCGTTTGTTCATCGAGTTCTCCGCCATCCGGTGGCTCTACTCCGATATTGATCGCAATATCTTCAATTTGAAACGGACTTTCCGTGATATTTCTCGTAATTCGGTCTACTTCACGATTGACCGTGTCGTTTAACTCTTCGTACTCGCTATTTGTGCCTTGTTGATTTCCACCTGGGTATGAGGCAACATCGTTTTGACCTGTGCCGGCTGCCCCTCCTGGCGGTGTCCCTGTTCCGTTGAACGTCTTGGACAATTTCTGAGCACTAATAATCAGACCTTCATTATTTTCCTTATCAGGTGCTTCAACACGATTCTCCACACGCGTTTCTTTCGCAAAGTTCATTTTTACTGCAGTGTGGACAACGATTTTGTCACGCCCCATGATGGTACCGAGAAGATTGTATAAGTTCTGTTGGATCTTCTTTTCGACCTCAGCCTTGATCTTCTCCTGTTGCTCATACTCAGTAAGGGAAGCCTGGGCTGTGTTCGCATCTGGAAGCTCCAGCAAGTTCGAGTATTGGTCTGTAATCGTAATGTTTTCCAACGGCAGCTGTTTTACGCTTCTAGAAACCATATAGTATAATGACCGGGTTTGTTCTGGTGTAAGTCTTGTTCCGGGCTCTACCTCCACGATGACGGAAGCGGTTGCTTGATCCGGAGTCTCCGTTACCCAAACGCTTTCTTGGGGTAAAGTCAAGATGACCTGTGCGTTATTTACGCCACGAACATGTTCGAGCATTTCTTGTAGCTCTCTTTGCAGCGCATCTTTCTCCAACACATCAAACTGGCGGTCAGTAATACCAAATGAACCTGTCCCCGCGAAAATCTCGGTATTTATTCCCGCTTCACTCGGAATTCCCTGAGCTGCCAGCTCTACAATGACATCCTGGGCTTGCTTTTCAGGTACTTCAATGCCAGTCCCATTTCCCGTGATCCGATAAGGGACACCCATCGTTTCAAGCTCTTGTCGAATCGTACCGACTTCCTGCTCACTCAATCTCTGGTCATACAACGATCTGTACACGGGCTGAGATGCGATGTATATGTATAGCCCCAGAGAGATGAGGAGAAATAACGTAATCGAGACGATTAGCCATTTTCTTTTATTTGATAGTCCATTCCACTTTTCTAGTCCTAAGTCTCTGTATTTTAATAGACGTTCGTTCATGATTCACCTCGCCAATGTATATCAACAATCATTAGATCGACATGCGCATAATTTCTTGATAGGACTCAATTACTTTATTACGCACTTGCAAAGCAGTCTGCAGCATGATTGTTGACTTTTGGCTAGCAATCATCACTTGATGGACATCCTCAACTTTACCCGCAGCAAACATTTTCGTGAGGTTTGCTGACTCCACTTGGGCCTTGTTCACTTCATCAATTGCATCCGTTAGAAAGTTGGCAAATGACTTGGTGACTTCAGCAGGAGTGGCGGTAACTGGTTGCGGTTGTTGTGTGAATGCTAGTTTACCAATGGGAGCAAGACTTTTCACATCCATGATTCACTCACTCCTTATCTTCCGTTAATTTCGAAAGCTTTCATCATCATGCTTTTACCAGCATTCAGCACGGTAACGTTTGCTTCATAGCTGCGAGAGGCAGAAATCATATCTACCATCTCTTTCATCATGTCTACGTTCGGTAACAGTACATAACCTTCAGCATCGGCATCAGGATGTTCAGGATCAAAGACGCGTTTGAACGCTGTCGTGTCTTCCTTAATTGCCGTTGCCCGTACCCCTTGCTCAACACTCCCACTCACATTTCCAATCGCAGCTTGCAGCAAATTATCAAAGGATTGGGTTGATTGTGGGGAAACCTCTACCATTTTACGACGATATGGCTCCCACACGCCGTTTACCATTCTGGCGCGTGTCGTATTTGCATTGGCCACGTTTGCCGAAATTGTATCCAGTCGAAGGCGGTTAACCGTCAACGCCGAAGCACTAGTATCCATTGCTCGAAACATACTCATCGGTTACTATTTCCCTCCTTCCAGAACTGAACGAATTTTCGTGAAGTAGCCATTGGTCATTTGGGTAAGACCATTGTACCAGATTTGGTTTTTAGCCAGTTGATTCATTTCATATTCGACATCTACATCATTACCGTTGTTTTGGACAATGCCATTTGGATTAGAAACGATCCGGGCATTTGGTCCCTCTGCTTGTGCCCCAAAAGCAATATGGCGCGAGTTTGTGCGGTAAGCTTGCAAGGATGGAGTAGATCCACTCAATTCTTGCTGCAGCAAGTCTTCAAAGACAACCTGTTTGCTTTTGAAATGAGGGGTATCCATATTCGCGATGTTATTGGCAATCGTTCGTTGACGCAACGTTGCCGCATCAAGAGATCGTTCCAACATACGAATCTGTTCCGTATTGATCATGCGTTTTCCCCTCCTTTTCGGACTTTTTTACTGGTTTCATTACCTATTTGTCAATATTCTCGTTAATTCGACAGAAATACTCTATTAAATTACGACATAATAATATCAAATTCTCCAAATATAAAAAAGCATAATCTTTATGGAAAGAAATCAGTACTATCCCTTGATAGTATTGCATTTCTAGGGAAATCTTGGTTTTAGTCCATTGGAATTGAGACAAAAGTCACGATCTTTTTGACGATTTCCTGAGTTATCTTAGGACTTTAAGACTGTTGAGGATCAAAAAAAGCCAGGATACACCTGGCTTTTTTCCTGTTCGTTTATGCAACACCGGTCTCAATTGCTTAGGAAGTTTTTAATTTTTCCAATTCAGGCAGCAGTTTCTCGTTCAGGACTTTGATAAAGGTTCCTTTCATCCCAAGAGAACGAGATTCGATCACACCCGCGCTTTCCAGTTTACGCAGCGCATTTACAATGACGGAGCGAGTAATGCCTACGCGGTCCGCAATTTTCGAAGCAACCAGCAAACCTTCTTTGCCTTCCAATTCCTCGAAAATATGTTCAACCGCTTCCAACTCACTATACGAAAGCGATCCGATGGCCATTTGTACAACCGCTTTGCTACGTGCTTCTTCTTCAATCGCTTCGGCACGCTCACGCAGAATTTCCATTCCTACTACCGTCGCCCCAACTTCGGCGAGGATCAGGTCATCTTCTACGAATTGCGTATTCAAACGGGCCAGGATAAGCGATCCCAGACGATCTCCACCACCCATGATTGGCACAATTGTTGTCCAACCAGTACGGAAAACCTCTTTCATTTCGATTGGGAAAGCCGTATAAGGGCTATCTACGTCGAGGTTCGCAGAGGTTTCTTCCACCTTCAACAGGTTTGTGCTGTATTCTTCCGGGAAACGGCGTTCTTCCAGCATTTTGCGAATACGCTCATTATCAATCTCTTGTGCAATCGCATAGCCCAGCAGCTTGCCTTTTCTGCTCAGTACAAACGTATTGGCCTCGATGACATCTCTCAGAACCTCTGACATCTCATTAAAATTCACAGCGTGACCCGCTGATTTTTGAAGCATACGGTTAATTCTTCTGGTTTTGGATAGCAAATCCATCCTGGTTTCCTCCTACAGGTTTCTCATTATAAAATATATTGACTGAGGTCACGATTCCCAACAATCGTGCCTAATTTATCCCGTACATATTCCGGTGTGATCGTGACAACATCCAGATGTATGTCGGGCGCTTCAAAGGAGAGATCCTCCAATAGCTTTTCAAGAATGGTGTGTAATCTTCTCGCTCCAATGTTATCCGTGGACTGGTTCACTTCTGTGGCCAGCTTCGCAATTTCCTCGATGGCCGCTGTAGTGAATTCCACTTTCACACCTTCTGTCTCAAGCAAAGCGACATATTGGTTGATCAGTGCGTTCTTCGGTTCAGTCAGGATACGGACAAAATCTTCAACACGTAAGCTGGTTAACTCGACGCGAATCGGAAAACGCCCTTGCAGCTCCGGAATCAAATCGGACGGCTTTGCCATGTGGAAAGCGCCAGCTGCGATGAACAGCATGTAATCGGTTTTGACCGGTCCATATTTGGTCATGACCGTGGATCCTTCTACAATCGGCAGAATATCACGTTGTACGCCTTCACGGGAAACATCTGCTCCGGAACGTCCTTCTTTTCCAGCAATTTTATCAATCTCATCAATGAAGATGATACCATGCTGCTCCGCACGACGGATGGATTCCTGGATCACTTCGTCCATATCAACCAGTTTTTGCGCTTCTTGTTGAATTAATACCTTTCGCGCATCTTTAATTCGCAATTTTCGTTTCTTCGTCCGCTTTGGCATCAGGCTGCCCAGCATATCCTGCATTTGCATGCCCATTTGCTCAGCACCTGGCACTTGGAACATATCCAGCATAGACGGAGATTGATCATCCACATCGATTTCGATCATCTGATCTTCCAGTTGACCCGCAGCGAGTTGCCAGGACACCTGGCGTCTTTGCTGCTCAATCGATGCATCTTCTGCATCATTTGCAGGAGTTGATGTTTGCTGTTGATTCCCAAAAAGCATCTCAAGCGGATTTTTAAAGTTGTTCGCTTGCTTTCGAGAAGGCACGAGTGTATGTACGATTACGTCCTCCGCTAACTTCGCCGCTTTTTCCTTAACCGATTCCATCTTCTCATTTTTTACAGTGCGAATGGCTGATTCAACCAGGTCTCGAACCATGGATTCAACATCGCGCCCGACATAACCGACTTCCGTAAATTTCGTGGCTTCTACCTTAATAAAAGGAGCACCTGTCAATTTGGCGATACGGCGGGCAATCTCGGTTTTTCCGACTCCGGTAGGTCCAATCATGAGAATATTCTTCGGTACGACATCTTCCCGGATGCTTTCTGGGAGCAGTCCTCGGCGATAACGATTGCGCAAGGCAACCGCAATGGCTTTTTTCGCATGCGCCTGACCTACGATGTATTTATCGAGGTGATCGACAATAGTCCGGGGTGTTAAATGCTCGAGATTCATCAGCAGGACCTCCCAGCTTATCTATTCAACTCTTCTACCACTAAATTCGTATTCGTAAACACACAAATTTCTCCAGCAGTCAACAAAGCCGCTTCCGCAATTTCTTTTGCGCTCATTTGAGGGGCATGCTTTTTGAGAGCTCTTCCAGCGGCTAGAGCAAAGCTTCCGCCTGAACCGATGGCAAGGATCCCGTCATCCGGCTCGATAATTTCACCGTTTCCCGAAATCAAGAGGAGATGCTCCCGATTCATGACGATCATCATGGCTTCCAAGCGACGCAGTACACGATCCGAACGCCATTCTTTGGCAAGCTCTACGGCCGCACGCTGCAAGTTGCCATGATATTCTTCCAGCTTCCCCTCAAATTTTTCAAAGAGCGTAATGGCATCCGCAACCGAACCCGCAAAACCGGCAACCACTTCACCGCGGTACAACCGCCGTACTTTCTTTGCCCCATTTTTCATGACCATGCTGTTTCCGAAGGTTACTTGGCCATCCCCAGCCATTGCTGCTCCACCCTGATGATGAATGGCAAATATCGTTGTTGCATGAAATTGTTCCATTCGATTAATTCACCTCCCGGGTAGTACGCGCTCGCGGATGCGCGGAATCGTACACATTTCTCAATCGCTCTTTGGTCACATGGGTATACACCTGTGTTGTCGATATGTTGACATGTCCCAACAGTTCTTGGACGGTCCGCAAATCTGCTCCAGCGTTCAGCATGTGCGTGGCGAAGGTATGACGGAATGTATGTGGTGTGATGCCAGCAGACAGCGCCGCTTCTTCCACATATTTATCTACCACTCGCCGAACACTTCGGTCGGATAATGGTTCCCCACGGTAATTCAGAAGCAGTCGACCTGAGTCATCCTTCCCGCTCAACAGCTTCCTTCTACCTACATCTAGGTATTTCCTGATTGCTTCAATCGCATAACTTCCAATCGGGACATATCGTTCCTTTGCCCCTTTCCCAAAAACCAGAGCAACCCCAATGGAAAGATTGATCGCATCAACCGAAAGCGTGACAAGCTCGCTTACACGGATTCCACTCGCATACAGAAGCTCGAAGATCATCCGATCCCTTTGCCCCAATGGGGTTGAATCGTCAGGCATCTCAAGCAAGCGCTGAATCTCCTGCGGGTATAAAAAAGAAGGAAGCTTTTTTTCCCTTTTTGGAGTTGACACGGACTGAAACGGATTTTCCTCCTGATAGCCTTCCCTCATTAAAAATCGGTAAAAGCTGCGCAGGCTGGACAGCTTCCGTGCGATGCTGCGCCGCGACAATCCCCGCTTCGTCAAATGAGCAAGAAAGGAACGCCCATCTAAATAAGAAACAGCAGCAAATGCAGAGATTTGGTGCTGTTCCATAAAGGCGACAAATTCGTGGATATCTGCAACATATTGGTCTTGCGTATACCGCGAAGCATTCTTTTCCACTTTCAGATATCGAGAAAAAAGTTCAATCAGTGTGGATGTTTGTTGCGAAATGTCCATCTCAGATGCACTCTCCCAAAGGCAACTTAATAGTAACACAATGGAATTTTGATTATCAACAAAAATTGTGTCAGTTCCGTGTAAAATTCTGAATTGTGTCTAATGCCCGCTGAGCGATTTGCTCATTCTTCTCTTTTTTGTTGCGAATCCGGGTAGGAAGCTCAGGCAGCAACCCAAAGTTCGCGTTCATGGGCTGAAAATGTTTGGCATCGGTTGTCGTGATGTAATGTGCCATACTACCGATTACCGTTTCTTGCGGGAAGCGCAAAGGCACTTCTCCTTTGCAAAGTCTTGCTGCATTCAAACCGGCAACTAGGCCAGATGCCGCAGATTCGACATACCCTTCGACCCCAGTCATCTGTCCCGCAAAGAAAAGCGTCTCCCGATCGCGATATTGATACGTTGGTTTCAGCAGCTTCGGCGAATTGATGAACGTATTGCGGTGCATCACTCCATACCGTACGATCTCAACATTTTCGAGCCCTGGGATCAGAGAGAATACCCGCCTTTGATCCGGCCATTTCAAATGAGTCTGAAAACCGACGATGTTGTATAGGGTGGCTGCACTGTTGTCTTGACGGAGCTGCACCACTGCATACGGCTGCTTTCCGGTTCGGGGATCCGTCAATCCTACAGGCTTCAGCGGCCCAAACGTCATGGTCTGACGACCCCGCTTGGCCATCACTTCAATCGGCATGCAGCCCTCAAAGAAAATTTCCTTCTCAAACTCTTTCAAGGGAACCGTCTCTGCAGAGATCAAGGCTTCATAGAAGCGGTCAAACTCTTCTTCATTCATGGGGCAATTCAGATAGGCCGCTTCACCTTTGTCATATCGTGATGCCACAAATACCTTTTCCATATCAAGCGAGTCTTTCTCCACGATCGGTGCTGCCGCATCATAAAAATAGAGATACTCTTCTCCGGTCAATGCTTTCAAACGTTCCGACAAGGCCGGTGAGGTCAGCGGACCTGTCGCAATGACCACGATGCCTTCTGGAATATCCGTGATTTCCTCCGTCATGACTTCAATCAGCGGATGATTCCGGACAGTGTCAGTTACATAGCCTGCAAACTCATGGCGATCTACCGCCAGTGCGCCCCCGGCCGGTACGGCGCACTTATCGGCTGCAGTGATAATAACCGAATTCAACTGTCTCATTTCTTCCTTCAAGACGCCAACTGCATTGGTCAGAGAATTGGCACGAAGAGAGTTACTGCATACTAATTCGGCGAATTTATCCGTGTGGTGGGCAGGTGTCTGTTGTTTCGGCCGCATTTCATATAACTTAACGGGTATGCCTGACTGAGCGATTTGCCAAGCAGCCTCACTCCCAGCCAGTCCTGCTCCCACCACTGTTACATACGTTTGTTGGGTCATGTTGGTTTCCTCCAAAGCTTAGGAATCTGCTTCCTCCTGGTAATCACAAGCGGTGCACGAAATGCTGACACCTTGTTTTTTGCGTTTCTTCTCGACCAGCAGTTGTCCACATTTCGGGCATGGTCGTGCAATTGGTTTATCCCAAGAGACATATTCACATTCCGGATAACGATTGCAACCATAGAAAATGCGGTTTTTTTTACTTTTGCGTTCGATGATGGAGCCAATCTTGCAAGATGGGCAAGCTACACCGATTTCTTTTACAATCGGCTTCGTATTGCGGCAATCCGGAAAACCGGAGCAGGCGAGGAACTTGCCGAAGCGTCCCATTTTGTACACCATATGTCTTCCGCACAGTTCGCAATTCTCATCCGCAATTTCGTCTTTGATCTCGACTTCTTCCATTTTCTCTTCTGCCACTTCAACACGCTTGGCGAACTCCGGATAAAAATGGTCGAGCACCTTGACCCAGTCGATCATGCCCTCTTCGATTTCGTCGAGTTCCGATTCCATTTGGGACGTAAATTCAACGTCCAGAATCTCTGGGAAAAATTCCTCGATTAACGAGATTACGATCTCGCCTAACTCAGTTGGCACAAATCGTTTTTCTTCCAAGGCCACATAGCCGCGCTTTTGAATGGTTTCCAAGGTTGGCGCATAAGTGGATGGTCGCCCAATCCCGCCCTCTTCTAGCGTCTTAATCAACCGCGCTTCGGAGTAACGTGGAGGAGGCTGCGTAAAATGCTGATTTGGCTCAATGCTTTGCTCAACGAGAACCTGCCCTTCCTCAATCGGCGGTAGGAACGACTCTTCTTCATTGCTGCTATCGTCATTTCCCTCAATATACACTTTCATGAAACCAGGGAATTTCACTTTGGAACCTGACGCACGGAACAGTACTCCATTTATGTCTATATCTACACTCATTGTATCCAAGACAGCCGATGCCATTTGGCTAGCCAGAAAACGCTCCCAGATGAGTCGATACAAACGGAGTTGATCTCGAGACAAAAATTCCTTCATCTCATCAGGCGTACGCATCACCGAGGTCGGACGAATGGCTTCGTGCGCATCCTGTGCTCGCTCGTTTTTGGCTGGATCGCGCGCTTCCACAAGCACATATTCTGGTCCAAATTGTTCCAAAATATATTCCTTCGCCTCTGTCTGTGCAGTTACAGAAATACGTGTGGAGTCGGTACGCATATAGGTGATTAAACCCACTGTCCCTTCTTTGCCAAGATCAATCCCTTCATACAATTGCTGAGCGATCATCATGGTCTTGGCCGTACGGAAGTTGAGTTTGCGTGCCGCTTCCTGTTGCAGTGAGCTGGTAATAAATGGCTGGGCGGGATTTCGCTTGCGTTCCCGCTTTTGCACTTTTTTCACCACATAAGAATGGCCTTTCATTTGTTCGAGGATCTTCTTTACATCTTCTTCCGAATGGAGCTCTACCTTCTCGTCCCCAACTCCGTGGAATCTCGCGTCAAATGCTTTTCCTTCAGAAAGAAGCTTGCTGGTAATCGTCCAGTATTCTTCTGGGATAAAGCTGCGAATCTCTTTTTCGCGATCAATGATCATTTTTACCGTGACGGATTGGACACGACCTGCGCTCAGCCCTTTCCGCACCTTTTTCCACAGCAAAGGACTGATGTTGTACCCCACAAGGCGATCCAGAATCCGCCGTGCCTGTTGGGCATTCACCAAGTCCATATTAATATGACGCGGATGCTTAAACGCTTCTTTGATCGCGTCTTTCGTAATCTCATTAAACACAACACGTATCGGTTGCTCCAAGTCCAGGTTTAGATACTGCGCCAAATGCCAAGCAATCGCTTCTCCTTCGCGATCCGGGTCGGCTGCGAGATAGACTTTTTTCACTTTTTTTGCAGCATCCTTGAGCGATTTTAAAACATCGCCCTTTCCACGGATGGTTATATATTTGGGATCATAAGAACGCGTAACGTCAACGCCCATTTGGCTTTTTGGGAGGTCTCTGACATGACCCATGGAGGCTTTGACGATATATTTACTTCCGAGATATTTTCCTATTGTTTTCGCTTTCGCCGGGGATTCGACAATTACGAGGGTATCAGCCATTTTTTTCCTCCCCCTTGAGGTAATAATCTCCCCTATTATTGATGATGGTTTTCCATTTGTCAAACAGGACATATACGCAAACCCTACTTGCGGCGCGTATAGAAGCCTCCTGGCAAGCTTGCGATATATCCTTTTCCTTCCAGTTGAATTAGGTCCATGTCTATTGTCCTACGCATCGATGCATCAAGAGTCGGAAAGAGTTCATCCCAAAGAATCGGGGAGTATCCAATCATATCCAGCAGCGCACTCTCGCTCGGCGTAAGGGATACTGGCGCTTCTGCTGGCAAAGGGGCTTGATTGGCATCTGGGATCATATGCGAGATCTCTACATAGATATCGTCCCACCCTGTTACTAGCTTTGCTCCTTCTTTAATCAAGTTATGCGGACCAGCACTAAGCGGTGAAAACACGGGACCGGGTACCGCGAATACTTCCCTTCCTTGTTCCAATGCAAACTGGGCCGTAATTAACGATCCACTCTTGACTGCAGCTTCAACCACAACTACCCCCAACGCAAGCCCGCTGATAATACGATTTCGTTCTGGGAAATAACCAGGAACCGGCTGCGCTCCTGGAGGATACTCAGAAAGTAGCAGCCCCTTTTCCTCCACCTCCCGATACAGGGGACGATGAATAGTTGGATAGACCTGATCGATGCCGCAACCCAGCACACCAATTGTGGGCGCTTTCATACGTAAGGCCGTACGATGTGCTTCGGCATCGATCCCATAGGCCATTCCGGAAGCGATGACCATTCCTGCCTCGGCGAGCTGTTTGCAGATGACTGCACACGCGTCTTTTCCATATGGGGTAGGCTTTCGTGACCCTACAATGGCAATGATGGGCTGATGAAGAAAAGCGAGGTTCCCACGATAATACAAGATCAACGGCGGGTCGGGTATTTGCCGCAACATTTCTGGATACTCCTGATCGTGGATCGTGATAGACGAAAAAGAAGCATTGGTTCTTTCCAATTTATCCTTCTGCACTTGCTCAGGTGTCAAGTGCTTACAAATCAACTGTCGAACCTTTTCGGCAATGGGGAACATATGATCATTGCTAATTCGACATTCCTCGATAAAAGCAGATATGGTGTTCCACTGTTCATATATCATGTGGATGCTTTTTCTCCCCACGCCCTGGATTTTACTGAGCGAGTACAGCCAATCCCGCTCTTCTAACCCACTGAACTTCCCCATTTTTCTCCACCTCTGCTCTTTTTCTTCTATTATATAAAGAGATAGTGGGGGGAAACAAAAAAGAAGAGAGCGTCCTGAGACACCCTCTTCTTTACTTTTATCTCATTACTTTACTGGAGCAGTAATTACTCTTTCAAGCATTCCTTTTTCTTTCAACACTTCTACCAGTGTTTCGCCGATAACTGCTGGTGTTTTTGCAACACGAATGCCGCACTCTTCCATTTTCTTGATTTTTTCAGCAGCAGTACCTTTACCGCCGGAAATGATGGCACCTGCGTGGCCCATGCGTTTTCCTGGAGGTGCAGTTTGACCGCCAATGAATCCAATCACTGGTTTTTTCATGTTGGCAGCTACCCATTCAGCAGCTTCCTCTTCTGCAGTACCACCGATTTCACCAATCATGATAACCGCTTCCGTATCTGGATCCTCGTTAAAGAGACGGAGAACGTCGATGAACTCCAGACCTTTTACTGGGTCTCCACCAATACCTACTGCAGAGGATTGACCGATGCCGCGAGTAGATGTTTGATGTACCGCTTCATAAGTCAAAGTACCAGAGCGGGAAACGATACCCACTTTACCAGGTGTGTGGATATAGCCTGGCATAATTCCGATTTTGCACTCGCCTGGAGTGATTACGCCTGGGCAGTTTGGACCTACCAAGAGGGTCTTTTTGCCTTCCATGTAGCGTTTCACTTTCACCATGTCGAGAACAGGAATTCCCTCTGTGATACAAATAACCAGATCCAGTTCAGCATCTACTGCTTCCATGATCGCTTCTGCAGCACCTGCAGGCGGTACGTAGATGACAGAAGCATTTGCTCCTGTTTTTGCTACTGCTTCCGCTACGGTATTAAATACAGGAATACCGTCAACTTCTGTTCCGCCTTTGCCAGGAGAAGTACCCCCAACAATTTGTGTTCCGTATTCAACCGCTTGGCGAGTATGGAACAGAGCCGTTTTACCAGTGATCCCTTGCGTAATGACTTTTGTATTTTTATTTACAAGAATACTCATCGCGTTTTACCCCACCTTTTTTCCGTGTCGCTTTGATCAAACGGGTTTATTTCACGAGCGAAACGATTTTCTCTGCACCGTCAGCCATGGATTCTGCAGCAACGATGTTGAGACCAGATTCGTTCAGGATCTTCTTACCCAATTCAACGTTGGTTCCTTCCAGACGAACAACGAGAGGACGATCCAGTTGTACTTGTTTTGCAGCTGCAACAACACCGTTTGCGATAATGTCGCACTTCATGATACCGCCAAAGATGTTAACGAAGATACCTTTTACTTTTGGATCTTTCAAAATGATTTTGAAAGCCTCGGTAACTTTTTCTTCGGTTGCACCGCCGCCAACATCGAGGAAGTTTGCAGGATCTCCACCGTAGAATTTCACGATGTCCATAGTAGCCATCGCCAGACCAGCACCGTTTACCATGCAACCGATGTTACCATCGAGTGCGATATAGGAAAGATCGAACTTGGAAGCTTCGATTTCTTTTTCATCTTCCTCATCCAAATCGCGGAGAGCCAAAATTTCAGGATGACGATAAAGCGCGTTGCTGTCAAAGTTCAATTTGGCATCAAGCGCCATAACTTCTCCATCACCAGTAACAACCAACGGGTTAATTTCCGCGATGGAAGCGTCTTTGTCGATAAATGCTTGGTACAGGCCTTGCATGAACCCAACAGCCTTGTTTACCAATTCTTTTGGAATGTTGATCGCAAAGGCAATGCGACGAGCTTGGAAGCCAGTCAAGCCAACCAATGGATCGATCACTTCTTTGACGATTTTCTCCGGGCTATGTTCAGCTACTTCTTCAATCTCGGTACCCCCCTCTTCGGAAGCCATCATAACGACGCGTCCAGTAGAGCGGTCCACAACGAGACCTACGTAGTATTCCTTCTTGATATCGCATCCTTGTTCGATCAACAGGCGCTTCACTTCTTTTCCTTCAGGACCGGTTTGGTGAGTTACCAAAACTTTGCCGAGGATTTGCTCCGCGTATGTACGAACCTCATCTTGATTTTTCGCAACTTTCACGCCGCCCGCTTTACCGCGTCCACCTGCGTGAATTTGTGCTTTTACTACGACAACAGGGGTACCCAGCTCTTTTGCTGCAGCTACCGCTTCATCAACGGTAAACGCAACGCGTCCTTCTGGCACCTTTACCCCATACTGCTTAAGTATCTCTTTGCCTTGATACTCGTGAATGTTCATTCTCCATCCTCCTATGGCAGTAAAAAAGATAGGCAGTCATTAGCCCAACAAGATCTTTTCTCGTTAGAGTTTGCAAATCCTGCCGAAACTATCGTGCAACGTTTTCTATTCTACGACAAAAATCGAAAAAGTGGTAGTCATTACCGACACTATCCTTTAGCCTCACCAAAAGTTCGCGTACTCATGATATCAATTTCGTTATTTTTCTTCTGATTGGAGCAAGCTCGCCACCGTTTTTCCGATATCATGCAGCTGATAAAACTGCTCAGACAGTACAAAATGATGATCATAGACGACAATGTTTTGCTTTTTTTCACCACTGCTCACAACAAAGCGAAATCGTTCCGCACTGATTTGTCGTGGTTTAGCGGTTAGTGGTGCCCCCTCTCGTAATACCCGAACCATTTGATGCACATACATTTTCTTTTCGGGCACATCCTTCAAGTCCCAAAAGACAGGATGGTGGAAGTCTCCATCTTGGATGATTTTCCAATGGTTTGCTTGAAACAACATTTCCAATTGTATGCCTGTCAGTATATGCGGAGATAGCCATTCGACCACTCGTTCATGTAATCTATCTGGCATTTCGTAGTAAAAAGTATCGTTGCCAAAACGCACTGCAGCATTCGTTGGGGTCAACATACGAACTTCCGTGATCCGATCTCCGTAATTCAGCTTAAGCCGATAATCGGGATACAGTGGATAGGCTTGCCAATCCTCGCTTGCATTGTATACGGCCCGCCGCAGAAGGCTTTCGAGCTCGTTTCTCTGCAGTTCTTCCAGAACTTTTTCCCGATTAAGATCCTCAGCTCGAATTTCCCCTTCCAGAAGGTTCGATGCAAATATCGATTCAGCCGTGAGTCTGCGAATCCAGCGATAAAAATTTACGGCCCCTTCCCCTTCATAGGTGATATTTCCAAATTGGGACGCATTTCTTCCGATTTGGACCACTAATGGCGATTCACTTCTGCGGTGCACGAGCAATGTATACATCATGTCATCACGATGGAAAACATGATCAGTTGGTATAAGATGATGTCCTTGTTGTTTCAATTCTCCTAAAAATAAAGCTAAGGGAAGCTGAATTTCCTGCCCATCCAACGAAAGGACGGAGACGTGATCAATTTCTTCTAGATCCATATCGAATCGGCTCTGTTGAGCTGCCGTCGAACAAGACGTCAACAGCAAGCAGCCGATCATCAGTGCTACGTATTTTTGCATGAAAGGCATCATAAGTGTTCCTCCTCATCTTTACCGATCTGCGGAAGATATTTCAGCCTGTCCTATCATTACATCACCATTGATGGTTACATATTCGTTAAAAAGGATTTAATAAACTTAATTATTATTCCGATACTATAATAGACGTTCGTATTTCTTTTGCTCGGTCTAATATGGACCGAGTTTTTTTTGTCATTTTTGTTTTCCATTTTTTTCTACTCTTTTATATACTTAGATTATTACCATACGGAGGGATCAATCGATGGATAAAATCATTCATCAATCGGAAGTGCTTGATTATCCGCTGGAGCTTTCCTTTCGACTTTTCACAGAAAGCGAGCATCTTGCCAACTGGTTAACGAACGCCGCAGAAATCGAACCAGTCGTTGGCGGCAAGTATGAGTTATTTTGGAACACGGCAAACAGAGAAATAGATAGTACCATAGGGTGCAAAGTTCTTGCCGTAGAAGAAAACAAATTATTATGTTTTGAGTGGAAGGGTTCGCAAAAATTTGCCGCACTAATGAACGAAACAAGACCATTCACCCATGTGACCATCTTTTTTATGCCTCATGAAAGAGGTACGGAAATTCATTTGCTTCATAATGGCTGGAGAGATTCTGTTGAGTGGGATGAAGCAAGAGAATGGTTTGCGATGGCCTGGAATATGAGCTTTGCTTCCTTGAAAAAATATATTGCAAATCAGCCAATCGAAAAATGCTGTGAGTAATCCCGTGGAAAAAACAGCGGCAGTAATCACTAGCCGCTGTTATCTGTATTATTGATATTTTTGCAATACAGCGTGCAATTTTAAAGCCAGACCGAGATCTCCCTTTACTTTTAGCTTTCCCATCATAAAAGCTGTCGTAGGATTTAAGTCACCGCTTACCAATTTCAAGAAATTGGCATCCGAAAGCGACAATGTGCATATCGGTTCTTCTGTGGAACCTTCCCCGTAGGAGACGGCATTCTCCGTAAATGTTACCTGGTACGTGCCCCCATCATCTCCACTCAGATCAAACTGAAAGACACCGCGGAGACTGCCAATCCCCTCTGGATTCCCATTCATTTTATCTGCTAGTGCAGCGAGTACTTCCTTTACGCTCATTCTCTGGTTCCTCCCATTTATGCTTTCAATTTTACCGCCGTCCCTGTAGCCACACAGATCATCATGCCTTCACGGAGTGTTTCGAAGTCGAGATCAACGCCGATCACTGCATCTGCTCCTAAACGTACGGCTTTATTTTTCATTTCTTCAATCGCCAAATCCCTGCCTTCTGCAAGCTTACTTTCGTACGCCCCGCTTCGTCCTCCAATAATATCCGTAATCCCTGCCAGAAAATCGCGTACCACGTTGGCACCGAGGATCACTTCTCCGGAAACAATTCCCAAATAGGTATCAATTTCTTTTCCCTGAAGGGTACTGGTCGTTGTTACAATCATGTCCAAAACCTCCCTCGTATGTATACACTGCTATCCTCATTATGGAGGATAACCAAGAAAGTTACAAAAGGAAATCTTGATGGTTCGTTAATGACGGAAACCGATGGATACATTATTACTGTACGAACGGCATTCATTATATCGGGGGTATGAAAATGCAGAGAATGTTATTAGCTTATCCTGGCGAGCCAATAAAAATCATTGAAACGGTGCATGAGAAGGAACAACTGAAAAAATTAGTTGGCGGTCCTCTGGAGTGCCTACAGCTTGGAAACGGACTGATCCTGTATTGCAACCAAAATAGCAACGAAAAAGGGTTACCTGTGAATACTCACTTTTCCCAAGGGATCATTAAGGGACCGTTTCTTATCACCAAATTAAACCATGAAGGCAATTATGTCGGATTGGAAGAAAATGACCTTCATACATTACGAAAATCCATCCTGCGCGATAAAGCAGAAGTTAGCATCCTATAGGTAGAATTTAGGCTTCTCTAATCGACTCGTCTGTTGGAACGAAAGCTAATATATTTTCAATGAGAAAAACACGGGGAGCACGTCTTGTAAGGCAAAATGCTTTGATATGTCTGTCTTTGATCTCCAGTAATCTAACAGTCCTTTTACTGGTTTTCCCATATCGATTCATGTAAATCAGCTCGATCGGTCGTTGCATGGACAGGTATTTTCGAAGATGTTGAATCATGCTTGTTCTTCCCTCCAATAAATAAGAACATTTGTTTGTATTATATGTAAACACAGCATGACCATGCAAATAAAGATGCCCTCTCCTGTTATCAGGCAGAGGGCATTGATGTTCCTATCCTAATTCATTTACTTTTTCACCTTGTTTTTCCGGTTCAACGGTACCATTGCCGGCATATTTGCTCAGATCATGGGTCTTTTTGGAAAGAGAATATCCATGCATATTGCTTCCATCATGCCCCATTTCCAATTGCTCACTCTTATCTTCATTACCCAGAGACATGGTTCTTCACCTCCTGTGCCTATTGTTCCCTTAATGTAGAGAAATGAGTTGGACTTCGAATGGGACAACCAATATGATGGAAATAAATGATCACGATCACTTCTACAAAGCCGGAGGGGTATAGACATGGATATGCAAGGAATTCGCCAGCATTGTATAGAGAAAAAGGGAAGCAATGAAGATTTTCCATTCGGGGAAGATATTCATGTGTTTAAAGTAGGTGGAAAAATGTTTGCGTTGCTATCTGAACGTGAAGGATCTTTACAGCTGAGTTTGAAGTGTGAACCGGAGCTGGCTGAATTATATCGAAAGCAGTACCCGGCTGTTATACCTGGTTATCATTTAAATAAACGGCATTGGAATACGGTTATCATGGATGGAAGCGTACCTGATAATGAAATTTTGGGAATGATTGAACTCTCTTACCGATTGGTGTACAAGGGATTGAGGAAAGCAGACCGGGAAATGATCAACTCTTCCACCTAACATTAAGAAAACCCGCCCGTTCTAAACGGTATATGAACATCTTTCGCATCGTGATGCTGCTTCTTTTGCCATAAGTACTCCCATGCCTCCCTCCCCTTGTTACGAAAGCAAAGTTGGGAATACTGGAGGAAAGGGAGGTCGAGGTATACCGTGGAAAATAATAGAGCGAAGAAAACGATGCTTTTTTGGATTTTTACGGGAGTTGTCGCCGTTGTTTCTTCTCAAATTCCGATGTTTTTGCATAAAGGCCAGATGGCGGAACAACCGGAAAGACAAAACCAGCCCCAGCAAAAGCGAAAGGTAAAATGGTGGTTGCTTGCTTTAGTGATTGTCTTATTCGTAGTCGCCCTCTGGATCTTTGAATAGTGACGCGAGTGAAGGATTTAGGCGAACACCTGTAACACATCCCATAACGCCCACATATCATACAAGACAACAGCCTAACAGCAAAGGGATGGGACATTTATGGAATTGCTAGGTGTCATGATCGCTACCATCACTTCGGTCATTTATGCCAGTCTTGTGAAGTCAAAGAAATAACTTCAAATTGTGCCTACTTAAATAGATGACCTTTACGTAGTAAGGGTCATTTTTCGTATGAAGCATCGGCAGGAACAGATCCCTTCGAAGATTTATGTTTTCGAAACAAATTCTGTATACCAGCATTTCCCTATTAAACTTTATTTGTAAATTACCGAGTAAATAAATAGACAACAATTTCTAGTAATGTTGTCCTTGGGGATTAAAGACAACCAATATTGTAGATGGTTGTCTTTCTTTTATTTCCTCAAAATCCTGTAACCGCCTAATGACTCTTAACGAAAAATCGATTAGAATGATTTTATTCGTTTGATGAACTACTATCCCTAAACCGTTTTTGCCCATGACCTTTGGTTATGGGCATTTTTTTTGCTTGTGTACGCGTTTCCTTTTCCCTGTGGATACTCTTTCATTTAGATGCGCAAATTATTTGTGTTGAGGAGGTGACCAGTTCATGGCAAGACAAAATGATCGAAATACCCCTGCTGCAATGACGGCTAATAATGCAGCTGAAGCGCTCCAGAAGACCTCCCCTGATTCGTCTTCTGCCATCGCTCGGGAACAAAATCAGATGTTTTCTCCCCCTGGAGAGCGGGCTTCTGAGAAAAATTCCGTTGACTAACCAACAGCCTTCACCGAATGGTGGGGGCTCCATTTTTATATTTCTTTTCAAAAATTTCTCGTAAGCGGTTTTAAAACGTTCATTCTTATTTTTTCGGGAGCTTGGCTCCTTTACCGCCGAATTCAAAAATCTTTACTTTTGCTTGAACTTCAATGGGAATCTTGCTGAATTCATTGTCCCAATCCGATTTTAGCTTTTTCCAGGTTTGGTAGTCGTCATTTTTTAGCTGTGTTCGAAAACCGAATACATCTGCTTTCAATTTTTTCTGCATCTTATGTAGTACTTGGGTTGTTTGCTTCTTGAGTTCCTCTGTTAAGATCTTTTCAACTTTCTGGAGATAATCAGTTTCAAATGCATTTTCTGTTAGCGACCAATCTTCCAGTAAATATCCTTCTGTGTAAACTTTCACGAGGAAAGAAATGTTACCATTCTTCTTTTGGATTTCGATTTCTCGTTTTATACTGCGGTTGTAGTAGACAATCGGTTTTTTGGTTTTCTCATCAATTATCTTTATAACTCCGCCTTCCTTTCCTCTTCTCTGCTTGACAAGAAAGTTGGCCCAGTTCATTTCATCTTCGTTTAACCAACCGATCAATTTTCTTTTCTTACCGCTAATGACAGCTCCACCTGCCATTTTCAGCCCCATTTGCAGGGGAACCACCGATTGGGCAAGAAAGCTCATTTCACCCGTCATTTGAATGCCCATATCCCCTAGCGTAACGAATTGCGGCATTTTCTTGGTTTCCCGGATATTTTGGCTCATCCCCCATAATTCAATAGCTGGTATCGTCCTTTTTTCCAGCTTGGCTTCCAGTATTTTTTCGGCTTTGCCCTTGGCAATGATAATCTGAATGGTCCTTCTCAATTCTTGATCGCGCAAGAACCAGTTGATGATTTCCATCAAATTGGCGGACTTTGCCACTTCTTCACTAATGACGATTACTTTCAGATGGGTATAGTAAGGGGTATTGTCCGTCAAGTTGGAAACGTACTTCACCGTTTCCATCATAGCTCCACCCGTTGTTTTTATATTGTAGTAATCACTGACACCAGGCTCGTCCTTCTTCCCCTCGATGGTATTCACAAACTGATTGGTCAGGATGATCTCATCCTTTTTCTTCCCTTTATCAATTGCAAGACCCACTACCATGCCCATTTCTTCGATCTCTCTGCGATCCCAACATCCAGTGAGAGCGATAAGCTGGAGACAAACAAGAACCGAAATCCACTTATTTTTCATCACGCCATCCGTCCTTCAGATAGGAGATGATGAGGAGAATCAACGGGATTACACCGGCAAAAATCATCGCCAAATAGCCTACGACATCTCCAAGTTTAAAGGCCTCATCCAAATTACTTGGATAGAAAGACATGAAAAAGATGACCGGAAAAAAGCCGTAATGAAAAAAGTTGATCGGTTTACGAAACATCTGATTCATTCCTAAACTAGCGAGATAATAGAAAACAACAAACGTCGTAAACATTTCAATGACCCACACCGCGATAAACAGAATCTCAAAGTTTGTGAAAAAAGCGCCAGGAAATTCGATATTCCGAATCACTTCAATTGTGGGCCAAGTTAATGTTTTCACCGCTTCGACAGACAAGTTCCCAATGACGATTATTAACGTGCATAAATAAATGATGGCAGGGATGGTAATCCCGATGACTACCGCCTTGCCGGAATTTTTAGAAGTACGCATAAAAGCGGCGAAAAACAAGATCGCTTCAAAGCCGATAAAAGGAGTCGCTGTTGCTTGAAGTCCTTTCATAACCGGCATAATCCCTTCACTCAGCAATGGTCGAAGATTGTCGAGTTCAAAATTTCTATACCCTAGAAGCATAACACCCAAAATAACAATGGTGGTTACGGGTAGCAGAAGCTCCATTATCCGGGCAATGGGATTGATCCCGCCTACCACTAAATATGTGCTGATTAACATAAAGCAAAGAGTGGTGAATTCGATCGGTGTCCTTATCAGCAAATAATGTCTGATCACCTCGGCATTCATACGTAATTCATAGGTTGCAACCAGAAGGCAGTATATAACAAAGCAGAGATTAAGAAGGTTTCCGATCAGCTTTCCGGTTACGTGCGGGCTGTACTCGTAAAAGGTATGGCCAGGATAGCGCAGGCACAGCTTCGTACAAATGATTCCCAGCCCAATGCTGATACCTCCTCCAAGAAGCAGACTCATCCACACATCCGGTGTTCCGATCGCTTCACTCGCCGTTCTTGGCAGGGTGACGATTCCTGCTCCGAATATTGTCGACGCTATGCCCGCTGCAACTTGCGACGTGGTTAATTTCTCTGAAAAATGATTCTCCAAATCCGCACACTTCCCTAATGTTGGGATGATAACCACTACGATAAACGTTTTTCATTCTTTGTCCTTAGAAATTGCGGGCGTCTTTTCATCATGAAAATGGGAAGGCGTAAAATCGTGTCCTTCCAGTTACTCGATTTACTATGAACAAAAGCACCCGCATAGTTAACACCAAAACTTTTTAACTTGACGACATGGCTGCAGATTAACAGAAGCGCCAGAACAATCCCGTATAGTCCCAATACGGATGCCGCCACCATCATAGTGAACCGCAGGATTCGAATGGCAATAGCCACGCTGTAGCTCGGGATGGCAAAGGAAGAAATGGCAGTGAAAGACACGATAATCACCATGATGGGACTCACAATTCCCGCTTGTACCGCTGATTGCCCGATGACCAAGCCCCCCACGATTCCGACCGCCTGTCCGATTGGCTTCGGGAGTCGAATCCCTGCTTCGCGCAGCACCTCAATGGTGATCTCCATCAAAAGCGCCTCTATGATTGTGGGAAATGGTACACCTTCGCGACTCGATGTGATGGATATCGCCAGTTTCGTTGGAATTAATCCTTGATGATAAGATACCAGTGCAATGTAGAGAGAAGGTAAGAGCAAACCCGCGATGACCAGCAAGTAACGCAGCATCCGCACTAAAGAGCCAACAATCCAGCGGTCATAGTAATCTTCAGGCGCTTGCAACAGCATGGGAAACGTAACGGGGGCGAGAAGGACAAACGGAGTACCATCCAAGAG
>DASQNU010000117.1:0-8171 GCA_035644815.1 Bathyarchaeia archaeon | reverse complement strand
ACTGTTGGTCGCAAAGAATGTCGCGGACCTTTCCCAGCTCCGCACCTGATTCGAGCGAGAGAATAGGCAACCCGATTACATCCATTGCTTTGCGCATTAGGGACATCCCCCTTCCGCCTTTTTAGTATCCGGCACAAAGGGCCACCCCATGCTCAGTAAACTGTTCCAGCAGCACGCACGCTCTAAGAAGAGCGAAGTCTCTCTTCCAGATGCGAGTAACGCACACCTTCATCATCATTTTCTACGGCCACCCGAAAGGACTCCGGGTCTCCGCATAGAATCAAAAACGATTTGCTCCGTGTAATCCCTGTATAGGCAAGCTTTCTGCGCAACATCCGGTAGTAATTACGGACAAAAGGCATGATCACGATGGGAAATTCACTTCCCTGCGATTTATGAACAGAACAACAGTAAGCAAGCGTCAATTGGTGATACTGGGAGCGTCGGTACACGACCTCCCTGCCATCGAACGAGACCACCAGCATTTCTTCATTTTCCTGGTTTTCATTGGGGCGGAAAATGGCCACAATTTCGCCCATATCGCCATTGAACACTTGTTCTTCCCCGTTGTTTACCAATTGCAGCACTTTATCACCTGTGCGAAAAACCGTTTCGCCAAATTGGACTTCCCGTTTCCCATCATGCTTGGGATTAAACAGCTGCTGCAGTTCTTCGTTCAGTTGGTTGACTCCCGCTGTTCCTTTGTAAATCGGTGCGAGCACCTGAATATCTTTTGCCGTATATCCCTTTTTTACGGCCCCGAGGCAAATTTGTTTCACAGCTTCTGCAATTTCTTGTGGCGAACTTGTGAAAAATCTCCGATCAGGTGTCGTATCCATCAAATCTTCCGGTACAATGCCCTGCCGAATGGAGTGGGCCAAACGTATAATGGATGACTGCTCCATTTGGCGGTAAATCTCGGTTAGCTGTACGCGTGGAAGCAACTGGGAGTTAATAATGTCTAACAAGACGTTGCCGGGACCAACCGATGGAAGCTGGTCCGGGTCTCCCACCATGATGATCTGCATATCATCCGGCAGGGCGCGAAACAATTGATTGGCAAGCCAGATATCGACCATCGACATCTCGTCTATGATGAGCAGTTTCCCCCGAACGGGGTGCTCGTTGTCATGTTCAAAACCATCGCCCTTCCAGCCGAGAAGACGGTGGATGGTCATGGCAGGAAGACCCGTCGTCTCCGTCATCCGCTTTGCTGCACGGCCGGTTGGTGCCGCGAGCACGATGGGAAATGGATTCTCGATCGGATCGTATTTTTTCAGATTCAAATCAATCCCATGCAAATAGGCAAACACGCGGCAGATCCCGCGAATGACCGTCGTTTTTCCTGTTCCCGGTCCGCCTGTTAAAAGCAGTAATCCGGAGCTGATTGCCCGCTCTACCGCTTCCCGCTGTGCCGGTGCGTAACTGATGCCCAACTCTTCCTCGACAGCTCCCAGTGCTTTGTAAAACTCCGACTGCGGGAAACTGCCAAAATCGGTTCGTTCTGAAAAGTGCCGCAGCCGTTTGGCCAATCCGATCTCAGCGAAAAAGAGGGAAGGCAAATATAACCGTTCTTCCTCCCACACAATCTTTTGATCTTCAAAAAGCACCTGCAGACAGCTCAAAATATCTTCGGCGGTAAAAGTATGCCCCCCACATTCCTGTAATAGACGCAGTGTACGTTCACAGGTTTCCACTTGGGGCAAGTACACATTTCCTTCTGCATACGCGGCTTCTTGCAGCACATAGAGACAAGCTGCTTTGGCACGCTCAGGAGAAGAAGCAGAGATCCCCGTCGTTCGGGCAATATCATCCGCGCGTTTAAAACCGATCCCTTGGATGTCCTCGATCAGCCTGTACGGCGTCTCGGTCAAAACCGTCATGGTCTCGAGCTTGTACATCTGGTAAATACGCAAGGCCATGTGCACACCAATTCCAAAATCATAGAGAAACACCATCGTGCGCTCGAGTGACCGATGCTCCAGCACCGAATCAAAAATTTGCTTCGCCCGAGGCGAAGAGATCCCGGGTATCTCCTCCAGACGTTCGGGATGATCGGCAATGATTGTTAATGCATCTACCCCCAAATGGTCCACGATGCGCTTGGCCATTTTCTTGCCAATGCCGGAAAAGAGGCCGCTTGCCAGGTAGCGTTCCACACCCGCACGCGTTTTGGGAGCTTCACGTTCATATCGAGCAGCGGCGTACTGCATCCCGAATTTGGGATGTGTTTTCCACTCCCCATAAAAGGTGAAAATCTCTTCTTCATGAGGTCGGGGGAAATTCCCCACTACCACTACGTCAGATTCCTTCACTTGCTCAGAGGATTCTTCTATTTTGAGTCGGATTACTCCGTACCAATTGTCTTCGTTATAAAAAATTTCTTGGATAACCGTGCCGCGAATAAAGCTTTCTGTAAAAAGCGGGAGCATTTGTTGGGACATGTAATGCCGCCTCCCCGTTGGAAATTGGGACCCAATCCGTGTAAAGATACCCGAACAGACGTAAAAATCCACTTTGAGCAAAGTGGATTTTTACCAAATAGCGTCGCTTAAATTGTAAACCGTTTTTCCTGCTCTGACAACCTTTCTGCTCGAGAACAGCGGTTTCCTTATTTTTTCGTTACCAATTCCAGATCAACAGGGATAAAGCTTTCGACTTTCTCACCTTTGCTTACTTTCACCGCTGTTTGCACAGCAGTTTCACCGATCGCAGCAGGTTTTTGGGCAACAGTCGCAGCCATTTTTCCATCGTTAACTGCTTTTACCGCATCATCTGTCGCGTCAAAGCCTACTACCTTGATTTGTTTGCCGCTTGCTTCGATTGCCTGCAGTGCGCCCAAAGCCATCTCATCGTTATGAGCGAAAACAGCTTGGATGTCTGGATTTCCTTGCAGGATATTTTCCATTACCGTCATGCCTTTTGCACGATCAAAGTCTGCTGGCTGTGTAGCCACTACTTTTACGCCATCTTTGCCATCAACTGCTTCATGGAAGCCTTTACCGCGGTCACGAGCAGCGGAAGTACCTGCAATCCCTTCCAATTCTACGATGTTTCCTTTGCCGCCCAGCATTTCCAGGATGTAATCGCCAGCCATTTTGCCGCCTTTTACGTTATCGGAAGCGATGTGGGATACCACTTGTCCGCCTTCTGCAGCGCGGTCAACGGTGATCACCGGGATATTTGCTTTATTCGCTGCTTCTACAGCAGTAGCAATCGCTGCGCTGTCCGTTGGGTTAATCAGAATCACGTCGACTTTCTTTTGGATCAAGTCTTCGACGCCGCTGATTTGTTTCGCAGTGTCATCCTGCGCATCCACGACAATCAGATCAGCGCCCGCGTCTTTTGCTGCTTTTTCAGCACCATCCTTCAATGTTACGAAGAACGGGTTATTTTGAGTGGAAACAGACAGGCCGATCGTTACTTTGTCAGAAGCATTGTTTGCTGCTCCTTGTTCAGGCGCTTTGTTTTCCAGATTGGACTGAGTGGAGCAACCTACGAGCATCAATGCAGCCAGAGATGAAGCCATTGCCATTTTCATCAGTTTTTTCATCTTTGATTTCCCCTTTTTGTTTTGTTTGTTTATTTGGATTTTGATCGGTCGAGCAATACTGCAATCAGAATCACTCCGCCTTTGACCACCTGTTGATAGAAGGAGGAGACGTTAAGCAGATTGAGACCGTTATCCAACACACCAATAATCATGGCCCCGATGAGGGTACCCACGATCCAGCCTTTCCCACCGGAGAGACTGGTGCCGCCAAGCACGACTGCCGCGATGGCATCCAGCTCATACGACATCCCTGCAGTCGCTTGCGCCGAATTGAGACGGGAGGTCAGGATAATCCCGCTCAACGCTGCCAAAAGACCGCTGATCGAATAAACGTACACTTTCACTTTGCTTGTATTGATACCAGACAGCTTGGTCGCTTCCTCATTGCTTCCCAGTGCGTATACGTGACGACCAAACGTGGAGTGCTTCAGGATTACATAGAGAATGACAAAAGCGATCAACATCCAGATAATCGGCATCGGAATATCTAGGAAAAATCCTTTTCCAAAGAGAGCAAAGCTTTCTGGCAGACCGGTAATCGGTTTTCCCTCTGTATACACGAGCGTCAAGCCGCGGAAGACGGTCATCGTCGCCAATGTAGCGATAAAAGGAGCGACCTTTCCTTTGGCGATGAGGATGCCGTTGGCTGCCCCCATCACCGCTCCTGCTGCCAGTCCGACCATGATGGCTACAAACGGATCGGTACCGCTCGCCATCATCCCGGCGGCCAGCGCACTGGACAAGGCGAAGATGGAGCCGACAGACAAATCGATTCCGCCTGTCAAAATGACAAAGGTCATCCCGAATGCGATCAGTGCGTTAATCGAGATTTGCCGCAGCACGTTGAACATATTGCTGACGGTTAAAAAATCGCTACTGATCAATGAGAGCGCTATGAAAATCACTACCAGCCCCACCAAGGAGCCCATCCGTTGAAAAATAGCTTTGCTAACAGTTTGCTTTGCTTCAGCCTGCATGTCGATTCTCCCCTCCTGTCGCTGCGTGCATGATCCTCTCCTGTGTCGCTTCTTCGCGGGAAAGTTCTGCGGTCACTCGCCCTTCATGCATGACGATGATCCGATCGCTCATCCCGAGTACTTCTGGCAGCTCTGAGGAAATCATGATGATCGCAACTCCTTCTTTCGCCAGCTGATTCATCAGATCATATATTTCCTTTTTCGCCCCGATGTCCACCCCTCTGGTCGGTTCATCGAGGATCAAAATCTTCGGCTTGGTAGCCAGCCATTTGCCAATGACGACTTTTTGCTGGTTCCCCCCGCTCAGTGCTCCTACCACTTGCTCTGCGTGCGGGGTGCGAATGTGCAGCTTTTCAATCGTCTCCTCTGAGAGGACGTTTTCCTTGCTGCGCTTCATGAAACCGGATACAGAAAGTTTCGCCAGATTAGGTAAGGACAGGTTTTCTCTGATGGAGAGTGATAAAATCAGCCCCTCATGCTTCCGGTCCTCCGTGACGAGGGCGATACCCGCACCAATCGCATCAATCGGTTTGCGAATGGTGGTTTCTTTTCCATCAATGAAGATTTTTCCTTGAGTAGCAGGTGTTACGCCGAAGAGCACTTTGGCCACTTCTGTTCGACCCGCTCCCATTAGTCCGGCAAGTCCCAAGATTTCGCCGCTTTTTACGGAGAAGGAAATGTCACGCAGTTTTTGCCCCAGCGAAATCCCTTCTACCCGCAAACGTTCTTCGCCGGGCGTCATCTCGATTTTCGGAAAACGGTCATTGATGTCGCGTCCTACCATCATCCGCACTAATTCATCCATATCAGTTTCTCTCGTGTGTCGCGTTCCGATGTATTTTCCGTCCCGCAGTACGGTGATGCGATCGCTAATTTGAAAAATCTCTTCCATACGATGGGAGATGTAGATCATCCCGACGCCATTCGCTTTCAAGGCAGCAATGACTTCAAATAATTTTTCAATCTCTCTGTCCGTCAAGGCCGCCGTAGGTTCGTCGAGCACCAGGATATCCGCCTGCATCGATAATGCCTTGGCGATCTCCACCATTTGCTGCTGCCCTACGGAGAGCTCCTCTACGATTGTACGCGGGTCGAGGTCCATGCCCAGCTGCTTCAAGTAACGCTCGGCTTCCACCCGCATTTTCTTCCAGTTGACGAACGGGGTCTTGCCTAGTTTGAATTCCCGTCCGAGGAAAATATTTTCCATGACCGACAGATACGGAATCAGGTTCAATTCCTGGTGGATGATCGAGATCCCCAAGCCTTCCGCTACCTTGGTCGAGGTGATCTCTTCCGGCTTCCCTTTGACAATGATCGTGCCGTTGTCTTTCCTGTATATGCCATTTAAAATTTTCATCAGGGTTGATTTTCCTGCACCGTTTTCCCCCATCAGGGCGTGCAGTTCGCCGGAGTACAGGGAGAATTGCACATTTTGCAGGACTTTGACACCCGGAAATGATTTGTCGATCTCTTTCATTTCGAGCAACATTTCAGCCATACAACCATCCTCCTCTCCTTAGAAAATGACGCCGGCCTGCAGAATCACATTGGCATACGGGGTGAACTCACCGGTACGGATGATGGCTTTTGCCTTTTTGGTAAGCTCTTTGAACTCTTCATGGGAAACGGTTACAAGATCAACCTTGCCCAACGTCTCTTTCATGCTTGCTTCTAGATCCGGGCTAACGACCGCCATCTCCTTGGCAACAATTGCGCTTTCCACCTGCATTTCCAAAAGAACAGTCTCGAGTGTTTCCAAAAAGGTTGGAACCCCTTCCTTAAGGGCTAGGTCAATCCGTTTTACGTGATCCGGAATCGGCAAGCCGCTGTCGCAAATGACGATTTGATCGGTATGTCCCAATTTTCCGATAACCTCGGAGATTTCGCTGTTTAATATCCCGATTTTTTTCATGGTGCTCACCCCTTCTTGCTGATAAAGTTTTCTACCTGTTCAAGCGTCGGCATCCCTTGCTGCGCCCCCATTTTGGTAACGGCCAAAGCAGCGACCTTGCTTGCGAAAACGACCGCTTCCGGAATCCTTCTTCCCGACCCGATGGCCACGGCAAGACCTGCATTGAAGGAATCACCCGCTCCGGTAGTATCCACAACCTCTACCTTGTAGGCCGGCACGATTTCTACCTGACCGCTTTGATCCAGAAACGCAGCCCCATTGGAGCCTAGCGTAGTGATTACGTGTTGGACACCTTTGCTCTGCAGCGCATGCATCGCTTGCTGCAGCTTTACTTCACCGTCTGCATAGCCAGCGAGCTGATAGACTTCCGTTTCATTTGGCGTCAAGATGTCGATGGCGGCAAAGAGACGATCTGGCAAAGCTTGCGCGGGTGCTGGATTTAAAATAACCTGCTTACCCAGCTTTTTTGCTTTTTCCGCCGCATAAATCACGGTCTCAAGCGGAATCTCCAGCTGGAGCATGACGACGTCTGCGTCTATGATGATCTGTTCATGCCTGTCGATATCTTCTGGCGTGCAATAGGCATTCGCACCCGGAACCACGATAATACTGTTGTCGCCTTCCGCTAGCAGGATGTTTGCGATGCCGGTTGCTGCCTGCTCCACGCTTTTGATCGTCTGGCAATCGATCCCCTCCTGCTGCATGGAAGTGAGCAGCTGTTTGCCGAAAGCGTCTTGTCCGACTGCCCCGATCATGCTTGTATGCGCTCCCAATCTAGCTGAGGCGACCGCCTGATTGGCTCCTTTGCCTCCCGGGATAAAATGTGCCTGTTGGCCTAAGATGGTTTCCCCCATCCGCGGGGCTCGCTGTGCCTCAATCACGATATCCATGTTCAAACTGCCGATTACCGCAATTTTTGGTTTATTCATCTGTTTCTCTTCCCCTTTTTGTCGAACCTCTCTGAATCAACCTGACGTCCATCTCATGAATGGGATTGGCTTTTACCGTAGCGGTTATTTTTTCGATCAGGACCTTTGCGGCTAGGCTACCCATTTCATAGATCGGTTGGGCTACTGTCGTGATCTCCGGCTCCGTTATCTCGGTCAGGGCGATTCCGTCAAAGCCGCAGATGGCAACTTCGTCGGGAACCTTTTTCCCCAATCGGTATAGTGCCTTCAGCGCTCCTACGGCCATGAGATCATTGCCTGCGAATATTCCGTCTACATCCGGATGTCTGGACATCAGCACCTCAATCGCCCTCATCCCGCCGTCGATGCGAAAGTTGCCCGGCACCATCAGACTAGGGGAATACCATGGCATCTCCCGGACAGCATCCTCGTATCCTGTCATTCGTTCCTTTGCCGTATCAAATTCTTGCGGACCATATATGTGTGCAATCCGTTTGCAGCCGATCTCGAGCAAATGCTTCACTGCCAATTGAGCACCTTCGTAGTTTTTCGATCGGATGACACTGAACGAATCCTGAATGGGCGCTCGGTCGAGAATGACAAGGGGCAGATCATTTTTCTGCATCGCCTCCACATCGGCTTCGTCTAACGTATTGGAGGCGAAGATGATGCCATCGATATATTTTTTCTTCAAGACTTCAATGTAAGAACGTTCCTTTACCCCTTGATCGTCAGAATTGCAGAGGATCACGGTGTAACCAAGCTGATGGGCGACGTCCTCGACTCCTCTCGCCATCTCCGGGAAAAACGGGTTGGAGATA
>DASQNU010000116.1:0-4673 GCA_035644815.1 Bathyarchaeia archaeon | reverse complement strand
CATTCCTCGGCAAGCTGTAAATTGAAAACCTCTTGCCATTTGACATTGCTGTAACCGATTCGTTTATAAAATTCATGAGCTTCTTTGCGGTGGCCGCCTGATCGGACGCGAACCTGCGGAAAGCCCTTTGCTTTTGCCCATTCCTCGCACCTTCGCATCAGCTGTTCCCCGATGCCTTGTCTGCGTGCCCCTTGATCGACAACCAGTCCGCCGATTTCCGCGAAAGGAGCTGACTCGATTAAATATCTCCCGTGTACATGAACCCAGCCAGCAATATGGTCATTTTCCGTTGCTGCAACGTAGACGGCGTGATCGTCATCTTGTGTTAGCTTTTCCAGTCGTTTCAACACTTCATCGTGACGAACCTCATAACCAAGCTGTGAGCTTAGGGCGGATATGCCAGGTGCGTCGGTTAACCTTGCTTCACGTACGATCATGTACGTCCATCCTTTCTATCCGTAATCCTTTCACCTAATGCCTCGCTCCTGGCAAATATGTCTTAATAAGCCCTGACAGCCTGCCTCCACCAGTGAGTACACATGTTCAAAACGGCCAGTGTAGTAAGGATCTTCGACGTTACGCTCTGTTTGCTCCGGGGCAAAGTCAAGCAGGCGATACACTTGCTTGCCGGGCGGAAGCCATTTTTTGAGCCCTGACAGATTTTCCTCATCCATGCAAACGAGGTAAGAGAACTGTTCAAAATCGTTGGACTGGATTTGTCTGGCACGAATGGAGTCAAAGGCAATCCCTCGTTGTTTCAATACGTTCTGTGTTCCCTGATGCGGAGCTTCACCTTGATGCCAGTCGCCCAATCCGGCAGAATCGATCAGGAAGTGATTGCTCAAGCCTGCTTGCTCCACTTGATGACGAAATACCGCTTCTGCCATGGGAGAGCGGCAGATGTTACCCAGACAAATAAATAGAACTCCAATCATGAAAGCTCACCTCATCCATAGTGATTGCCATTTCCACGGTTTGACAAATGATTTGCGAATAATCATACGTGTGTAGCAAGAGCTCTGTCAATAAAGAGGAAAGAAAAAAGTAGTTTTGCGCCCGAAGAGTTGCACGAACCCTGTGATGGCAATCCGACCACTTATTTGGCAAATTGGTAAAATCCCAATCGATTACCAAGATTCAAGCATTGAGACCGTCTCTCATTCCCTGTACCATGGGTAGAAGGAGGTGGGATAAATGAAGAAGAGGAACGTGATCATCCTCATGATGCTAGCGGTCTTTACATTCCTTTATCCGCTGGACAATGCCGATGCAGCAGCCCAGACACTAAAGCCGGGAGCGACTACCGGAGATGTGTGGGATTTGCAATATCGATTGCAAGTACTTGGGTTTTATCCATACTCACTGGATGGAATCTATGGAGATAGAACAACAAGGGCTGTTCGTAGCTTTCAGTACCAATACGGTTTGCCTGCGGATGGAGTAGTCGGTGCGCAAACGTGGAGAGCATTACGAAAGTATTCGGTAAATGCGACCGAATTGGATTTGCTGGCAAGGCTCGTGCATTCGGAAGCACGCGGTGAGCCGTACGTCGGTAAAGTGGCCGTCGCCGCTGTGGCCATGAACCGTTTGCAATCGCAGGATTTTCCGAATACGATCAGAGGTGTCATTTTCGAGCCATATGCATTCACGGCTGTTAACGACGGTCAATTTTGGCTGACGCCCGACGCGAGTGCTTACAAAGCGGCATGGGAAGCAGCACGCGGCTGGGACCCGACGTCTGAAGCGTTGTACTATTTTAACCCAAATACCGCTACTTCGAAGTGGATTTGGACACGACCGCAGATCAAGAAGATTGGGAATCATATTTTTACGAAATAAAACATGAAAAGAGGAATCACGATGATGGCCGAAAGCCCATTGTGATTCCTCTTTTTTTGCGATCGAAAAATCATGTCAGGAAGGCGATACCAAGCCTTGTGTTACCCCATTGGCATAAAAGAAACAAATTGAAAGCACCGCAGCCAATCCGAGATAAGCAGCAAGCACCTTCCACTTCGTTTTGGCAGGGGCTTCGTAATAGGTGGTCAACCGTTGCAGCTGCTCGTCGATGCTTGTCAGCTTTTCGTCGGCATCATGCATGGCTTGAACAAGGATCGGCGCCGGAATGGGCTGATTGGGGTCGCTGTCTGCAAAGAGGACCGGGGTACGTTCCCATTGCTGATACAGCTCCCATGTAATCGTGGCATACATCCGATCAATCTTCCGGCGATCCGCTTCTAAGCGCTGTTCATCGTGGAGAAAGGGGATATAAAAACGCTTTTTCTCCGTTCTTCTTGCCGTTGCGCTCATATAGTCACCGTACAGCCGCTCCCGTGTTTCCCACGAAGAGTCAAGGGTCGGCCAGACTTCCAGTTCTCTGCGAAAGCGCAGCAGACGTTCCCTTTCATAAGAAAGCACTCGGTGTCGGTAGCCTTCGCGCAAACGGGTCCACCATGTCAGCAGGCCAAAAAGCAGGATTAAAAACAGCATAGGTCCGGGAGAGAAGTAGACAAACACGCCCAGACCGATCAGGCCAAACAGCCAGATCTTGGTGGAGAGCACCGAGACGATACGCCCCCCATCCAGAGGCGATACCGGGAGCAGATTAAACAGGTTTAGCATTGCACCCACGTAGATCAACAGGATCCAAAAGGGGTCCCCCGTCCACCAATACAGGGGAAACGCTGGAAGAAACGAAATCAGCCCGGCAAGCGGCCCGCCGTAAGCCAGATACGCTTCGGTAGCAGCATCGCGCGGTTGTTCCTTCATGGCAATCATTGCGCCTACAAAAGGAATGAAAATGGCGGGTGAGGTGCGGATGCCTTTTCGCTTTGCCGCAATCACGTGCCCCATTTCGTGAATAAAAATGAGATAGATGATGGCAACACCAAGCTTCCATCCATAAACCTGCCCATACAAGAGCAAGGTGACAAACATCGAGAGAAAAGTCGCTCCAAATTTGGAGAATTTCAGCAATCCCCAAACCCATTTCAGATTGCTTAACAAAAAAGCGGCGATAGCCAGAAGCGCAGAGCGCTTTTTATTCATGCAAGTGACCTCCTGCACTGTCGAAAATGTAGGCGTGCTGTATGTATTCATACGAACTAAAAAGGAAGAAGTTTCTCTAGCGCGGCCTACTCCTCCAATCGAGGATTGTAGAAGGAAAACCCATACTCTCCTAAACGTTCATCATAGCGCAGGCTACCGCCGTCAAAATACCAAAAGTCGCCTGGGCGAATGGTAAAGCGCATGCCTTCCACCTCAAAGACAGCGTCCCCTGGAAGCACTTCGTCTTTCTCGATCGCAAAAAACAGCCCGCCTGTTCCCGGGCCTCCCGTCCGTGCGTATAGCCGCAGTGTATCTCCCGGCCGAAAATCGGCATAGGTCTGATACGCACGGGCAAACGCAGGTTGAATTTCTAAGTGAATGGACATAAGTACTGTACACCTCGATTTGAGCAATCATGGGCGAAATTCGCTTGGCTACTATTGTAGCATACCCTTCTAACAGCTGTAGCCCATTCAAGTGTCAGCCATAAAGAAACCCTGAGCATCGGGACTCAGGGGATTCGTTCAAGTTAGTCTTTGTCAGCGCTCACATCGATAGTGGGGTGCATAAAGGGTACCCCTTTTGGGGGGATATCCTGGAGCAGGTCCCGGTTTTCCGGCGTGTTCCAGCCGATATCGTTGGTGGGATGCACCCAACGATCTCCAGCCATGACTTCGGGAGCCGTCTCCGTGCTCCATTGGTTCAAAGGAGATTCGGCGGAATCGTAAAAACTGTCTCCGATCACGACCCCAAATTCATTGACGAATGGTTTTTGCATGGTGACTGAGGACTGTTTAAAATCAGGAGCGCTTGCTTGATGCGGAAGCGTTCCATCGATGGCGACGTTTTTCAGTCGTGGATCCTTCTTGGATTGTTCGCTCATCCGTATACCTCCTCTGGCTTGGACCTCACCTACGAGTATGCGGAAATGCCGACCGGTTTATGCGAGAGATCCGTATCTTGACCGTTTTGTGACTTTTCTACTGGCCTAAGAGCCCAGCCCGGAAACAGGCGACGTGCATATAGTGGTAGCAGCAAGTATTCGGGATTTTGGCCGAAAGAGGAGGGGAAGTCAGTTGTTTGCAAGCATTATCATCCCTACTCACAATGCGGTCCATCGTCTGCTGTATACCTTGGCCAGCCTCAATCTGCAATATGCACCCTTTGAAGAATTTGAAGTGATTGTGGTGGACAATGGATCAACAGACGGTTTAAAAGAGCGGATTCGTCACTTTGAAAGCAACTATCCGCTGCGCTATTACCGAACAGTGACACCTGTGCCCGCCCCTCAGGTACTCAATGCGGGAATTGCCAAAGCCAAAGGCCATGTCGTCATCCTGCTGAATGAGAACATGATCGTACCCCGCCATTTTGTCGGATGCCATATGCAAGCCCACGGACGCAAGGAGCGGCTGGTGGTTGTCGGTGGGATTACCAAACGTATGTATTCCGTGTATTATCCTTCTTTTAGCGAACGTCAGCAGCAGGAGTGCCAGAGCTGGCTGGAGCAGTATCCCCAGATCAAAAGACCGCATACGTCCTCGGAGATTGTACCGCTGCTTACCGATCATTTGATTGCCTCGGGCATATTGCCGGTCATCGGTTTGGAACGGCCCCTCGATGCA
>DASQNU010000115.1:0-13082 GCA_035644815.1 Bathyarchaeia archaeon | reverse complement strand
CTGGCAACCACCTACTCAACTTGCAAGGAAGCTGCCGAATGTGAACCCAGCACGGATTGAATCCTCTGGCTCCCTATATGTGAATCCGATCCTGAAAGCATTAATCAGCAAGGGATTGGCAGAGAAAAAGACAGAAGGACGGGCGCAGTATCGTCTGACAGAACGGGGAGAAGGCGTGCAAAAAAAGATCGATCCCGACTAAAAAGGAAATGACAGGACTTGTCAGTGGATGTGGGATATAATGGAATAGGCAGGATAGCTTGTGCCATTTCTCAGACAAGAAAGGGGATGTTTTTATGTACCATTCCGTACAAAGCTTCATCGCGGATTATCAACATGAATCGGCTTCTACCCAAAAGCTGTTGGATACGTTAACAGACGAATCATTGAAGCAGGAGATCGCTCCTGGTTACCGAACACTCGGCGATCTTGCCTGGCATTTGGTACCGCCAGTTGGACTGTTTGCCCCAACCGGGTTGACCTTCTACGCTCCTTCTGAGCAAGCCACTCCGGTCTCCGCATCAGTGATCGCGGAATCGTATCGTAAGACAGCTGCTTCCCTGCTTGATGCAGTCCGCACCAACTGGACCGATGAAAAACTGCAGGAATCGGTGGATGTGTTTGGCCAACCATGGAAAAACGGTTTTACCTTGGACATGTTTCTCAAACATGAAATTCACCATCGTGGGCAATTAACGATTCTTATGCGTCAAGCAGGTCTGCCAGTGGCTGGCGTTTATGGGCCTTCCAAGGAGGAAGAGTCTGGGATGGGGATGTAATCAACTCTAGAGAAAAGCAAACAAGCGCTTCTTCTTTAAGAAAAAAGAAGAGGCGTTTTTTGCAGATGTTCATATACGAAAAATCGGTTAAGAAATCCAGATGTATCGTTCCATTACAAGTCCCAGTCATCGTGCCATTTTATAAAAGTCTGTAACGTTACATTATCCAATGTTTCCCCGTCTAACGTGTACGGAATACTTTTATGACCTTTTTAAGAGGAAGTCCGTTACAGAAATTGGAAAGGGAGATCCGAAGTGTACAAGTCAAAATATGCTGCCCTGATCATTGCTCTCAGCATAACTGTAACAGGGATTATACCAATCTTACCGGGAACCACCCCAACAGCAAAGGCAGCTGCCGACCGCTATACCTACAAACTGCCAGCCAACTTGGAGAAGTATTTGTATCTTCATAAGGGAATGGTGAAGATCACGAATCCACATCAGGAGCAATTGCTGAAACAGAACCAGTGGAGTGGCTACCTGTATGACATGGAGCCGTTCCGCAGCGAGAAAACCATGTATATGGATTCAGTGAATTTCCATACATCCCGAAAAGGGTTTCTCCTTACCCTGTATAACTGGATTGGGCTTTTACCGCCCGTCTACCCGGAGAATTTCGATCCAGAGGCGTTGAACAAGAAAATTGCAGCAGCGGAACCCGGCGCTTACAACGGGTCCAAGGAATGGTTCAACCTTCTTCGGCAACGGGGTGAGATTAATCTGCAAGCGCGTCTGCAAGCAATGGTGAAAGCGGGATATGTAAAACCGAAGGAACTCACAGAAGGTCCGGCTAACAAGCAGTTTGTTGCCAATGTGTTATATCGGATGTTCAAAGAGGTGCGCCCGTATAATGGAAGCGTCAAGCTGAACGATACGCAAGATCTTGCCTTGCATTGGGCGGTGGAAGTGGGACTTCCAGGGTTTGAGACCGACAGTCAGGGGAGAGTGTATCCAGAGAGTTATTTGTCCCTCGAGTCCGGCCCGCAAATGGCAGCGGGTGAATTTGCATACGAACGATTCTTTGATTTCATCACGCTGATACTGCCGGGCAAAAAGACGGCAACGGGCTGGGAGTATTATCAGATACAGCTTCTGCCAGGGATGGTTCCGGTACGCCCGCAAGACTTGATGCTCGTCAATGGAAAGCCGCTCGAGCCGTGGCGGGTGCATGAAGGTTCAAGCTATTACGCCGCAAACAAAGCGATCGCGGCTTATGCTACTCCGCGTTTTGGCCAAATGCTGCAAAGGGTGCGTCTGGACGCATTGAAGCCACGCGTATGGGATTGGCGGAGGGATTTGATTCAAAATCCGCTGTTTAGCAGGCATATTGCTACCTATAAACGAACTAAAAGCACCAAGGATTTGAATGTTCTCTACCAAGCGGTCCGAAACCACTATAATCTCTTCTTGAGACAGGATTCCGCTGAGATCATCAAATATGTGGTGCAAAACGTAAAGTAAGGTAGTGGATAAAAGAAGGGGCCGCCTGTGAACACAAGCGACCCAAAAATGAACTTGAAAAAACAATTTGCTTCTTAACTTTACCATATTCTTGCATTAATATCAATCAAGAGGGAAAATTCGCAAAAAACACACGCGATCACATTTTCCTGTTGTGAGAGAAAACCTGTGTTATGATAAAGGTTATCCAAACGCTCTGACACAGGAGTTGAACAGCTGCCATGAAAATCGCGATCTATCAAATTGCCCATCGCTTGGGGCTTCATCCCAAGGATGTGGCGAAAATGGTGTATGATGGTGACGTAACGGGAGAGGTGCCTGGCGGAGATGCACAGTCCAAGGATGCATGGGTGGATTTGCTCTCCTTGCGCAATTACATAGATTGGTTGAACGACCAGGGTAGAATGGAAGCGCTGCGCTACCAGAAATCGATCCGACACATTGACACGCATATCAATCAGATTAAAAGAAAATAAGGGACGACAAGAAAGAGAGGATACCGAAGTGGAAACGATATACTGCTTGGTACCGGCCTTTTACTGGGACGGTTATAAGGAAAAGGCGGACTATTACCCGCGCGACTATGAACAGGAAGGATTTATTCACGCGACAAAAGGGGATGAGCTGCTGGTGAAAGTGGCGAATCGCGTCTATCCTGAATTCCAGGACGAGCTATTGCTCTTGGTCATCGACGAAGCCAAGATCAAATCGGAAGTCAAATACGAAGAAGCAAAGGATGGAAAGCTCTACCCGCATATTTACGGGCCATTGAATACCAATGCGATTGTTTCCATCAAACGAATGGAGAAAGTGGACGGTAGCTGGGGGATCGGACCTGTCGTTTCTTAGATTTATCTTGAAGCTTGTTCAATACATCTGTAAAATATGGAAAGGACAAGCGCATATTACTCGTTTGGTGATGGCACATGCCATTGAAAAGGGAAAGTGGTGCAATTCCACTGCAGTCCCCGCTACTGTAAGTATGGACGGTACTCGCTAGAATGCCACTGGTGGTTTACGCTGGGAAGGCTTAGAGAAGACCGAATGACATACAAGCCAGGAGACCTGCCAAACGAATAAACACTCTTTTGCGGGTAAAGACGGAAGAGGGACATGGTCACAGAATGAACCATTCGGTTGATGAGAAAGTCTACCGGTATAGCTTCATCCTCCCCCTTTTCCCGATGCCGGAAAGGGGGTTTTTGATGTGCGCCTCACCTATACCATCAGAGAAGGGATGAGGAGATTGAACATGACCGCACGTTCTGGTAAACGGGTGATGACCTGGGCCTTGACGGTTAGCTTGTCGCTCGCCGCATTTATGGGGAGCCAGCCAGTATCCGCAGCATCGTCCAAAACATTAACCAGCAAAGTGTACACAGCTTTAAAGGATTCGGTGAAATATTATTATCAGGAAGATCAAGAATATTCCTTCAACACATTTGATTGGGAATTGATGGGTCTTGTCAATGCCGGTGAAGATTTGACCAGCGCCAAATGGCAGGATAAAAATGAGTTGACTGCTTTTGACTACTGGGCAACAGCCATTAAAGAGGAAAAAGAGCCAGGAAAGTTTGCCAAAGTAGCCATTGGGTTAATGAAAAACGGCTATGATCCGACCAATTTCAACGGGATCAACCTACTGGAGAAAATTGCAGACAGCCAAGAAAACGACGGTAATATGGGTGACGATACGCATACCATTTTCAACCACGTCCTTTCGATTGTGGCGCTGGAAATGTACGATTACGACTATAATCGCGAAGAAGCCGCAGAGTTTTTACTGGAACATTATGATGATTATTCCAAGCAATGGTATACAGATGACGAAGCGTTCACACTCCACGCACTAAGCTTCCTGGGCGATCTGGATGGTGTAGAAGAAAAAACAACCGAAATCATTGATTATTTAAAAGAAAAGCAAGATAGTGACGGTTCTATTGAAGACAGTCCTGATTCCACAATTGAAACCATTACAGCGCTAGCAAGTGCGGGTGAGAACGTGCTGGCTGAGCCATGGAGCAAGAGTGTGGAGTACGTGCTGGACAAACAGCTGGAGGACGGCAGCTTCCCAAGTGCGTGGTCGGATGGCAAAACAAGCGATATAACGACGGAAAAAGGACTGATCGCCCTTTCCGTTGCCAGAAAAGGAACAGCACTTTTCGATCGTTTGACCGCAAAAGAGAAAAAAGAGCTAGACGTTTACTTGCCACAAGGTGATCATGCAGAAGGCGTGACCGTTTATGACGGATTGAGCAATCTGTTAAAAGGAAATGAAGCTACTTCTTCGAAAAATACGTACACCATCAAGAACAAACAACTGTTCGTTCGTGCGGATGTTACTGACCTCGCGGCACAAGACAAGGACGTTGCGGTATTAGTAAAGGTCATGAAAAGCAAAACACTGGTCGATACCGGCATTATAGAAGCAACCTCTGCTGATGTCAGCAACCTGACTACTGGTTTCACACTGACAAAGGGTACGTATACGGTTGAAGTGAATTTCTGGGAAGGATTAGATGACAAGCCGACGGTCTTGAAAGATCCGATCATCTTTTCCGTTACCGTGAAATAGGTTGGGGATGCATATGTTCAAACGCATGGGACGATGTCTTGCCGCCCTTTTGTTAGTGACAACATGGTTTACATCAGCTCTCCCTGCGAGTCTGGCTGCTACCGATGCGGTGATCGAAGCGAAACAAACGGATCAATTGGTCACGATCAATGGACGTACGGCGGGAGATGATCCGGCCCGAGTGCCACTCATTGTCTTTGATGAAGGTGGGCAAGCGATCTACTTTCAGGATGTGGTCGGTGGAGGTAGCTCCTTTCAGATCGAGTTCGTTCCGCCTGAAACGGCCAGTGATGGGGATGCCACTGCGATTCTCTATTCGGGAATGTCTGTCAGTACGACTTTCAAACTGAAAGTAGACAATGAGCCCGTTCAACAAAAGATTAGCGTGACGTTCAGTATCACCGGCTACCAAGGCGATGATATTGCCGAGAAGCAAAAATGGAGCGTCAAAAGAGGCGCTACCGTCTTGTCAATGCTCGAATATGTGGCGGATGAGCTGAGAATCGACTACGAGATCGTGGATGAAGATGGAGACGGTGAAGATGTCTACATCAGAAGCATTGATGGGCTTGCCGAATTTGACAAGGGAGCGGGCAGTGGATGGATCTATCGGGTAAATGGAGAAGGTCCGCAAGCGCCTGTCGATCGGTATGAGCTGGACAATGGGGATACCGTCGAGCTCCTCTATACCTCAGACTATGGGAACTCGGAGATCGGGGACAATACGGGGACGAGAACCACACGAGTTGCGCAAAGTGATCTGCTAAGCGTAGACAGTGCTTTTGGACGTCTCGTATACGCAGATACCAATGAAAAAATTGAGAAAGTCATCCGTGACCTGCTGTTTGACTTGGCAAATGAGAGCATCGAAGAACAGAAAAAGTATGTGGCTGATGTGGGCAGATTCTTGCAAGCGGCCTACGAACGCGCTGCGACGGTGACGGTGAGCTCGGAGGAGCGCGCTGATCAGATGAAAGATGTGAAGATTGGCGAGCGTGACGTTAAAGATCTGCTGGCTGAGCAAAAAGAGTTCCGCTTCGTCATGGAAGACATTTTGGCATCATCGACCTTGTACAAACCATTTCTGGCGCAATTAACACCCACATTCGCGGTGGCTTTGCCGGATCGCGACTCGAGTGAGTCCTATCAAGTGACGATCACTCAAGAAGCTTGGGATGCGCTGAAACAAGCGAATGTTCAGGCAGCGATTACGCGCGGGGATTTTCGGATGGAACTGTTGCCAGATACTGTCACAGGCGTAGCGGGTGACACCAGTACATCGCTTTGGTTTTACAGCGACCAAGAGCAAACAGCAATGGTCGAAGCCGTCCAAAATCAGACAAACGCGGGTCTTCATCCACTCACAGCCGCTTACCGGATTGTGAACAGCCCGGCAAACCAATTGCGGTACCGGTTGCAAATGCCTCTGACAGGTGTGTTGGAAGAAGGGGAGTGGCCAACTCTCTATACCAAGGAAAATGAGCAAAAAGCTTGGAGTCCGGCACCATCGCTTGTCAGATTGGATAGTAAGCTGGCCAGCGCACGGACGGATCAAGCGGGACAAATGATGATTTTGGCTTCTCCGCCGATCTCCTTCCAGGATGTATTGGATGCTCCGCCGCAACTGGCGTGGGCGAAGGAACCGATTCAAGCATTGACCGCAGTTGGCATTGCTGCGGGTGAAACCCCTTTGCAGTACGGATTGCAAAAGAAAATCAGCACTGCTGAATTCACTGGGATGTTATCTCGTATCTTGGGTCAAACGGCAACAGCGGAACAGAAGGCATCTCAATCGGAGATTAGCCGTATGGAAGCGGCTGTATTATTAGCGAAGGCATCCGGAATAAAAGCAGATGATCAGACCCTCACCTTTACGGATTTGCAAGCGTTGAACCCTGAAACGACTGCGGCCATTGCGATCAGTACGAAAAAGGGTTGGTTAAACGGAAGAGCTGACGGTCGCTTCGATCCACAAGCGGGGATCACCAAAGCGGAGGCTGCTGTGATCCTGTACCGTTTCTGGCTTGAACTTCAGAAATAAGAAGGAAGTAGGCGGATTTGTTCTGCCTACTTTTCCCTTTTGAAGATGGAAGGAGGCACAAGCATGACGACGATGAAAAAATGGCTTACCATCTTTGCTGCTTTCTTATTGATCTGGGGGACAGTTACCTCACATACGTACGCCGCATCACAGGCCCAAATCAATCAGGCTGTCGATCGTACGATGCAATACCTTCAACAACGCTATAGCGACAAAGGCATATCAGCGATCGATGACTGGAGCCTGATCGGAATAGCCTTATCCGGGCAACAGATCCCTTCGGCAAAGTGGGGAGAGCGAGCTAATTGGCAAGCGGAATGGAAGAAGCGGTTGAATGCGCTGGATCCACGAAAAACGACGGATTATGCCCGGTTTATCCTCACGCTCATTGCGGCGGGAGAGGACCCTTCCCTGTTTTCCGGGCGCAATCTGATTGAAGAGATCAAGAAAGCACAGTTAACCAACGGAAAATTTGCGGATCAGCTGAGCGGGCAGGGGCAGGAGCTGATCAATGCCCATGTGTGGAGCATTATTGCCTTGTATGCTGCGGGTGAACAGATTCCCCGGGCAAAACAAGCGAAGTCCTGGTTGATTTCTAAGCAGCTTCCTGATGGGGGCTATCAATATGCAATCGGAGCCAAAACAGGCGGCGTGGATATGACAGCGATGACCCTGCTTGCATTCCGGGCCTTGGGCATGAAGAAAGAAGAAGCTCCTGTGCAAAAGGCCCTTGATTTTCTGCGGCGCTCACAGGATAGTAATGGTGGGTATAAAGAGGGTGGGGTCAGCAATGCTGAATCTGCTGCGAATGTGATCACCGCGTTGGTGGCATGGGGCGAATCCCTCGATCGTTGGAAAAAAGGAACCTCAAATCCAGTTGATGTGTTGTTAACTTTCCAGCATTCGAATGGTGGGTTCCGTCACACCAAAACCGGTATGAGTAACCAGATCGCAACGGCGCAGACCATGCTCGCTCTGTCTGATCTGAAGCGAGGCGCGTCCTATGTCACGTATTTGCGCGAGGTTAGCGGGAAGCGGAAAACGGCACGCTTGCAAGATCTGTCACCGTCACACTGGGCATATGCGGAAATGAATTATATGGTGAAAGAAGGCTACATGCAGGGGGTTACTTCCACCTACATTCAACCGGAAGCCCGCGTGACACGTGCACAATTTGCCGCCATGTTGCTTCGTGTGGTCGGGGAAGATGCGCAAGGCAAGGGGCAAGGAATGTTTCGAGATGTCGGCCGCACGGATTGGACCGCACCGATCGTGGAAAAAGCGGCAACGCTTGGATTGATGCAAGGCAGCGCTGGTCAGTTCCGGCCGCATCAAGGAATCACCCAGGAGGAAATGGCGGTAATCGTCTCACGGGTCGCGAAAAAAATGAACTGGACCCGCACATTCTCCGGCGGAAACACCACGGTAGAATGGTACCAGGTGAGCAGCTGGGCGAAAGCTGGCGTACAAGATCTGCAGGACCGTAAATTGCTGGGCGGAACAGCAACGAGAACGTTTCAGCCAAAAGCGGAAGTAACACGTGCGCAGGCAGCTGTGATCTTGTATCGTTTGCTGCATACGCGATAAGAGGTGACGTGATTTTGAAACGGAAAGAATGGCTGCTTCTCATCGTTGCATTGATTGTCGTGACAGGCGCTGTATTTGGCCTGATCACGTACCGAGGTCAGCAGGATGCAGTCAAGCAGTCTGAGCAAAGGGCGGAAGGTTCTCAACCGCAGACAACGCCGGCAGGTCCCTATGTGCATTTGTGGATCACTCGCGATTTTGGTGCGGAAACCTTGCAGCAACAGACCGTGCCTCTCCAAAACGAGGATACCGTCATGGATGTGCTCAAACGCAATGGAAAAAATGTGGAAACTGCCTATGGAGGCGGTTTTGTCACCGCCATCAACGGGCTTGCTTCGGAGTATAAAGCGGGGGATAGCAATAGCAGACAAATTGATTGGTTTTACTCGGTTAATGGCGTTTCAGCGGATGTGGGCGCTGCTGAATATCCGTTAAAAGCAGGAGATGTCATCTGGTGGGATTACCATGATTGGAGCTACGCGGTCTCTACACCTGCGCAGATTGGAGCTTTTCCGCAGCTATTTACGGCGGCACCTGCTGACAGTGGAAGTGACTTGGTCATCATGGCTGCACCAGGGTATGAGGATCAGGCAAACCGACTCGCTCTGGCACTTTCCAAACAGATAAAAACGTCTCCAACCGTAGTGCCTTGGGATGAGCAAAAGCTGCAGGAGGCGCATGGGTATCTCCTGATCGGAGACAAATCCATGCTGGCCAGCTCTGCGTTTCTCCAATCCCTCTGGAAAGAAAAAGCGACCACGGGGCTTTTCGCTGAACTGAATCAGGACGGGATTCATCTGTACGATGCTCATGGAAAACAGACACGAAGCTTTACGGAGGATGATGCCGGTTTACTGCTGGCAACGGTGCATCCTGAACATCGCTTACCGATCGTGATCGTAGCTGGCAATGGTACAAAAGGAGTCACACTGGGCATCGAGAGGCTGCTTTCCCAAGAGGATGATCCAACAGCGCTGCCACTGCAAGGATATTTTGGCGTACTGCTGCAAGCAGATAAGACCGTCAGGCTGCCGGATCGTTCAGCGGGTGGGGAACAACAATGAATGCAGCGCTGATTCTCATTGTATTGCTGCTGGTCGGCTTCTCCCTGTTGTTTTTCTTCTTCGAGAAAAGCAGGATCGATGAAAAGACCATTGCGATTATCGCTACCTTGGGGGCTTTGGCTGCTGTGGGGAGAATTCTCTTTGCAGCCTTGCCCAATGTAAAGCCGACCACGTTTCTAGTCATGGCCAGCGGGTATGTTTTCGGCATGCGTGCCGGATTTTTTGTGGGAGTCTTGGCTGCCTTGTTTTCCAATTTTTATTTGGGACAGGGGCCTTGGACTCTCTGGCAAATGATTGCCTGGGGATTGTCGGGTGTGTTTGCCGCGTTGCTGCGCAGAATCATGGAGAAAAACGATAGCGAAAAGCCCGTGCTTTCAAGCAGGAAAAAGCGCTGGGTATTTATAGGCAGCTGTACCGTGTGGGGATTTATTTACGGCTGGATTATGAATCTTTGGCATTTTCTCGCTTATGGGACCTATATGACATGGGGCGGCTTTCTTGCCGTTTATGCGGCCAGCTTCAGCTTTGACTTGGCTCATGCACTGGGCAACTTTGCCTTTGCCTCTCTGTTTGCCACGATCACGGTGAAGACGCTGCAACGCTATCATCGGAAACTGCTCGTTTCTCGCTGGGCGCCGAAGGAGGACTCATCATGATCATACAAGAGCCTTCGCGATTGGTGAGCATTCATCCCGGTGTTGTCGTGCTTCACTTGATGATGCATGGCGTCCTCGTTTTTCTGTGGGAAAATCCGTTGCTGATCATCGGCCAGATCTTGTTTCTGCTTTTATGGGCTCGGCAATTGAAGCTGCTTGATCCGTTTCCTGCTATTTTGCGTTATGGTTGGTGGATCAGTCTAGCGTTTTTGCTGGTGAATCCGTTGATGGGCCAAAATGGCGTGACCTTTTTGTGGAAAGGTCCAATCGTTCCGGTGGTCGGGCGCATGGATCTGACAGTGGAGGAGCTGGGATACGCTGTGATGGCGATGCTCCGCTTGATCTGCTTGCTGCTTCTTTCTGTCATGTATCAAAGGGGCGTCGATCATGATCGGTTCATGCTGCAATTTACGAAAATCGCTCCGAAGTTTGTGTTAACTTCGCTTCTGGCCATTCGGATGGTACCGTTTTTAAGCAAAGAGCTGCAACGCATTCAAGAAATTGCTCAGCTACGTGGATTGCAGCCAAGGACACCGTCACTCAGAGCGAAGCTGATCTATCAGATGAGCGTATTTCGGCCATTATTGTTGTCGGCGATGGAGGGATCCTGGCAGACTGCAGAATCGCTATATGCCCGCGGTTTTGGCAGTGGACCCAGGACCATCTATAGGCGGGAGCGAATGAATGTACAGGAAAGGGTCTGTCTGTTCCTTCTCCTTGTATTCTTTTTGTTTATCGTCGCCGCAAGAGTTAATGGGTTTGGCGATTTTGCCTTTTTTCCGAGAGTGACCTGGCCAGATCCACTTGGAGATCTGCTTTTTCTTCTGATTTTACTGGTGTTATGGACATTATCCGCTTATGGGTTGACAAGGAGGTCGGAGCATTGAAGATGTTTACCTGCCAACAATTGACCTATCAATATCCAGCGACCTCCCATCCGGCCATTCGTGACCTTTCTGTCGACATCCATCCCGGCGAATTTGTGCTGGTCATCGGCAAGAGCGGCAGCGGGAAATCGACTTTTTTACGAGCATTAAATGGACTGGTTCCCCGATTTTATGGCGGCAGTATCGCAGGGACGGTTACCTATCTAGGTCGACCCCTGGATCAATTGACGCACCGCGAGCTAGTCGCTAACATCGGCTTTTTGCAGCAAGATCCGGAAAGACAGCTGCTGCTCGAGCAAGTCGAAAGAGAGCTTGCTTTTAGCATGGAAAACCTGGAAATTCCGCCGGAGCATATGCGCAGTCGGCTTGCGGAAGTCAGTCATCTTTTGGGGCTTGGCTCTCTATTATCCCAAAAAACGTCGCAACTAAGCGGGGGGGAAAAGCAGCGAGTGGCCATTGCCAGTGTGCTTGCAACCTACCCACAGGTGCTTCTGCTGGATGAACCGACTTCCCAGTTGGATCCGATACACGCCGAAGAGGTATTGCAGACCATCAGGCGGCTTAACGAAGAATGGGGCATGACCATTCTCTTGAGCGAACATCGGTTGGATCGCTGTTTTCATCTGGCAGATCGCTTGCTTTTGTTTGAACAAGGGCGGATCACGTTTGACGGTACTCCGCGAGATTTTCTGGAAGCTGCTAGGGAGCATCTCCCTTGGCACGTGTATGTACCTCCCATCTCACGCCATTTTTTGTCAGAGGAAGATACGCTAGAGATCCCGATTACCGTCAAAGAAGCGCGGAAGATTAAGCAACTTCCACCCAATAACAGATCTAATAATGAGGAACAACAGGGGCTTTCAGATAGCAAACAGCATCGTATCTGGGGAAAGTTGGCATTTTGGCGATCGGCGAAGAAATCCACTAACCAGCAAATCCCTGTTCTTGAGGTTCGCGATGGATATGCAGGCTACTCAGGCAGTCCGGATGTGTTGCAGCAGATCGAATACGCTATATACAGCGGTGATCGAATTGCACTTCTAGGCGAAAATGGTGCAGGAAAAAGCACGTTGGCGAAACTGTTTGCAGGGGTTGTCCCTCTGCGAAAAGGCGTGCTCCGTTGGCAAGGGATGCTTCTGGATCAACTCGTTACCGAAGATGGCAGTACACGAGTCGGGTACCTTTCGCAAAATCCGAATGATTATTTTTTGCATGATACAGTGGAGGAAGAGCTTTCTGTATTGGGGCCAGCAGACAGAGAAGAGCTGCTCACGAATCTGGGGTTAGCGGAAGTTCTCGACCGACACCCGCATGATTTGAGTGGCGGCCAAAAGCAACGATTGGCGCTGGGCATCGTATTAGCGGGTCGCCCGCAACTTCTGCTGCTGGATGAACCCACACGAGGGTTGGACCAAGCCGAGAAGGAAAGGCTTGTGGAGCTTCTTCACTTGATTCCTGTAGAAGCAACTTTGTTAATCACTCATGACGTAGAATTTGCAGCACGTTTTGCGAGTCGGATAACGATTTTGTATCGAGGACAACTCGTAGCGGATGGGCAGCCGGACGATATCTTTTCGCATTCATTTTCGTACATGCCCCAAGTATACAAATGGAAAAGGAAAGCTGCAGAATCCGAAGCGAACAAACCTTCTCTGTGAACAACTGAAGATTCTCGGTGTATAATAGAGGATGGATAAGGTAGGAAAAGCCGTCGAGCGGCAAATAGAGGAGAGGAATTGTACGATGCAGCAATGGCTCTTTTTTTTCATGAAATTTTTTATCGGGTATTCGCTGATTCGTTCCGTATCTCTGTGCCTAGGCGTTCTTTACTCCCAGCAGTCACTGACCGCTTGGGATGCCATGCTCTATTTGGGAATTTTCAGCTACATGTTGTTTTTTGTCTACGCCCGCCTGGGGAAAACGGAATCTTGAGGGATACATAAACATGCTGAACGTAGCGCACACTGAAAAGGTATTCTGACATGATAAGGAGTGCGCACATAATGGCAAAACCGGATGACCGTTCAGA
>DASQNU010000114.1:0-11862 GCA_035644815.1 Bathyarchaeia archaeon | reverse complement strand
TGTTGCAAAAAAAAGAAAAAGAGGAGAACAATCCCCCTCTTTTTAGTCAAGGTCATCGAGCAATCCAGCCGAGTCGAAATCATCGAATTCGTCGCTGCTGTCTTCGTAATCCTCATCATAGTGGTATTCTTTTCCATCGCAATTATCGCAAACGACTACGCAGACCTTAGTTTCTCCTACGATTTCAACGGCGAACTCACTTTCTACCTTGTAAACAACGAGGCCATTATTGAGTTCAGCTTTCACGCATTTTGGCTGTTCAACGCAGTGAGCTGTAATTTCCAGGTCACCCCGTACATTCCGATCATAGAATGAAAGTGGCACTGTTACACAAAAGCGTGCTTTCTCCCGCTTTACATCGGTCTGCGAATTATTGGCATTGGCATATGAGTACCACAGGTTGACATCATACGTACCAGATACTTCAACCGCGTCCCCAACTTTCTCAGCCTGGAATTGTGTATTTGTAATCCAGATTCCGAGGATCGTCTGAGGAGTGTGCTCTGGTGTAATGGTATGTGTGAGTTGTGAGAATTTATGTCCTTTGCCACATACAGCTTTCGCGATGAGTTCCCGGCACTGAAGGTCTTTTTCTATACCCGACATTTCGTTACCTCCTCCATACAACGTTTCAGTACATTTGTATGCAGGGCATTCGACTAGGGTGCAAGAAAACCTGTTAAGTCTCTGGGTGAAAAAGTCGGGTCAATTGGGTAAAACCACGAAGCACGGGCTTTCGCTATACGCCGCAGCAATCATCATTCGACTTTGCCTTGCCGCCGCCAGTTTCGCCTGTCAATGGGTTTCCGCCTGTATCCAGAATGATTTTTTCCGAGACCGTGTTGGTGATGACATGCGTCACCATTTGCAGCAGATCATTCACATCTACCTGGGATTGTTTAAATTCGGCTACGATCGGAATGCTGTCAAGCTGGTCCTGAAGTTCATTGAACTCTTCTTCTACTTTTTTCGCCAGCTCCACTTTATTCATGGATTCAAACATCACCATTTGTTTTTGCTTTTGCTTCAACTCACTAATGAGATCTTGCACTTTTTCGTTATGCTTGATCTGTTGCTCCGCGCGTTTGAAGAAATCCACTTCTTTGGTTCTTGCAATCATATTTGCCAATTCACGCGCTTTTTCCAAAATATCTTGATCGGTAAATTTCACTGTCTCTGCCATTCTCCTACACCTCTACCTTGGATACGATTTCTCCGTGGAGCGTCCACGTTTTCGCATCTGTAATTTTTACATGAACGTAGCTGCCAATCAAGCTTTCATCGCCGACAAAATGTACAAGCTTGTTTCCGCGTGTACGGCCAGCCAATACCTGATCGTTGTTTTTACTGATGCCATCAACCAGCACTTCCACCGTCTGACCTTGCATCGCCAGGTTCTTCTCCAGACCGGACTTAGCCAAAGCCTCATTAAGACGGTACAGTCGCTGTTTCTTTACTTCTATTGGAATATTGTCTTCCATCGCAGCAGCTGGCGTGCCTTCCCGTGGAGAATAAATGAATGTATACGCAGAATCATAACCAACTTCCTCGACGAGAGACAGGGTATCTTCGAATTGCTCGTCTGTCTCTCCCGGGAATCCCACGATGATATCAGTCGTCAACACCACATGCGGAATCGCCGCTTTGATCTTGCGGACCAATTCTAAATAATGTTCACGGGAATATTTCCGCGCCATTTTTTTCAATACTTCTGTACTTCCCGATTGGACAGGAAGGTGGATATGCTCAACCAAATTGCCGCCTTTTGCCAGCACCTCGATCAGATGATCATCGAAATCGCGTGGATGGCTGGTCGTAAAGCGGATTCGGGGAATATCGATTTTACGAATGGCATCCAGCAGATCGCCGAACCCATATTCCAGATCCTCAAAGTCTTTGCCATATGCGTTGACGTTTTGTCCAAGCAAGGTTACTTCCTTAAAGCCTTGGCGCGCCAGCTCTCGCACCTCGGCGATCACGTCTTCCGGACGGCGGCTGCGTTCTTTTCCACGGGTGTACGGAACAATACAGTACGTACAGAACTTGTCACAACCATACATAATATTGACCCACGCCTTGGTGTTGCCTTCCCGCACCTTCGGCATGTTCTCGATAATGTCGCCTTCTTTGGACCATACCTCGACGACCATTTCCTTACTAAAGATAGCATCACGGAGCAATACCGGGAGTCGATGAATGTTATGCGTTCCAAAAATCAAATCGACATGCTGATAGCTTTTTAATACTTTATTGACAACACTTTCTTCTTGGGACATACAACCGCAAAGACCCAAGATCAGGTTTGGATTATTTCGCTTCACTCGTTTGAGGTGGCCCAACTCACCAAACACTTTGTCTTCGGCATTTTCGCGAATCGCACAGGTATTAAAAAGGATAACGTCGGCGTTTTCCTCGACTTCAGCGGGTGAGTACCCCATACGTTCCAATATACCTGCCATTGTTTCGCTGTCATGCTCATTCATCTGACAGCCGTAAGTCCGTATCGCATACGTCTTACCCTTTCCGACGCCTTCCATCTCTTCCGGAATGGTAAAATCATAGTGAACCTGAACCTCTTCTTTCCCACGCTTCTTCGCATCTTTTAAGCTAGGCGCTTGAAAATACTTTGCAAAATCTTCAGCTGTTTTTGGTGACTTCGCGGATTTTAAGTCCGTTGTCGCCTCAGTTTTTTGTGTCATTGTACGAATCACCTCAAGAGGATTTTTTCCTATAGTAAGAACCAATTAATAATTATAACACACAAGCCGCCAAACGCCATTGAAGAATAAGGCAAAATCTTAGACAAATCCAGTTGCTTTCAGTATAGCACTTGGTCGGAACTGCCAAACATTCGTGAAAACCTTTCACTACTTCCTACTTTTGCCCTGTGTGAACCCCTTTTGCATAAGACCGATGGCCCATTTTTCCATTTAGGCATGTCCTCTCTGAAACCTTCCACCTTTTCCCTCCGTCATACATGCGAGCAAACTTACAAGAAACAGAAACAAGGAGGTTCCTATGAGAAGATTACTAACGTTTTTTCTTGCAGCAATCATGGTGCTGACAGCCATTCCTCTCGCATCTGCTGCTCCTCGCTTCTCTGATGTGCCCCAGTCTCACTGGGCTTACAAAGCGATTACGGAAATGGCTGACAGAGGGATCATCAAAGGGTACAATGATGGAAAATTCCATCCAAATGAGGAAGTAACTCGCGCAGAATTCGCGAAAATTATGATCGCAGCAGCAGATATCGATATCCGCGGCAGCAAAAGTCAAACATTTACCGATGTACCGCGCACTCACTGGGCATTCAACTACGTGGAGTACGCAAAGCCTTATCTGACCGGATACAAATCCGGAAGTCGCTACTATTACAAACCAGATGAAGATGCCGTTCGTGAAGACATCGCCGTGGCGCTGGTTCGCCTCTTGGGCTATGATCGTTCCAAAAAGGCAGATCTGTCCGTCATTTCGAAATTCCGCGATGACGAAGACATTTCTCCTGCACTCCGTTCCTATGTAGCACTGGCTGTGCAAACCAACTTGATCAAAGGCGACAACAAAGGCTATTTCCGTCCACAAGACGAAATTACCCGTGCGGAAGCGGCTTCTCTCATCTACCGCGCACTCATTGAAAAAGGCGACTCCGATGATGAAACAAAGGTGGTTTTCCCTGATACCGGAAAACCGCAAGAACCAGACAATGATTTACCAGATAGTGTAACCGATTCTTTCAACGATTCGAAATTGCCTAACTGGCAAACCAACAATGCCAATGCAAAGTGGGGCGTCATGGACAAAGCGGTGACCGCCATTTCCACAGACGGCAATGTTGACCACTATTACCTCCCATTGAAATGGGAAGAAAGCAAAAAACCGAAAAAGTATCAAATTGAAGTGGATGTACTTCCTAAAGGCACAGACGGCCAGGCAGGCTTGTTCTTTAACGGTTCGGGCGAAAAAGCACACGTGATCTATCTGTCCAAAGACAGAATCAATGTGGGCTATGTAAATGATACAGAGACAGAAGAAATCAGCAATATTGCCTCCAGTAACTATGACTTGCGCTCAACAAATCGCCTCAAAGTAGTTGTGGACGGCACTCAATATCAAGTTTTCATCAACAACACATTTGTGTTTGGCCAAAAATTGAGCTCTAACCCTACTACAAAGCTGGGATTGTACCTGCAACGTGAAGCAACAGAAGATCTTCCAAAAGACATGACTTTACTCGACAACTTCACATTTAAAGCTTTGAAGTAGTTGACTGCTCAACACCCGCTTCTCACTTGAGAAAGCGGGTGTTTTTCATTACAAGCATGGAAAAGAAAAGCGATCGGGTGTATAATTTTGTAGCAATTCTTTGCCGATTAGCGGAAGGAGATACTCACTTGTCAAGCATAAATGCCTTTGAACAATTTCAATGGATGGACTCAGGGACGCATACCGGCACCCCGATCGAACCACTTGCACTCGATGAAGCCTTTGCACGTGCGATGAGTGAGCCTGGTGCCAAGCCTCTCATCCATTTATGGATTTATGATAGCGCTCTGTTTTTGGGAAGACGCGATGCGAAGCTGCCCCATCTCGAAGCCGCGCTCCGTCAGATGGGAGCGGAAGGTTATGGTGCTGTGCTTCGTTCATCGGGAGGCGCCTGTGTTCCATTAGATGCGGGTGTGGTCAACTTGGCTTTTCTCCTCCCTGACACATCCATTTCTATCGATTCCTTTTTTCAACTAGTCGCCTCCATGCTGCAAGTCGGCCTGCGCTCCTATGGCAAAGTCACATTCGGCGAGGTTACAGGATCTTATTGTGTAGGGGATTACGATTTCGCCTGTGATGGCAAAAAAATTGGCGGGATGGCGCAAAGACGAACACGTCATGGTTCCATTTTGCAGCTATGTATCAATGTAGACAATCGGCCTCGCGGGGAATTGATGGAACGGTTTTACCGCATTGCCGGACTAGCGGACATGAATACGGGAAAACCCATCCCTCACATCAATGGAGCAACCATCGGCAGCTTGGCAGAAGCAACCGGTCTTTCTCTACAAGCCACGGAAGTAAAGGAAGCTTTATTCACTTCGATCTCCTCCCAATGGAACGTGGAGAACACTCCTTTTGTTGCCCCGACAAAGCATGTAGAGGACGCAAGACAGCATCTAACGGAAAAGCTAGGGTTGTTTTCCTTTCAGGCAAAAGAGCTGCAACAAGCCGACTGGACTCTCCCCCGTTAACATGAAATGAAGAGAAGCGGAACTCGTATCGAGCTCCGCTTTTTTATTTGGGTTCGTAATGTTGTTTTTTATCATTGTACAAAAACAACCTTGCAGAGCTTTGCTCCATGATCGGCACACCCGTCGGCTCCAACGTGCGCCGGAGCTGCAGATAGATCAGATTTTCTTCATCATCCAACTGCAGATTTCCATCAATCATCTCGATCGTTTCATTCTCTGTTCGGCTATGACCAATCCCGCTCCACACGATTTTATAACCATCTGGCGTGGCACGAATCACATATAAGCTGTCTTCATCCTTTTTCACACCACTTGTCGCTGTCGTCAATACAATCATTTTGTCTTTACGACCGATTACTTGAAACCCTGCGACCGGTTGCTTCATTTCGAAAGCAACCTCATACCGTCCATCTATGTATGCATACAAAAGGAATATCCCGTTTCTGTCATCGGCATTGGCAATGGCTGCTATTTCGGGTTCATTTCTTTTCTCTGTATCAGTCGTGTCAAGCTGCACCTGTGAATAGGTAACCGCTTCTTTGACCACCCGTTTCTGTAAGTCCTGTGCAAATCGACTGCGGATATCTTCTAGGAGCCAATCTGGTATATGCACAGATCCACTACCATTTGCAACACCGGTCACATGTGCATTTATTGTGCTCATAACATTCATCTGGAACATATATAACACCCAACCGCTTAGACATACAATTGCCAGCAAAAGATACCGGTAACCTTTTCGAAAACTCATTCTCCCATCAACTCCTGATGGTAAGACGTGGTAGCTAAGTAAAAAGTTACAGGTCATTTCCTTTAAACACCTAATGAAACAAAAAAGCAGTTCGTGCATACTAAATGCAGGGACTTCTGTTCCACACCTCGATCACTTGCCCGGCGACTGCTGGGCATTTTTTCGTGTTCGCCTGATTTCACTTTTTCTTTCCGGTCCGAATAAGGTAAGATGGTAGAGAACGGAATTACGATGTTGAGTTAGGCTGGTGATGCATAGGTGGATATACCGAACGATTTTTTAATAAAACCTGTTAAAGATTTGATCATCTCGTCATCAAAGGTAGCCCATGTACAGCTTGGCAATTCGCTGGAACACGCCTTGCTTGTACTGATTAAATCAGGCTATTCAGCCATCCCGGTCCTTGACAGCAGCTATCGGATTCAAGGTCTGATCAGCACTACTATGATATTAGATCAAATTCTTGGACTAGAGCGAATTGAATATGACCGTCTGGGCGAGTATACAGTCGACCATGTCATGAATACCAAAATACCACGCATGAAAGAATCGGAACATTTCCTTAGAGCCCTGGAACTCTCGATCAATCACCCCTTTGTGTGTATGGAGGATGAAGACGGTGTATTTGTCGGGATTCTTACCCGTAAAAATGTATTGGCTCTCAACTACCAATATTTTCGGCAACACAATCAAACGTAACCCGATGGTGAATCCATAACCGCAAAAAACAGATCTGATACTGGTTCAGATCTGTTTTTTACTGTTCCGTTTTGTCTTCTGAAACAAACTTTTCCCGTATTCCATCGGATGACGATACGCTCTTTGAAACATTTCGATTTCTCCCGCTTCAAAAAAGGAATATCGCTGATCGCGTACGTTTACCTCGATTAAGTATGGATTCCCTTTCTCATCAATCCCCATGTCCATTCCCAGATCTGCCAGCGATGGAAAGTGACCCGCGTACGTCTTTGCGATTTCGAGAGCCGCGACGCCTAATCGCATTTTTACAAGTTCCGCCATTTCCATCGAAAAAAGCTCATTCAATACATTGTCCAGTTTGACCGCATGTCCCCCACGTGACAGATTGCTCAATTTGTTTTCATTATTGGCCACTTTGGCTACCATCCCGGATATACACCACTCACCGATTCCATTGCGTTGTACGGATACGCGGATATCGAAGGTCTCACCGCGATAAGTGGCAAGTGGAACTCCCTCCTGAACAAGAAACCGCCTTCTCCCAACCCATTTCCCGATTTCCTTTACTAGCGCCCGCCTGTCAAGCAATTTTTTCTGCTTGAACGATATGGTTGAATAACGATTTCCCTGCCGCTCAATGCGAACCACGCCAACCCCAACAGAACCGATAGAAGGTTTCACATAAAGGATTGGACTTCTGTTCAGAAACTGCAAAAACGATTGGCGTGTGTACATGCGCGTCTTCGGCAGGTAGGAGCGTATCCACTTATTCTTCCATAAGAGCTGATGAACCCGCAGCTTATCACGCATCACGATCTCATTGAATACTTTATATTTCCCACTTAAATGTCGAATGATCGCTCTTGTTGGCGGTTGGCCGCTCAATACTCGGTTGTGAATCACTTCGGGAATGGAAACGGTCTGTGCAATCAAGCGATCGTTGTGCCAAAAATGGCCTCTGACCCGTCTGGATTTGAGGTTGACATGGCGTGGATGAAAAAAAACCGGTTCAAGCCCCAGTTCCTTTCCGATATCCACATAGTAATCCAAGCGTTCGTAAGTTGGTTTTCCCGCGATACCGTTTTGCATCAGCGCCCAATCGAGCATGATTCCGATTCGTTTCACGACATATCCCCTCTTACTTAAGCTGGTTAATCAGCCATTCTCACCATAGGGTATGTGCAAAAGCCGAGAGAGGTTTGCCCAATTTCACCATCAGCAGACAATAATCGTCACAATTGTCAGAATATGCGCTTGCCCGGGAAAAGAAAACATCCACCTTGCAGGGTGGATGCTTGTGCTTTTCATCGTTTAAATGATATGGAGTTCCTTGCCTACTTTTTCGAAAATATGCAGCGCCTTCTGCAAATCTTCTTGACTATGCGCAGCGGTCACAATGGTTCTCACACGAGCTGTGCCTTCTGGAACGGTTGGGAATGCAATTCCGGTTCCCATTACCCCTTCCTGGAGCAAACGATCGGAGAACAACATTGCTTTCGCCCCGTCACCCACGATGACTGGTGTGACTGGCGATTCGCTGCTGCCCGTATTGAAGCCAAGGGATTGCAAGCCCGACTTGAAGAAGCGTGTATTTTCCCACAGCTTATCGATCAGTTGCGGTTCTTCCAGCAATACATCCAATGCAGCGATACATGCAGCGGTTACAGCTGGTGGATGGGAAGTACTAAACAGAAATGGACGTCCACGGTGAATCAGGTAATCACGCACCGTTTGGGTACTAGCTACATACCCGCCCAACACCCCGATGGCTTTGGAGAGTGTTCCGACTTGAATGTGGACACGCCCATTCAAATTGAAGTGATCGACTGTTCCGCGACCATTTCTTCCAAAGACACCGCTGGCATGCGCATCATCAACCATGACCATCGCATCATATTTTTCAGCCAGCTCCACAATTTCCGGGAGCAATGCCACGTCTCCATCCATGGAGAAAACGCCATCTGTCACGATCAAACGCGTCCGGTACTGCTGGGTTTCCTTCAGAGCCTGCTCCAAATCGGCCAGATCGCTGTGCTTGTAAATGCGACGTGCAGCTTTCGTCAAACGAATTCCGTCGATAATCGAGGCATGATTCCAAGCATCGGAGATCACGACGTCTTTGTCATCGAGCAGTGCGCTCAATACACCGACGTTCGCCGTAAAACCGGACTGAAACACCAGAGCAGCTTCGGTATGCTTAAATTCAGCGAGTCGTCTTTCCAGCTCTTGGTGCATGGTAAATGTACCTACAATCGTACGTACGGAACCTGTACCTGCTCCGAATTCTTCCACCGCTTTTAAGGCAGCCTGTTTTAGTTTTGGATGTGTAGTCAGTCCTAGATAGTTATTGGAGGAAAGCTGGATCACCTGTCTGCCATTAATCGTGACATACGGCCCCTGATCACTTTCGATTTCCACCAATTGACGAAATGTACCTTTTTCCTTCAGTTGATCCAATTCTGCTTGTAAATGTTCAAACCCTTTCATCCGACAGCCTCCCTACGGCAGTAATACGACTTTTCCACATTTACCGCTAATCATCAGGTCGAAGCCTTCTTTGAAGTTTTCCAGCGGCATGGTATGCGTAATAATCGGTGTAACATCGACTTGTCCGGAATGGAGCAAGCCGCTTGTTTGACGCCAGGTTTCATACATCTTTCGGCCCGTAATCCCTTGGACCGTAACCCCTTTAAACACGATCTGATTGGTAATATCCAGCTCGATCGGCTTCGTAGGCAGACTGAGAATGGACATTCTGCCGCCATTGGTCAGCATTTCAAAGGATTGACGGATAGCCACCGGATGTCCGGACATTTCACATACAACCTCGACACCCGTTCCTTCAGTTACCTGCATGACCCGTTTCACCGGATCTTCCTGTGCAGAGTTGATCGTTACGGTTGCCCCTACTTTTCTGGCAAGGTCCAGACGATAGTCATTTACATCAATCGCAACGACTTCAGTCGCTCCGGAAGCCTTTGCGACTGCCACCGCCATGATACCGATTGGTCCACAGCCCATAACCGCCACGGTTTTCCCGGCAACTGGGCCAGCCAAAACCGTATGTACAGCGTTACCCATTGGCTCTTGAATCGACGCTTTTTCAAATGGCATATCGATTGGATTTTTCCAGATATTCTCCGCAGGCATTTTCACATACTCAGCGAAGCAACCTTGAAAATCTACTCCAAGGATTTTCGTGTTTTGACAAATATGGTACTGACCGGTTTTGCATTGCAAGCATTGGTGGCATACCACATGTGTCTCCGCTGAGACATGATCACCGATTTTCACACCTGTTACATCACGGCCAACTTCCACTATCACACCGGAAAACTCGTGACCGAAAACCATTGGGGCTTTAATTCTGCTTTCCGCCCATGCATCCCATGTATAAATATGCACATCCGTACCGCAAATCGAAGTCGCTTTGACTTGAATCAATACTTCATGTGGCTCTATTTGAGGGATTGGCACTTCACGTAATTCTGCTCCTGGATCCATATGATGCTTCATGATTGCCTTCATCGTCGTTCCCATCCTTGCTTCTACCCTTTCCATACGGATTGGCAGTGTTTTCTTTATGATTAGCATATCACAGGGAACTTTTTCGTGTCCATACGATAAAGACAATATTAGCAAAAGTTGCACAAATGTACGTACACAGTGGACGTTTTAGAGTCTGCGTTCAATAGCCAACAGAAACGGAGCTTGGTTTTGTTGATTCAGATATTGGTATTGCAATACGAGATATTGCGTCTGATCCAGCTTTTGGCAATAGTGAGCGACCGCCTCTTTCTCTGTTTCTCCTGCAGGGTGACCCCAATAGACGATAATCGTCATAATCCCACCGGGCCGTAATAAGGATATACCTGCTTCAATCGCACGAATCGTGCTCTCTGCCTTCGTAGTGATTTCTTTGTCTCCACCTGGCAAGTAACCGAGATTAAACATAATGGCAGCTGGTTTCTCCGTGATCCTGCTCATCTCCTCATGACTCGCCAGCACTAGCTCCACACGGTCCAGTACCCCTTCACGCTCGAGTCGTACCCTTGTTTTTTCCATGGCTTCCGGCTGAATATCATACGCGATCACGCGCCCTTGCTCTCCGACGGTTTTGCAGAGAAACAGCGTATCATTTCCATTCCCCATCGTCGCATCTATCGCCAATTCTCCTGGCTGGATTCTCTCGACGATCAATCTTCTGGCTACTTCTAATACATTTGGTAACACGTTTCTCTCGACTCCCATCTGTTATAAATCGATTCGCACCCCTTCTTTTGCCACGAGACACTCTCCGTATGTATAATCTTTCGCCTCCTGGAGAATGTCATCCTCTTTATAGGCATGGAACAAATGCGTGATGACCAATTTTTTCACTTGAAGCTTTTGTCCAATCTGGGCAGCCAATTCTACCGTAAGATGACCATGCAGTTCTTTTGGCATGTAGTATTTGCGTAAAAACGTTCCTTCACAGATGAAGAGATCGACTTCCTTAGCAAAAGGATCCCACTCAGTGGACGGTCCGCTATCAGCACCGTACACAAACGTTTTCCCATTCGCCTCGATCCGGACGGCGTAACACGGAACATCATGCTCGGTACGCAAGAAAGTGAGTTTCATATCTCCAATCTCTATATGGGAGTGCTCATCAATCGGATAAAAGCGAGTTGTGTCACGATACTCCATGGAATCGGCTCGTTCAGTTGGTTCCGCAGGTCCATAGATGGGAACCGGATTGTTTATGTCACGATCCTTTACGTTCTGATGTACCATGAGTCCATACTGCAATACCCCTACGTCGGCGACATGGTCGTGATGGTAATGGGAAAGGACAACGGCGTCGAGCTGATAGATCGGCAATACTTTTCCCAATTGACTAATCACCCCGCTCCCACAATCCAAAAGCACATTCGTCGAAGCAGTTTGGACCAAATACCCAGCCGTTGCGCCATTTGGTCCCGGATAGGGAGATTGACAGCCCAAAATCGTTATGCGCATATTTATCATTCCTTTTCATAGGATGGAAATAAGTTGGGACAGGGGGTACACCATGCCTAAAGCAGTAAAACAAATCCTGCAGATCGCCTTTACCTACATCGGCACCGTTGTCGGTGCGGGATTTGCCTCCGGTAGAGAGATTCTGCAATTTTTTGTCCAATACGGATCTAATGG
>DASQNU010000113.1:0-9971 GCA_035644815.1 Bathyarchaeia archaeon | reverse complement strand
GCTGTCACTTTTCCTTCAATGATGCTTCCCACTTGTACTGCCATTAAGTTTGCACTCCTTTTATTTTTCGAGAAAGTATCGAGAACCTCTTCCTGAAGCCTCATTCCATAAGTATAGCAGAGAATATCATTTTATGAAACGCCTAACTTGCTTATTCTCGCTAACCAAGTGCGATTTCAGGGGACGAGATGTAAATTTGGTATGCGTCTGTCGCCATCACCAATTCTTCGTTAGTGGGAATGACCATTACCTTGACCGGAGAATAAGGGTTGCTGATAAATCCTTCCCCTTTTGTTTTGCGGTTTGCCTCATTATCAAGAATCACACCCGCAAACTCCAGACCGGCGCAAACCATTTGTCTCACTTCCGGGCTATTTTCGCCGATACCTGCTGTAAATATGATACCGTCTACGCCATTCAAACGTGCCAAATAGAGACCAATATGCTTATGCAGCAAGGTTGTAAACAGATCGATGGCCAACTGGGAGCGCAGGTCGCCTTCCTCTGCTTTTTTCATCACGTCCCGCAGATCGTTGGAGTGACCGGATACGCCCAAAAGACCGCTTCGCTTGTTCAACACATCCATTGCACCGGAAATGTCCGTACCTTCGATTTCCTGAATGTAAGGGATGATACCCGGATCAATATTGCCGCTGCGTGTCCCCATCGAGAGTCCTGCCAACGGTGTCATCCCCATAGAGGTATCCAGTGATTCCCCATACCGGATCGCCGTAATGCTGACGCCGCTGCCGATATGGCACGAAATCAACCGCAGCTTTTCTTTTGGAATTTCCATCATCTCTTGCGCTCTGTTCATCACATAGCGATGAGACGTACCGTGGAAGCCGTATTTGCGAATGCCGTAGTTCTCATAGTACTCATATGGAATCGCATACAGGTAGGAGGATGGCGGCATGGTCTGATGAAAAGCGGTGTCAAATACCGCGACATGCAAAGCTTCCGGAAGCAGTTTTTGCGCAGCTTCAACCCCAAGCAGGTTAATCGGATTGTGCAACGGGGCAAACCGCGAGAGTCTGTCGATTTCCCGTTTGACTTCCTCCGTAATGATTACCGATTGTTTAAACGCTTCACCGCCGTGCACGACGCGGTGGGCAACAATGCTAATCTCATCCATCGGCAATTTTTCAAAAATGGACGCGATCGCCTTCTCATATTCGTCACGCTTTATCTGCTCGAGGTAATCCGATGTAATCAATTTTCTTCCCGGCATTTCATACAGCTTGTATTTGACGGACGAGCTGCCGCAATTAAGCACGAGCACCAATTGCCGCTCCTGCAAGCGCAGCTGCTGATAGCTCTCCTCTTCCTGAGGTGTAGCGATCAGTTCTACTTCCATTCCGGTTGTCAGCCCTGCTGCATTGGCTTCATCTGTATCGATATGGAATTCCAAGCGATAATCCTTATGGACCCGGCATAGAACATTCTCCAGAATGAGGGAACGAGTTCCTCCGGTTTCTACCGCCACCATCTGCTTATCATGAACCCCGAATCGTTTCGCATCCTCCAAGGAAAAATGGATATGACGAAAAGCAAGAATAACGCCTTCTTCCAGGTGAACTTGACCCCGCGGCCCCTCAATGATCAGGCTTGCGCTATTTTCCAAATCACCCGAATCGCGAATGGGCGGATCAATGCCAAGCAAGTAGCTGTCGGTGCGCGAAACCTCCACTTGGCTTTGCTTACGCAGCGGTCCCAAGATACGCACATTGCTGATTTTTCCTTTTGGCCCGATCAAAGTAACCGTTTCTTCTGCTGCGTATTGTCCGTACTGCTTCAGATCTTTCAACTTCCGCAATTGATAACCGGGGCCGAAGAGAATGTCGAGATGCTCCTGGCTTAGGTGTAAATGTCTGTTTGAAACCCCAACAGGCACTTTCATGAAAACACGTCCCTTTCTGCTTACATACTATTTGGTTATAATCGTTGGCTCCGATGTCTATTATGACCATTCCTGCGGCCAGCGGTGTGATAAAACACACACATGATGGCAATGACCACTAACCCTGCGATGATTCCTGCTGCATCTAGCAGCACATCTGCGACCATTCCCGTACGTCCCGGCGTAAACGTCTGATGCCATTCGTCCAAAACAGCTACCCCGGTCCCGATAAAGCCGCTCCAGGGAATCGCCGTGGCCGGGGAGCTCACATGCCGCAATAAGCGGTACAAAAAGATTGCTAAGCACCCAAATGTAATAAAGTGGGTTGCTTTGCGAATGAAAAATTCAACAAAGCCCGCAAACCCAACCGTATCCGCACTGATTTCCTTTCCCGCGTAATTCAAGGAGAAGTCATCCACTTGCTGTTCCAGCGTACTTCCTCCCAGGTGACGTTCAATGGAGCCGCGAATGTCCTGTTTTTGGTAAGGCTGAGAAGAAGAAAAATACAGACCGGCGATCACCAGGACCACCAGAGCTAGATCAATATAAAGGCGTAAATGGCGCATAAGTCTCCTCACTTTTTGCTGTTCGCTATCTTGCATTATAACCAAAGCGCTTCCCTACTAATAGTGCTGTAAGCGCCTTCAAGTTTGTCGAAATCATGAGAATTATTCTCAATTCAATATGTAGTGCTAACATTGTGGTGGGGGAAGGGAAGAGAGGGCTGTGCTGCGTTCTTGCCACACCCGCAAGGGAGTGGAGTCTGTCCGGTTCCGCTTCCAAAAACGGTACGTCGCGCAAAAGGTTTCAAAGAAGCCTATTCAACCGATGGGGTTGCGCGACAAGCGTGTACCCGTTTTTGGAAGCTCCACCTGAGCAGGTGTGACAAAGACTCCGCCCGGCCCTCTCAGATCCTCTGCGGAGCGGACAATACCAACTTCACAGAGGGGCGTAGACTGAAACGAAGTGCGAACCAGCTCTCCCAAGCATCCCCTCTACTCCGCTGTGCAATTTCTATACATACAAAAAGAACGCTAACAAGATTCGTTAGCGTTCCATGAAAATTACAGCGGCAAGAAATCCTCTTTAGACAAGTCCTCCAAACGTTTTTGCGGGTGAGTGACCTCCACGCTTTGCTCGTCTTTCGTGAATTTGCGGGTCTTTTTCCACTTTCGCACATCTCTTCGCCGCACCTGTTCATTCTCCCACCAGACACGGAGAAGCTGTGCATAGTCTGTTTCATCTCCCGCTCGACGAAGCTTGGCAATTTCACTTGCCTGATACATGCCTGGCAGCAGCACTGCAACTGCCCAACCTATCATCAAGATACCGCCCAGCAAGGCAGTCGCAAAGGAAGCATGGAAGTCTACCCCTGTTCCCCAGCCAAAAGCGAGGGGCAACGCAGCCAGCAACGTAGAACCAAGCACGACGCCAATGACTGGACTGAAGTGCTTCGCCGTGGCAAGCACGCTGCTTTCCACGCTTTCGTTGTGTTCCCGCTCCTGCTGGATATGGGTCAAAAAGGCAAGGGCCAGTTGCGCCAGCAGGGTACATGCAGCGATTGCGCCATAAACCCCCATGACATTAAGCGGTCGATCGGAGACGAGCAGACCTAACAGCGCGGCCCCCATTAAGGCTGGAAGCAGAAGCAGGACCAGCAAACCATCCGCGATCCTTCTTCTTAGCACGAGACTGGCTGCCAAGACAGCAACAATTGCCATCGCTCCTGCCAAGACACGACTGAACACGTCCTTCTTCTCTGACTCTTCTTCTTTCAGCTTGCGCAAATCTTCACCCGTTTGAATCAAGTACCCCTCTGGAATGGTCACCTTTTCTTTCATCCTGTCGGGTAACGTGTAGTACAAGCTATCAATACGAGCAGGATCCGAAATCGCACTGCTTACATCGACTACATAATAACCGTCTTCCCTCTCCACCACGGTGGGGGCAGTACCGACCTGCCAATCCACCAGGTCTTGCAGGCGTACAGTCCCATTTGGTGTACGGATCAACAGCTGTTTGGCCTGATCCGCGTGCTCCAGCAGCATTTCTGGGTAACGTACAATGAGCGGGATCGACGTATTGTTCCAGAACAAGCTGCCGCCCGATTGTTCGCCTAGATAACTGCTGAGCTGCTCTTTGACCTGACTTTCCGATATTTGATAGCGGGCCATCATTTCTTTCTTCGGTTGAATGTGGATATAGACCCGGCCATCGTCCTCGCCTTTGCGCTCGTCCGTAATAATCTCATTGCCATCTTCATCGCGCCCGTTTATTCCGATCAAGTACTGCAGAACATGGTTGGCGATTTCGTTCGTCGTGTGGAATGAGACACCTTTTACACGCAATTCCAATCGTGATTCCTCTTCCTCCCCTACGATCAGGTCAAACGGATTCGTTCCTGGTATTTCCCGGAGGGTTTTCTCCAGCTCCTCTTCCAGCTTTATTCTGGTTAAGCTCCAATCATATTTGTCCTTCAGGCTGATATGAAAGACAAGCTGATCCTCGGAAGCCACTGTGTAGAGATCTGCCACTTCCCCGATTTTGGCAAGCTTTGCCTCCGCATTTTTTGCGGCAGCTATTGACTCGTTGACGCTGCTTCCTTTCACCATATCCAACGTGAGTGTCATCTGATTGTTATCGGTGCGCAAAAAGGGATCGGTCAGCACAAACGTATGCAGAATCTCAACGGTTGCCAAGGAAAGGATAATCGTCAAAACGTAAGGAATGTATTTTTGAGCCATCCATTTGTCGAAGCGGCGGCCGATCCATTTGGTCAGTTTCCCATCGTTTGCCGACCATTCATGCAGTTCTCGTGGACGGCTCCATCTTAGAAACGATGGTGCCAAGGCAGGAAAAATGACTCCATACCCCGCCAATAGTCCAAGCAACCCTAGCCCAAAGAACGGCACCCCTTCATACAGCGACGGTTTATCCGATGGCTTAACAAAATCGGTAAATAACAATGCCAGAAACAACAGCCCGATGACCAGCAGCGCCAGAGACAGCGCTGGCAAATGCCGTTTGACAAGCTGATCTATAGTCACCTGGTCACGGGACTCGGCATGTGCGATGCTGGTGGCCATGATTGTTCCCGCTCCCAAGTAAAAGAGCGCACAGACGACAATCGGACCCAGGCTTGCGATGTTAATGGATAGATCGCTGAGCCATGCACCACCAAGCAGTGTCAAACAAGCACAAATCGCTGTAAATACAAATAATACTGCGGCCAAGACACTTCGCAGCCGGTATCCGATGAAGCCGGCGCAAAGCAGTGCCGCGATCGCTAGTAGAACCGCACTGTCCCGCACGGCATTCATCAAACGTGCCGCATGGTCCTCCACCAGCGACAGCGCGTATCGTCCTTTTCCTTCTTCATTCAAAGCCGCAATTGCTTGGATGAGTTGCTCACGAGCATCGGTCCACTGTCCGGTTTCTTGACCATAGATCCGGATGCCAAGTGCGGGATTGCCCTTGTAGACGATGCTGCTTTCCCCTTCGCTGCCCCGCAAGTCGCGAATATCAGCCAGCAAACTGAGGGCGACGTATCCTCGTGATGTCGGGATGAGCGTACGTCCCAACTCCTGTACGCTGCTTGCCTGCTGAATCCAGACAAGTCCGGTACCCTCTGCCCCTTCGCCTACCGTGCCTACCTGCTCCTGATACGCTCCTGCCTGCAGATGTCCCAGCACCTCTTGCGAAGTCAGACCATAGGTTTGCAGCATGGAAGGACGCAGCAGCACTTCCACTTTATTCGCGATCCCTTCGTCTTCGATAACGACCCGGGAAATGCCCGGAAGGTTGGCCAGCTTTTCGGTTACCGTATATTTACCCAGATTGGACAGCATTTGCAGATCAGAGCCATGCAGCAGGTAATACGCCAACTCCTGATCACCCGCGCTCTCCTTTTCCAGCTGGACACTGTCTGCCCCGCCAGGTAACCGCTTCGCCACTTGCCCCAGCTTTTCACGCAAGCGTTCCTCATAGTCAGATCCGTAATTTTCCTTGACCTTCAACGTAATTAGGGCAGAACCGCTTTCCGTTCGCGAGGTGATTTTGTCGACCTCCCCCAGCTCCCGGATTGCTTCCTCCAATGGCTTCGTTACCCGCTCCACCATCAATTCGGCCACCATGCCAGATGCCTTTGCGCGGATCGTATAGGTGGGTAAGGACTGATCAGGCATCAATCGCATATCGATGCGAAAGAATGCCCCGATTCCCACTGTAAATAGAAGCAACAAAAGCAAGGCCACCAAGCCCTTGCGGATGGGAGAGGTTTGCAAATTATTGTTCATTGGCAACCTTCACCACCTCGCCGTCAACCACATAGGAGATACCTGTGCTAACAATTAGATCTCCTGCCCCTATGCCTTCCAGAATCTCATAGTATTGACCGTACAAGGCTCCTACTTTCACTGGTTCCTTTTTTACGACTTCATTGTTGATCTTCATGACATAGTAGGATTCCGCGGATACTCCTACCGCTGATACGGGTACCAGCAAGCCGCTGCGAGGCGTCACCTCGTATTGGCATTTGACCGTCATTCCACCCTTCCAGGTACCCATGGCTCCTTGCACGGTCACCTCAACTGGATACGTGCCTGTCTGTTCATCTAAAACAGGTGCCACAAAGCTGACTGTCCCTTCTGCCTGCGAGCCGTCAGCCGCAGTCAGGGTCACTTTTTTCCCCAGCTGCCAATTGCCGATCTGATCACTTTCGATTTGCAGCTGTACGAGCCACTGGGAGATATCGACCATCTTGATCACTTCCGTACCTGGCCCCGTTTGCTCGGATTCGATCTGGGCTATCTCGGCGATTACACCAGTAAAAGGCGCTTTTAGCATGGCTTCACTAGCATCCTGCTGGGCACGGGCCAGCTCAGCACGGGCTTGCTCCACCTCAACGTTAGCAGCCTCCACATCCAGCCGATCCGCACCTTCCAGCAGATCCTTATAGCGAAGCTCTTCTTCCTGCAGGCTGATTTTTGCCTGCTTATCCTTCAGGGTCAGATTATCCAGCTCCTCCTTGGAAATCGCCCCATTGTCATACAAGATTTTTCCTTGTCTCCATTCTTCGGCGGCACGGTTGGCATTTTCCCGCGCCTTCTCGACCTGCAGCTTCTGCTGCTCGAGATCATGCCGATCCGCACCCTGCGCCGTTTTTTCCCGGCGAATGTTGGCGCTTGCTACCTGCCCCTGGGCTGCACTGATTTGCTGCTGCCATACGGATGTATCCAAAGTGGCCAACAGCGCTCCCGCTTGTACCACACTGCCTTTTTGCGCATAGATTTTGTTGATCTTTCCTGATGTACCGAAAGACAGGGAAATTTCCTTGCGCGGTGCAACCACGCCGGATACTTCTTGTGTCAATCCTTCCTGCTGATCCGCTACGGTAAAGGCGTTTACATATTTGACCTTGAGGACGTTTTCCTCTTCCTGGTCCCGCAGCTGATCCACTTCCCCCTCGATTTTTTCACAGCCGCTCGCAATAAGAAGCGCAACCAGCGCAAGCACTACCCACCTTTGCATGCCATCAACTCCTGAACCGTTAATCTAACAATCGTGAATAAATTATGAATTTTTGACAAATAAAATATATTTTACATGTGCCCGTTGATTTTGTACTACTTTTCTGTCATTTTTTATTATTTTTTATAAAGTTGTCTGACTAGCGGTTTAATTGGATTATTATGGAATAAATTGTAACTATTATACATTTGTTTTCGTCCTACTATTTGGACAAGTTTTAACCATTTTTGAAAGGACGAGGTGAAAACATCATGAAAAGAAACCTATAAAAATGAGATTGATGCAGAACTCGTTTATATCTGGGAGAAATATCGAAATCAAAGGGCACCTCAACCGAAGCTAGTTTATCAACACAAGTTAAAAAACGAGTATAGCTTCATTGATGCAACAACGGGCAAGCTTGTCAGAGCATCTCGTCCATAGTGCTGCTCAAATGTTTTTAATGAAGCCTATATTCTGGGGGGAAGCACATGAACAACCGAATCAATCAAGCGATGCTGCCGCTTTTGGTCAGTTGCCTGCTTTGCGTTACACCTGCTTGGGCGGCAGAGGAACCCGGAGCGAAAGAAAGCAACGCAGCTGCGACTGCTGTTAAGCAAGAATACGTATTAACGTCGGAAGTCAAGAATTCGCTGGAGCTGCTCTATGAGGCGATTCCAGAATTAAAAGAACTGAGGCTGGAAAGACAAGACTACGAGGAAACAAGCAGTTTTGAATTCTCCGGTCCAATCTGGTCGCTGGAATTCACCAATCATCCGCAAACGGATGACTCGCCAGATCACAGCTCCTACGTATCGGCTAACATCGAGCTGGATGCCAAAACAGGCCGTCTTTTATGGCTCGATATCAGGCATCCGGATTGGGCCTCCGGGGATTTTCCGGAAGACCAGCTTGCGAGAAAACAAGCAGATGCTTTCATTCAGAAAATATTTGGTCCAGCCCCATCCAAGAATCTCAAACAATCCGCCTCTCTCGGACGTGGAAAAGCAACCTCTGGGAAATCTAATGGAGAGATGGAATGGGCGAGAAAAAGTGTTAGTTACAGTCCCATCATTCACGGCATCCCCTTGCAATCGGGTGATGTCTCGGTCTCCGTCGATGCCGCTGGTCATGTCATCCGTTACGAAGGATACAGTTATGTCGATGAAGGCTCAACCGATTGGCCAGATCCAAGCAGCGCTCTTTCGCTTGAAGAAGCAAGGAACATCGCGTGGAACAATCTAGAAATGGAGCTGTTTTACGATTCGGAAACCGTACTCAAGTATGATCAACAAGGGAATGCAGCAGAGGCAAAGCCAATGTTGATATATATTGCAAACCTTGATGATCTGGATGCAATGACGGGAAAACCACTCTACAAAGCAAAACCTATCAAGAGGGAAGTCATCAAAGTGAAGGGGCAAGGACAAAGGGTGCCCACACTCTCTTCCAAAGAGGAAGCAGAGGCATGGCTAAAGACAAAGTTTGGCATTGATGTTGCCGACGCTACCTTTTTTCCCGATGACCATTCCTCTCTGTTTGGCGAGGATATGAAAACGTATCGGTGGCGGCACAAGGCTGGCAAAGATACGATCCCACCCTTTCAATCCATTGTCGTCCACACAAACAAAAACGGTCAACTCATGGATTTCAGCCTCTTCCTATCCAGCAAGCGTGTTGCCAGCAAGCAGCTGACGCTAGAGCAAGCCAAGCAAAAAGCAATTGATGCATTGGAACCCCATCTGGATTCATCTCTCTCTGCGATCGAGCTGATCACTGTGCCGGAAGAAGAGATTCCCGCATGGGTCGACAAGAGCAAGCTGAAGCCAGAAATAGTTACCGACTATGATTTTCGCTTCACGGCAAAGCGCAATGGCATAGACGTCCGCGATGAATCTTATCGGATAGGAATTGACAAAATCACTGGAGCGATCACCAATTTTGGCCTCCACCCTATCAAATCCGGCGTCTCTCTGCCTTCCCCAGACAACCTCGTAAGTGCCAAGCAGGCAAAAGAGGCATACAAAAGCGCGATTGACATAGAGCTGGTCTATATCTGGGAAGATTATGAAGGACAAAAAGCGCCTGAGCCAAAACTTGTCTATCAAAGGAAAAGTGGGAATCATTCCAGCTTTGTCGATGCAACGACCGGAAAGCTGATCATGGTCGAACGCCCCCATTAAAAACGTAATCTGTTTATAAGATATCTGCCGATCAGCCCTTTTGCCGCATCGGCCTCTTTTTATTGCGACTTTCTCCTACTTCCCGCCCTCTCTTTCCTCTGCTAAGATGGGAAGTATAGCAGGAAATAAAAGCGTTTTCATCCTATCAAACAGGAGTGAAGTACATGGCTAAAATCTATGATTCGTATGCCGATATTGTCGCTGACATTCATGACGGTGCGACCCTGCTCGTCGGCGGTTTTGGACTGGTCGGGATTCCGGAAAACCTGATCATTGCTCTGCGTGACAAGGGCGTTTCCAATCTGACCGTGGTGTCCAATAACTGTGGTGTGGACGACTGGGGACTGGGCCTCATGCTCCGGGAAAAACAAATCAAGAAA
>DASQNU010000112.1:0-5356 GCA_035644815.1 Bathyarchaeia archaeon | reverse complement strand
ACTTGACTGATCGGAATTATTGGATTAAACTGATTCCCAAGGTTTGGTAATCTCGACCCTGAATCCTTACTAAATCACTCAAGATGATCAAGTTGGGGGAAGGCGCATGAAAATCTCAAGCAAAGGCGAATATGCTTTGCGTGCTCTTTTAGTGTTGGGACAACACGAGGGGAAAGTGCTGTCCATTGCGGATATTTCCGATAAAACCTTGGTTCCCATCAGTTATTTGGAGCAAATCCTCCTTCAATTGAAAATGCTCGGACATGTCAAAAGCAAACGTGGATCGAGAGGAGGCTATTCCCTGCGGACGCGTCCGGCTGACGTCAATATCGGCGATGTCATCCGCCGGTTGGAAGGCCCATTGGCACCGATGGGGTGTGCGAGCATTACCTCTTATGAGCCGTGTATTTTGGAGCCTGCCTGTCTGTTGAAACCGCTGTGGACACGAATACGTGACACGGTCGCACAAATCCTGGAGGAGACAACACTGGCAGACTTATTAGATAGAAGGTTCAATCAATGATAGGAGGAGAACAGGATGTCGTTGTCTAACGCTCGGGACACTCGTGAGGAATGGCTGCAGCGAATTGTACGCGCACTGGAAGGGCTGGAGTATGGGTCGGTGCAAATCGTGGTGCATGACTCGCAGATCACCCAGATTGAAAGGCTGGAGAAGCATCGGTTTCCGCTGGAGAAGTCACAGGGTGCCGCAAAGCCAAGTTATACCAAAAAATAAACAATGATCGTAGCTGATCGGACAACCGAAGGCTCCAGGACACGTGTCATTGGCACGGGTCTGTGGAGCCTTTTTTTATTGCGAAAAAGGAGAGAAGAATGATGAAGATGCAAAAGTACCTTTCATTCATGCTGGCAGGAACAATGTTCCTCGGTCTTGCAGGCTGCGGAGGTGGAAATGCGGCATCAGTGGCTGGGTCCAACAGCGCTGCCAGTGGGCAGGAACAAAAGCAAGCCGCCTCTTTACCCGCGGTAGAGTTGCTAAACGTGTCCTATGATCCGACACGGGAGCTGTACGAGTCATTTAATAAAAGCTTCGCCGAACATTGGAAGCAAACAAAGGGGCAAGATGTAACGATCAAGCAGTCGCATGGCGGCTCAGGGAAACAGTCACGCTCGGTAATCGATGGTCTGGAAGCCGATGTCGTGACGCTCGCGCTGGCCTATGACATCGATGCCATGACTGCGCCAGGGTTGATCCCGGCCAATTGGCAGGAGCGGCTTCCGGATAATAGCTCACCCTATACATCCACGATCGTTTTCCTGGTGCGCAAAGGAAACCCCAAGCAAATCAAAGATTGGGGTGATTTGGTGAAGCCAGGGGTACAGGTCATCACGCCCAATCCCAAGACTTCCGGCGGTGCTCGGTGGAACCATTTGGCGGCATGGGGCTACGCTTTGAAGCAATACGGCGGGGATGAGGCAAAAGCGACTGAATTTTTAAAGCAGCTGTATAAAAATGTTCCCGTTCTGGATTCCGGCGCCCGTGGTGCTACGACGACCTTTGTCGAGCGAGGCATTGGTGATGTCCTGCTCGCATGGGAAAACGAGGCTTTTCTGGCCGTGAATGAGCTGGGAAAAGACAAAGTCGAGATTGTCGCGCCGCCGACCAGCATTTTGGCAGAACCGCCTGTCGCTGTGGTGGATAAAGTCGTTGATAAAAAAGGAACGCGTGAAGTCGCAGAGGCATACCTGAAATATTTGTATACGGAAGAAGGACAGAAAATTGCCGCGGAAAATTTCTATCGGCCACGGCTGGAAGCGGTAGCGAAGCAATATGCCGACAAGTTTCCGAAAATCGAGCTGTTCACGATCAAGGATGTAGCAGGCGACTGGAAAACAGCGCAGGAGAAGCATTTCACGGATGGCGCTCTCTTTGATCAGATTTACCAACCATGACGTCTGGGGAAAGGTGCTGGGGAGGCAAACATGGGGAAACAACGAAGAGTGATCCCGGGCTTTGGGCTTTCTTTGGGATACACGGTCATTTATCTTAGTTTGCTGGTATTGATTCCACTCGGGGTGCTCCTGCTGAAAACAACGTCGCTCAGCTTCGAGCAGTTTTGGCAAATCGCCACGGCGGATCGAGTGCTGGCTTCCTATCGGGTAAGCTTTTTCTCCGCCTTGGCTGCGGCGCTGATCAACAGTGTCTTTGGGTTGGTCGTCGCCTGGGTGCTGGTACGATTTTCATTTCCGGGGAAAAGGGTCTTGGATATGCTGGTCGACCTTCCATTTGCCTTGCCGACAGCGGTGGCGGGCATCTCACTGACGGCTGTATTTGCTCAAAATGGATGGATTGGCCAATATCTGGAGGCATGGGGCCTCAAGGTTGCGTTTACCCCGTTAGGCGTGGTCGTCGCCTTGATATTTATCGGTATTCCCTTCGTCGTACGGACGGTCCAGCCTGTACTCGCGGAAATCGACAAGCAGGTGGAGGAAGCAGCCGCCACGCTGGGAGCCAGTGATTGGCAGACGTTTCGGCGCGTGATCTTCCCACAGCTGTTTCCAGCTCTATTGACAGGCTTTTCGCTCGCATTCGCCAGATCGCTGGGAGAGTATGGCTCCGTCGTCTTTATATCAGGCAATATGCCGATGAAAACGGAAATCACCCCTCTCATCATCATGACGAAGCTGGAGCAGTTCGACTACACGGGGGCGACTGCGATTGCAACCGTCATGCTGGCTGCCTCCTTTATCCTGCTGCTTTTGATTAATCTCTTGCAGTGGAAATTCAGCAAGCATCAACTGCCGTACTAGGAAGGGAGGTGTACCTCGTGTCAACGGGTAATCGAAAAGCAAAAGATCGCTGGGTGCGGGCAGGCTTACTGCTAATCGCTGTTCTGTTCCTCGGAATCTTTTTGATCGTGCCGCTCGCCGCTGTTTTTGCGAAAGCGCTGGAGGAGGGCGTGTCCGTCTATGCGGATGCTGTGGTGGAATCGGATGCGTTGGCGGCGATCAAGCTGACACTGCTCATTACAGGGATCGTCGTGCCGCTCAATCTGATTTTTGGGTTGACCGCCGGCTGGTGTATCGCGAAGTTTTCCTTTCGCGGCAAGAGCTTTTTGCTCACGCTGATTGATTTGCCGTTTGCCGTATCGCCCGTGATTTCCGGCTTGATCTTTGTCTTGTTGTTCGGAGCGCAGGGGCTCCTCGGACCTTGGCTGGATCAGCACAATGTGAAGATCATCTTTGCGGTTCCGGGGATCGTGCTGGCGACGGCGTTTGTCACGTTTCCGTTTGTAGCCAGAGAGCTGATCCCGATCATGCAGTCCCAGGGGAAAGAAGAAGAGGAGGCCGCTCTCACCTTGGGCGCGAACGGCTGGAAAACGTTTTGGCGGATCACCATTCCCAATATCAAATGGGGGCTGCTGTATGGTGTCATTCTCTGTAGTGCCAGAGCGATCGGGGAGTTTGGGGCTGTTTCCGTCGTATCGGGGCATATCCGGGGGATGACGAACACGGTTCCCTTGCATGTGGAGATCTTGTACAACGAGTACCAGTTTGTGGCCTCATTTGCGGTAGCGTCCATTCTGACCCTGCTCGCTATCGCCACATTGATTGCCAAAAGCATTGTTGAAGAAAGGAGCCACGTCCATTGAGCATAGAGGTACGCAACCTATCTAAGGATTATGGACAGCAAGCGGCTGTCACCCAGATTCATCTGCAGATCGCTTCCGGGGAGATGGTCGCGTTTTTGGGGCCGTCCGGTTCTGGAAAAACGACGCTGCTGCGTCTGATTGCCGGTCTGGAGGATGCAAAGGAAGGGCAAATCCTTGTCGATGGGATCGACACCAAGGAGCAAACCATCCAGGAACGAAAGGTCGGGTTCGTGTTTCAGCATTATGCGCTCTTTCGCCATATGAGCGTGTTCGATAACATCGCTTTTGGGCTGGAGGTCCGCTCCCGCAAAACGAGGCCCCCCAAAGAAGAAATCAAAAGACGCGTGGAGGAATTGCTGCGTCTCGTCCAATTGGAGGGGCTGGGAAAAAGATTGCCAGCACAGCTTTCCGGCGGGCAAAGGCAAAGGGTGGCGTTGGCCAGAGCGCTTGCCATCGAGCCAAGGGTGCTGCTCCTCGACGAGCCGTTTGGAGCGCTGGATGCCAAGGTGCGGCATGAGCTGCGCGATTGGCTGCGCCAGCTGCAGAAAAAGCTGAGCATCACCACGATTTTCGTCACGCATGATCAGGAGGAAGCGCTCGCGATTGCCGATCGGGTAGTCGTGATGAATCAAGGAAAAATCGAGCAGTTTGGGACGACCGAGGAAGTGTATCAGCGTCCGGCAACTCCGTTTGTGCGCAGCTTTTTAGAACGCGGCAACGCAAGGGTTGAATTGAATAACGTGCCCGTCCAGCTCGGCGTCATGTAATCAGGCCACTTTTGCAGTGGGGGAGCCGGATTGTCGTACTGCATAAAGCTTGCGGCTAGGCGGACGTAAAGCCCAAGAAGCGATCACCAAAGCCAGAAAAACGAGAGGCTGCAGGATTTCTGCCAGACTGCTGCCCGAGAACGCGTGGGAGGCAGCTGCTCCAGTCAATTCGAAGAAAAAGCCTGCATAGGCCCATTCCTTTACACGCGGAAAACCTGGAATGGCGATGATCAATGCACCCAATAACTTCCAGAAGCCTAAAATGGAGAGGAAATAAGTTGGGTAGCCCAGGTGATTCAAGACGTCCACTTGCTGCTCGCCATGGGTGATAAAAAGAAAACCGCCGACCACAAAGCTCACGGGTCCGAAAATGGTCGTTAGCCAAAATGCAATTTGCTTATAACGTGTTTTACTCATCATGCCCTCCTGGTTATGAAGTGTTGTTGACCCTATTATAGATGATTAAATCTGCTGCCATTTCTTATGGATTGCGATCATCAAATTTCCCATTGATTTGACAAATGTTCATAATTGTTTATAATAGTGACTAAGCTTAATTTCCGATCACAACAATCGGAATACGGGGGAACCACCTTTGGGGCGAATCAATCTCCGGTTATGGAGAAAGTAGGGAACCATCTTTCCCGAGTCCGTCAGCTAACCTCGTCAGCGTAAAGATGGGTCAAAATGCAACTTATCATGTTTTTCACCATTTAAACATGTTTCTTTGACCCTATATGCATAGGGTCTTTTTGCGTTTTTTTGGAGACCCTAGCTGACTGAGGGTCTATTTTGTTATGTGAAAATTCCGAATAGAAAATCTATTCACCGGGAGATGAGATGGCATCTTTACACACAAAACGAGGGGGAATGACAAATGGGAAATGCCATTGTATTTGACAACGTTAGAAAGAGCTACGGAAAGAAAACGGTGATCCCCAATTTGAACCTATCGATTGCAGAAGGGACGATTAC
>DASQNU010000111.1:0-3891 GCA_035644815.1 Bathyarchaeia archaeon | reverse complement strand
GAGCAGGCCAAGCCCAGTTAATAGCGTTCCCATCAATCCGAAAAGACACACCGCGAGCACCTGATTGACATCCAGTAAACCAAAGGAAAAACCAACTGTCAATGCATCCACGCTCACGCTGAATGCAAATAAAAACAAGCCGAGGGTATGGGTATGCAGGATGCTTCGTTCATTCGAGCGAAACCCGCTCCATAACATATGTATGCCGATCACCATCAAGACGGACCCGCCGATCAGCACGGCGATATCCCCTACCAAATCCGACAGATACAGCCCGATGAATATCCCTACCAGCGGCATCCCGATATGAAACAGGCCAATCGTGACGCTCACTTTGACCACATCTCGCATCCGAATGCCGACCATGCCGATGCCAACGCTTAAAGAGAAAGCATCCATACCCAGAGCAAAGGCCACGATCAGTAATGTCAAAAACTGCCCCCATTCGAACAGTCCGATATCCAAGCTCTCTCCCCCCTGTCACTTCACCATATGCGGACAAGAGGGGAAACATGTATCAAACGGAGACGATCCTTCCGCCTGCTGCTTTTTCCAAACGGTTCATGACTGCCATTCCCAAGCCTCCTTTGGGGAATGTTTCCGCCACAATGTATTGAATGCCCAAATCATCAAACTCACGCAGGCGTGCATACAGATGCTGCGCAATGCTGCTCGGATCGTGGCGGGAACCACAGCTAAGTAAGGCATCCACTTGGTCGCACTTTCGCCAAGCTTCGATCGTTTCGTCAGTGGCCAGGACACCCGTCGAAAAGCCTTTTGCTTTCGCTTCCTGAATCAGTTCTTCCATCTTCTTTTGCACCTGCTCTGGACGACCATCCACAAGCCATAACTCCCCCTTTGGAGCATAGTGCGTATATTTCATTCCTGGTGAACGCGGTACTTGTGAAGCCTTTGCTTCAAAAGCTGGATCGATTGCGACTTCACTTAGCACTTCAAGCAATTGCTCCCGCGTAATTCCACCGGGACGCAGGATCATCGGGGGAGATACGGTCAGATCCAGCACAGTCGACTCCAGGCCTACTCCCGTTTCCCCGCCATCCAGAATCGCGGCAATCCGCCCATCCAGGTCTTGGCGGACGTGCTCCGCTGTCGTTGGACTCGGACGTCCAGAACGATTCGCACTCGGCGCTGCAATTGGAACGCTAGCTGCCCTGATCAACGCCAACGCCAAGGGATGATCAGGCATCCGTACCCCGACCGTATCCAACCTGGTTACTTGATTAGCGATTTTCTCCGCTTTGGGCAGCAAAAGCGTGAGCGGTCCCGGCCAAAAACGTTCGATCAAGGGAAAGGCCATCTCAGGGACTTCCCGTGCCACCTCATGCAGTTGAGCAATATCTCCTATATGCACAATCAGTGGATTATCACTAGGCCTTCCTTTTGCCTTGTAGATTTTTTCCACAGCCTCATCGGAAAAAGCATTCGCGCCTAGGCCGTACACCGTTTCTGTAGGGAAGGCGACCAGCTCTCCCTCCCTAATAAAATGGGCAGCATCCACAACTTGTGAACAAGTCTCCAAATGTTCCACATTTTTATCCACATTCCATAGCTTTGTTTCCACAATCCTGTCCATATACGTTAATCCTTTCTATACGACCAAATATCAACGGTTTGTCTACCTAGTATAGAATCAGCCTAAAAAGTTTTCAACAGGCTGTGGGTAACTTGTGAATAACTTTTTCACGATGTACACACTAAGACGTCATTCGAGGCATTTCGACCAAAATGATTGGCAGAACTGCGAAATATGTCGAATCTTTACGTCCTTATTTCACATAAAAAAACTGCCTGTAGAAAGTTACAGGCAGGAGGGGAACTTTGTTAAAACCAGGCAGCAAGCCGATCCAGAAGGAAAAATCGCACTTCTACCGATGGCGCGGATGGGGTAATCGTTGCTACTTGGACGTCTGCAGAATTATCCACAGCTTCATCCACACGTTCAACTTGATCGTTCATTCGTTCTTCCTTCCATTGGAGAAAACGAGCGCGTTCTTCCTCAGTTACTTCTGATTCTGCATCAGATTCAGCTGCTTCCTCGTCAGTCATAATGCTTTGCTCAGGTTGAGCATCGGTTGTTTCTTGCACTTCTTGCGTTTCTTCGATCTCCGGTAAAATCAGTTCTTCTGTTGGTTCAGACACTACTGGCGGTGCAGTTGGTAACACTTCTTTTCGGGTACTCGCCTGCACGGCATCTCCATTCGACATGTCGATAAAGCAGAGCGGTGGGAAGAGTACACACCACCAATTTTGTCCCTTTGCCTCGCCAATGCGTACACGCAATGCCTGATAATCACCGGCAGGATATATATAAGAGCCGTATTGCTTAGTTGGAAACGGCACTTGTCCAAAATCAACTTGAGCAGTGTAGGTAAATCCTCTGTCTCGGATGGTCTTCTCCACCAAAGCCTCCATCTCGGGAAGCCTCTTTTCAACCAGCCCTACGGCATCCTCATACTGTTCGATCGAGGTTACCCAGGTGTTCATTTGCTTCACAATCTCATCACGGACTTCACGCTTCAACCATTGGTCCTGTATAGAATCGCTATTGGCGATGATTCGCAGTCGTATGGATTGCTGCGGGATTGGCCCCTGATCTACCAGATTCGCTTCCGCCTTTTGCCCTTCCCAGCTCATCAGTGCCACTGTTAACGCAAACACCATCAAAAGACTTCGTTTCATTTTTCTATCTCCCCTCAAGCAACTGACTCTTTGTACACTCTCTATCTAGTTGTCAGTATGGACAAAGGAGGGGGCGTCTATACCTGATGCTTTCAAATATTTTGAATCTAATGTAAAAAGGCTGCCCCGATCAAAAAATACAAAGAAAAACCGCACGGCCAAAGCGATCAGCTTTGCCATGCGGCTTACTTTGTTTTCCACCCAATCACAACACGATCGATGCCAGCCAAATCCGGAATGATTTCAACATAATCAATCGCACCGGACGCTAGCATCAATTGCTTCACGTCATGAGCCTGATGTATGCCTACCTCGAACCCTACCAGTGCGGTTTCCTTCAACAGCACAGGCAGCGCCTCACAGATCCTTCTGTAGAAATCCAGCCCATCTTTTCCACCATCGAGTGCCAGTCTCGGTTCAAACCCTTGTACTTCTTGCTCCAGTTCGTCCACATCGGTACTCGGGATATAAGGTGGATTGGAAACCAGGATGTCAAACCGATCCGCTTTTGCGATAAGCGGTTCCGTCAGATTGCCCTGGATGAAATGGACGCTTTCCTCCACACCAAATCGCTTTGCATTTTTCTTAGCAATGGCCAACGCATCCGGCGAGATATCTACTGTAGACACCTGCCAGTGACGGCGTTCGCAAGCCAAAGTCAAGGTGATGGCCCCGCTGCCTGTACCCAGATCTACGGCAGTTAAGCGCGCATCCTTTTCCCACAAGCGATCTGCATGCAGCAATATGTGCTCGATGAGAATCTCCGTCTCCGGCCGCGGTATCAGGACTCCCGGTGCTACGAGGAAATCTCGGCCGTAGAAGCCTTGCTCCCCCAGCATATACTGGATCGGCTCGTGAGCGGCACGTCGTTTTAACAAGTCTCCTAGCTTTTCCAACGTATCTTGCCCTATCGGGTCAGGCATCGAGGCAAGAAACGCTGTCCGCTCCATCTGCAGGCAGTGACGGAGAAGCAGCTCGGCCTCAAAGCGCGGATCTTTTGTCTGTGCTTGCTCTAAAAAGGAAGAAGCCCACAAAAGGGCTTCCCTGATTGTTTTGCATGCTTCCAGCTTATGCGGATGTGGCATGGCTTTTCATGAGCTCCGTTTGTTCATGCATGATCAAGTGATCGATAATTTCATCCAGATCGCCTGCCAAAATGGTTTCCAAACGATGGAGCGTCAAGCCGATGCG
>DASQNU010000110.1:0-14515 GCA_035644815.1 Bathyarchaeia archaeon | reverse complement strand
CCCTTTTTAGCCATCAATTGTCGCGCGGCTGACAAAATTCGGTCTCTGGTTTCCTGCTCGTCACCGTTCCCTTCTATATAAATCCGTCTTTGTTTCACCATGTTCTTTCCTCCATGCATGCAACCACTTGCATTTGTTATCAACGAACACATTATACTCAATGTGCATAATGCATGTAAATACTTGCATGCGCTTGCAGGTGTAAAAATTTTGTTTCGCTTCCATGACGAGTGAAGGATCTTTTTTGTGACAGCAAAAAACCCCTTTCTTGTAAAAAAGAAAGAGGTTCTTATCCAAGTTCGCTATGCCAACGTTACTGCAAACTGCTTCACTGTTAATTGATTTAGATCCTCCGGCAGCCTCGCCGTCACCTCGATCGGTTCCCCGCCGTCTGGATGAGCGAATGCCAAACGATACGCATGCAAGGCTTGGCGGCCAAAATCAGCAGTGCTTCCATCATACAGCCGATCACCGGCCAATGGACATCCCACGTGCTGGAAGTGGACACGAATCTGATGCGTCCTGCCCGTATCCAGCCATACTCTTGCCAGAGTGTAGCGATCAGAGCGTGCTATGACCTCATAATGCGTAACGGCGTCATCTCCCTTTTCCGTCACACGCCGTCTTGTATGGTGAAAAGGATCTCGCCCAATCGCCGCACGAATCGTCCCTTTCTCCTCCGTCAATTGGCCGCAAAGAATGGCGATATACTCTCTTTTGATCGTGCCCTCGCGCAGCATGCGATCGGCCAATTGATGGGCGTAGCCGCTTTTTGCGAAAAGGATCGTGCCGCTCGTCTCTTTATCCAGCCGATGCACAGCATGGATGGTGGACTGCTTCCCGTGATATGCCAGCCAGGAAGTGAGCATCTGAACAAGCGTGCCCTTTTGTCCTGGGGAAGTCGGGTGAACCGTGAGTCCTGCCGGCTTGTTTACTATCAGAAAATGCTCATCCTCAAACAAAATATCCGGCTGAAAAGCGGGATCAAAGTCCACCGCCTCGTTCACCTGCTCGCGAGCTTTGTCCGCCACGCGTACGGATACAGTGTCGCCCTCTTTGACCGTCTTTTGTAAAAAGGGGGCTTTCCGATTCAACATGACGCCCTTGCTGCGGGTCAACCGCTGCAGCATCCTCCCTGAGACAGCCATTTTTTCCTTTACGATCTTCTCAACAGTCATGCCAGCATCTTCTGCCGACACGACATAATCCAGCCAATTGCTGCGTTTCATGTTGCTCCCCCTTCACGTGTCCCACTCGTTCCTCTCATTGTAGCGAAACATGGGGGAGTCTGCCAGTTCGCGCCTTTATCCGTAAAACACGGTGTGAGTCAATGCTTGTTGGTAGTCCTCAATCGACTCCTGCTGGCCCAGCTCTAATAACTGGGTCACATATCCTTCATCCGTCCGGTAGTCATGCTCCATGAGTTTTCCCGCAATGATGTTGCACAGCCCTCTGCACCATTGAAGTTGTCTGGTCATGAGTGCCACCTCCACTTATTATACTTATTTGTATATTAAGTATAACCAATCAACGCAACTTAGTAAACATTTATGTCTGTAAAGTCAAAAAAAGATCTCCAGCCGCCACCAATGATGATGATAAATGCCCAATTCTAAGAAAAGCCCTTTGAGTCCTGCTACAAACGCCGCAAAAATCGGGACCCATATCCAGTTCAAGGAAAAGGCTGCAATGAATGTGGCGGTTGCGGGCAACGTGAGGAAATAGGAGGCAATCGCCCCTTTGTTGCACGATAAATGCTTATACATGAAAACAGAAAATCTCCTTCTATTCGAAGGAGATTTTCCTCATTTAGCCGATCAGATTTTCAGGATTTAATCCTTTCAATTCTTCCAGAACAAACAGGCCGTCTTTGCGGATCAAGACATCATCAAACCAGATTTCACCGCCGCCATAATCTGCGCGCTGGATGTTGACCAGATCCCAATGGATGGCGCTCTGGTTGCCGTTGTCTGCAATCTCGTAGGCTTGGCCCGGCGTAAAATGGAAGCTGCCTGCGATTTTTTCATCGAACAGGATATCATTCATCGGATGCAGGATATACGGATTGACCGCGATCGCGAACTCTCCGATATACCGCGCCCCTTCATCAGTGTCGAGAATGTCATTCAACTTCTCTGTATTGTTTGCCGTAGCCTCCACGATTTTACCCGCCTGGAACGTTAAACGGACATTTTCGAATTTCGTGCCCATATAGAGACTCGACGCATTGAAGCTGATGGTTCCATCGACCGAGTCACGCACAGGAGCCGTATAGATTTCCCCATCCGGAATGTTGCGTTCGCCCGCGCAAATAATGCTGGGAATTCCCTTAATGGAGAAGGTCAAATCGGTTCCAGGTCCCACCAAACGGACTTTATCAGTACGATCCATCAGATCTTTTAATGGTTGAAAGGCTTCTGCCATTTTTTGATAATCAAGCGAGCATACATCAAAGTAAAAATTGGTGAATGCTTCTGTGGACATCGTGGCATTTTGCGCCATAGCCGGAGTCGGAAAATTGAGCAACACCCATTTCACATTTGAAGTGATATAATCGCTGATCTGTTTTTTAACTCGCTGGGTGATGCGTCGCTTTTCTACAGGTACATCGGATGATTCGCTGTCATTGGTAAATCCGTTGATCACGACGTAGGCTTGTATCTCTTTCCACATCGGGTCTTCCCATTTTACAAGTGCAGATACCCGTTCCTCGGATGTACCCATAAGCAGTTGCCGCTCGATCAGCGGGTCTAATATACGAACATGCGGATAGGCACCTTTCGCATAGGCTTGCTTGACGAGTTCTCTGGCCAATTCTTTGCCTTCGCCGCGCACCTCGATCATAACATGCTCTTTTTCCTGCAGGCGCACCGAATGGTTTAACAAATTTTCCGCCAGCTTCACAACGCGTGGATCCAACATCAGCGCTTCTCCCCTAACACAAATTGTTTTACCTTTCCATATTTTAGCACAATTCCGACCGGGATGGTATTCCTTTGATCAAATTAATTTTATTGATATTCTCCTTAATTTCAATTGAATTTTCTTATGTCGATGGGAATTTTATTAATTCCTATCGACTAAAAAAATTCTTGCATGTTTATTCCAATGTCGAGTATTCTATGTTGTAAGAAAAATCCAATGAAAAAAGTTACGGGAGTGTTGTATTCATGGTTAATCCGGTGGTTATGAATCAGTAGCTGGGGCCTGCAGAGGGCACCAGTCCCTCTACATCCTCATCTTCCTGATCGAAACTGCAGGATGCCGATACTTCACTCATCCGTCTCTATATTCGGACGACTTGGGGGCAAACTCGTTTTCCCGTTACATCGGTGTATTCGGGAAGCGTTGCCCCCTCTTCGCACCCATCCCCTATTGGGATCAAGGAGCTTTGCGTGAAAAGCGCAGACGGACGTGATGGAGATCTCTCCACCAGCGGAACGTTTGCGCTTTTTTGTATCCTGCAGTCTGCTTTTTCAATCTGAAACGAACGGGAGGCATTCCAACGATGCAATGGCTGACCTGGGATTTAAATCTAAAAGTAAGGCTGATTGGGGAAACGATTTTTCATACGCTTTTCTGGATGTACTTTCCTTTCATCGCGCTTCATTTCAGCGATGCTTTCGGTAAGGATTTGGCTGGTATTTTATTAACCGTACCGCCTTTGATCGGTATATTGGGCAATCTCGCCGGCGGTTATTTATCCGATACGCTCGGTCGTCGTCCGACCATGCTGACGGGAGCCTTTTTGCAGTGTATCATGTTTGCCATTTTTACATTCTCACCCGGTCCTTTGATTGATTATCTTGCCTTTATCGGGATTGGACTGGGCGGAGCGCTTTATTGGCCTGCCAGTTCCGCGATGGTCGCTGATCTCACGCCCGAAGAAGACCGTCGGCTTGTTTTTGCCACCTTTTATACCGCGATGAACATCGGAGTGGTCTTTGGTCCCGTGCTTGGCTCGATCTTTTTTCTTCATTACCGTATGGAGCTGCTGGCAACCTGTACGCTGGTCACCTTGGCCTACGCGATCGCGATTTACTTCCTGATCAAAGAGACTCGTCCCGCATCCGCAAAAACGGAGGAGACGTCCAAGGTGAAAAGCTCGATTATCAAGGAGCAGTGGCAGAGCTACAGTGTGATCTTCCGCGACAAACCTTTTGCATTGTATATCTTGTCCGGGATCCTAGTTGCAATCTGTTTTATGCAGCTCGACTTGTATATGGCCGTCTATGTCAAAGAATTCGTCCCTGAGCAACCGCTCCTATCATGGGGTGACTGGTCCTTGTCGCTTGGCAGCACAGAAGCCTTTGGCTGGATGGTGGGATTAAACGGTCTGTTGGTCGTCCTCTTTACCATGCCGGTCACCAACTGGTTCCAGCAATGGAGCGACCGTAATTCCTTGATTCTCTCCTCCGTATTGTTTGGACTGGGCATGTTCTTGATGGCATTCACTACCGATATCTGGTTATTGTTTGGCTGTATTGTGGTACTGACGCTGGGGGAATTGATTCGCACACCTGTCGTGCAGAGCTTTGTCAGTAAATACTCGCCGGAAGACGCCCGCGGTCAATATATGGGGGCGTCGAGCCTGCAGTTTTCGATTGGCCGCTTCATCGCTCCCCTTACGATTGGACTGTCAGCGTGGATGCCGCCTGTGGGAGTATTCGGGATCATCTTTCTGTGTGCGCTGCTCAGTGCTTTGCTGTATGTGAAACTGTTTCGGATCCTGCCTAAACAGGTGGAAATGGCAAACGAAAAATGATGAGTAAAGGATGTTCTCGATGGAAGATCTGATAATCACGAAATGGGATAGCCGCGAAGAGATTCCTTATGACTTGCTCTTGCTGGCAGATGAATCCCGGCAGATGGTCGACGATTATTTTCCGCGCGGTGAATGCTTTGTCGCCCGCTTCCCCGATTCCACGATGGTCGGTCTATATGTCCTGTTAAAAACGAGACCCGCTACCTTTGAAATTCTCAACATCGCTGTCTATGAGCAGTTCCAGGGAATGGGCTACGGAAAAGAGCTCCTCCAGCATGCTATCGGGCGGGCGAAGGAGCTAGGCGCTAGTACGGTTGAGATCGGTACTGGCAATTCTGGGATCGGCCAGTTAGCCCTGTATCAAAAATGTGGATTTCGTATCGTTGGTGTGGATAGTGGTTTCTTTTTGAAGCATTATCCCCAGCCGATTGTGGAGAACGGGATCCCCTGTGTGGATATGATCCGGCTGCGGCTGGAGCTGTGATTAGCCATTTCAGAATAGTGCACCTTAAAAAGGAGGAAAATACAGGAAACTGTGCTGAAAAAGGGTGCATATACAAATGCTCGAGGGCTTTGAAAAAGTTATCCACATACAAAATCAATTGCGTGACGTTGAATTGGCCCATTGGTTAAAGGAGGATCTATTTTCCTTTTCCTGGTGGATCGGGCTCTCCTCACTGTTACTCTATTATTTTTGGTACAAGATCGTGGACCGATCTCGTTTTGTGGAAATTGTGATGATGGGACTGTTCATTGGATTATTTTCAACATTGCTAGATGTAATCGGCTCTTCCTTTGTACTTTGGAGCTACCCCGACTCCGTTGAACCGATTTTCCCGCCGATGTTTCCGGCCAATCTCGTTGTGCTGCCGGCCATCTATATGGTTCTTTACCAAATCTTTTACACTTGGAAGCCCTACCTGGCCGCAAGCTTCGTGTTCTCCCTGTTTCTATCCTTTGTCGGTGAGCCGCTCGTTGTGCTGCTGGGCAGCTATCAACCTCATCACTGGGAATATGTATACTCTGTACCGTGCTATCTTTTGCTGGCGATCGGGGGAAAAGCATTTACGCATAAAGTATTCCATTATCAAACGTGAAAGGATAGGAGCAAAAGGCCACCAAACAGCAATCTGTTGGTGGCCTTCGTTATGGGTGTTATGCTCCAAATTTTTGGCGATATCCACATTTTCTGCATAATTCCTCAACGGCTTCCCGACGGGAGAATCCAAAGTAGAGGTTATTGGCTCGTTCGCTTTCCACGATTTCAGAGAAAGGCGTCTGCTGCACATTTCCTAAATTAATGACACCTTCCCCGTCCAGACAGCAAGGCACCACCGTCCCGTCAACCAGGATGGCTGCATGACTCCGCAGCGCATGGCAGAAGCCTTTGCCATCGTCCTCAGGTGCTTGCAAGCTCGGCCATTGGAACTCATGATCCTGGTTCAGGTAGACGTAGTCAGCAATTTTTACACCGCTGCCTGGCACCACTTTTTCCTCAATTTTGTAGTCCAGGTTGAATTCCTTCTCCAGTATTTCCAATGTCTCGCGGTTTCTCTGCCGCTGCATATTCGTCATATTATCCTGCGTTAAATTCCACAAGCGAAACGAAATCAATACCTTATGCTCCACCACTTGTCGGACAAAGGAAAGAATCTCTGACAAGTAGCCCTCACGATTGGTAGAGCCTTCATGTCCATCAAAGCTGTGGAGAGAGAAATTCATTTGGCGCAGCGCCGGTTTCCCGAGCAGTTTATGCTTTGCCTTATGGATCAAGGTTCCGTTTGTGGTCAGATTGACCTTGAAGCCTTTCTCGTGGCTGATGTCCAGCAGCTCATCAATTTTCGGGTGAAGGAGCGGCTCCCCTTTGACGTGCAGGTAAATATGATTGGTATGCGGTTTGATCTGGTCCAAAATATTCGAAAACGTATCCAGCTTGATAAACGTCGCCTGACGGCTGGTCTGTGGGCAAAAGCTGCATGCCAGGTTACAGATGCTTGTTATCTCGATATATACTTTTTTAAATGTTTTCAAGAATCATTCAACCCCATATGTTCTAATTACACGGATCGTTTTAAACTCACTGAATTATAACATAGTGAATCTGTGAATAGGCTGGCTTATTATTTCCTTGTGTGTCTCAAACATGGTGGTGAGGGAAGGGAAAAGAGGACCGGGCTGCGTTCTTGCCACACCCGCAAGGGAGTGGAGACTGTCCGGTTCCGCTTCCAAATACGGTACGTCGCGCAAAAGGTTTCAAAGAAGCGTATTCAACCGATGGGGTTGCGCAACAAGCGTGTACCGTTTATGGCAGCTCCACCTGAGTAGGTGTAACAAAGACTCCGCCCGTCTCTCTCTTCCCTTCCTCACGTAGCTGTTGCATAAATAAAGTAGTAAGAATGAAAATGGGAAATCTCGCAATTAACGCATGCATTTCGCTTTTGAATCAGCTACTGCTACGCTGGAGAGCATGTTTCGAAGCGGAGCGCCTGCGAAGCCCGTCTCAGCGGAGCAGTGAATCGCAGGAAAAAGGGCTGCAACCTGCCCAAGCTGCGTAGCGGCTACCACTTTTGCAGACCCCTGCGATTCACTGCGGAGCGGACAGTCCCCGCTTCATAGTGGGGCGAAGAATGAAGCGGAGTTTCGAGACATGCTCTCCCCACCCCAGCCCCTTTACAGCAAAAAAAATCTGCTCCCCGACTACAGGGAACAGACTCTTTCACTATTTTTGAGTTGCTGCAGGTGCTTGTCCTGCAGCAGGGGTTGGTGTCACCTGCGGCGGCAGCAGATACTCCGTCAAGGTGAACCGTCCGCGCATCCACTGATACGTATCATCATAGACCGCTCGTGCTTGCGACTCTTTGTTATTGACTGCTTCCAGCAAGCTTTTCGAGCCATAGTAGTAGGCATGGACTTTATTTTTATCGATGCCAGCATTGTGCCCCGCGATTAGCTGGTTGTAATACAGCTGATAGTAGCGCAGGTCACGCACCATGCGCTCGTCGCCCTCGATCTCGATCCCCATGCCGTATTGGTCAGCCACTTTTAGCGCAGCTTCGATCCGGTCCACCGGAATCTCTTTGTCGCTGTAAAAATTCGGCTGGACAAACGCATAGTCGAAGCCAAGATCCTTCCACTCCTCAAGGCCGGTCGCCCCGAAATAAGGGATCCAGTAGAAACGCAGCGCCTGGTTGTGCACCATGTCCGCCGTTTCGCGGATCAGCTGGCGCTCGTTAGGAACCGAATCCTCCACCAGCTCGTGCCACCAGTAGATGCCCTCGAGCTTCAGGTACTTGTACTCGGCTTTTTCAAAACGCTGCAGCAACTCTTGGAAGTACCATTCCAGCGCCTTCTTCCGGTGGCGGTACGCTTGCTCTTCCCCGCCGTTTTTCGCAGAAAAGGAGAGCGAGACTTCATCCGGATTGACCCGACCGAAATTGGTTTGCGCCGGATTCGGATACGGCAAGGTGAGGACAACCTTTTCGACCTCAGGATCAATATAAAGCTTCCCGCGCTGCTTATTGTATTCCTTCATCGCTTCATTCAATGCATCCAGCTGTCTGCCCGGACGAAAAATATCGTCGAGGTAGGCTTCCCAGCCCGCTTGGGTTGTAGGCATGATCGGATACGGGAGGAACAGAACAGCGTCAAACATTCGATCCTTTACTTTTCCATCCGTTCCAATATAGCCGACCAGTGGCAGGAAGTCGTCTTTTGTCCAGGTTCCCCGCTCCGCATGTGCGCCGGAGTAGGCAAGGAGCATATTTTGCATGCGATCCTCGGCTTTTTTATCCACCATGGCTGCAGTGATGGGAATCGGAGCTAACAGCAACGGTTCCGCTTCGTCGTTTTCTACATCTTTCCCCCACACCTGCAGTTGGCGGGCAAAGACGAAGATTTGCACCGGAAAGCGCACGCGTACATAGCGGGCTTCCACCTCCGGCAAGCTGAGAGAGAGGGTGCGCACCTGTGCGGTTTCATCCGCAGGAGACACTCCATGGGTCACTCGGCCTGCATAGTGCCACGCTTTGCCATCGTGGGATACCTCTACCTCCATTTTGGTTGGCATCAGGATTCCCATCTTCTTCTCATGACGGAAATTGAGAGAGACGCGCTCGATTGTTTTGGTTTCCGGCAAAGCGAGGGTGATTTCACGGCCGAATTGGCGCGCATAGCCTGTCCATGTTTCGGAAGGCATCACCAACCCGCCTACAGGGCCGGGATAACTCTTTTCTAACGAACGAAAATAAGTGTCGGCAGGACCTGTCGTTTTGACACCGAAAAAGCTTTCCGGCGCAAAGTTGGTCAGACCTTCTTCCGCTGCGGGGGTCACGTCTGCTTCTGACTCTTTATCTGCCCCTTCCTCGGAAGGTGAGCCATCTGCCGTTACCTCAACAGGAATCACCATTGTTTTATACCCGACGGATACAGTGATTTGACCTTTTCCTGGCGTCGGTCCGGCGACAAAGGTACCATCTGGCTCGATCGTACCGATCTCTGGCCGGTCAAACGAGAAGATGGGAGTAAACGGCAGAGTAGACCCGCTTGGGCTGCTGACTTTCAGTCTTTGGCTTGTCCCTGCTACCAGTGTAAGCTTGTCTGCATTTACAGCGAACACGACATTTTCCGCTTGCGAGACCCGTTCTGCTAATACGCGGTCGGCAATCACTGCGGCCTCTGCTCTCGTCACTTTCTGCTCAGGACGGAATTGGTTGGCGCTTCCTGTCATCCATTTCTTTTGGGTTACCGTCTCCACGGCTTCCTCAGCATACTCAGCGATCTGGTCCCGGTCTTGGTACACAACCGGTACTGCTTGAACTGCATCTGCGTCCGCTCCAGGTGTACTTCCCGTCAGGTCCATGAAACGGGCAAGGATGACGGCCATCTCTTGGCGGGTAAGCGGCTCATCCGCCCCAAATTGCTCGGAAGTTCTCCCCTTCATGATCCCGGTCTGCGCCAGCCCGTAGACATATGGGGCAACTGGTCCATCCGCCTCAATATCCTCGTAGCTGTCCTCTTTTGGGGCGATCGGTTGAATCCCGGTCGTCTTGGCAAACAGGACGGAAAAATCCTGTCTGGTCATCGGCTGCTGCGGTTGAAACTCATGCTCCCCTATGCCGCGAATCAGCTGCAAGGAAGCCAGCCGCTCCACCGCCTCCTGCGCATAATGCCCTTCCATATCCGCAAAAGAAATAACCTCTGAATCCTCATTGGTTTCTTCAACAGGGAGTGTCGACGGTTTTTCATCAGTCTCTGCCAACGCCGGCCATGCCGCTGTGAGCAGCATACTGGCTGCCATGCTAGCCGCAAGCAGTCGGCGCAGTGCAGTTTGCTTCCATTTTTGCATTGTCTTCCCCTCATATCCTCTCGCTTATTTCTGGTCTTGGTCAGTCACATCTTGCTTCGGACGCGGCGGTCTTGGCCCGAAAAATTGGTAGTAATCGACCTTCAGATTCCCGTTGTACAGCTTCCGCTTTTTGCTTGCCTCACGTCCAAAATACTTTTCGAATTCTTCATGGGAAGTAATGACATAGTACGACCAGGTGTCCAGCTCACGGAATACATTGCCCATTTCCTTGTACAAGCGCTCTGCCTGGCTATAGTCGCCGAGCCGCTCCCCATATGGCGGGTTGCAAATGATATATCCGTATTTTCGCTTGGAACGCAGCTCGCTCATCGCCATCCGCTGAAAATGGATCTGGTCGTCTACACCCGCTTCTTGTGCATTGCGACGTGCGATACGCAGGATGTCTTCATCAATATCGGTACCGATGATCTCTAGCTTACGGTCATACTGGGCGAGGTCATGGGTTTCTGCCCGTGCATCCCGCCAGAGGTTTTTCGGGATGATCGGCCAGCTCTCTGACACGAATTCACGGTTCATTCCGGGCGCGATATTTTGCCCGATCAAAGCCGCCTCGATCGGAATGGTGCCCGATCCGCAGAAAGGATCCACAAGTACGCGATCCGGCTTCCAGCGGGACAACAGGATCAGCGCTGCCGCCATCGTTTCTTTTAACGGGGCAGCCCCGATCAGCTCGCGGTACCCGCGCTTGTGCAGGCCCGCACCTGTCGTATCGATCGTTAGCGTCGCGATATCCTTCAGCAGCGCCACCTCAATTTTAAACAACGGACCTGTCTCGGCAAACCACTCTGTCTTATACGTCTTTTTCAAGCTCTCGACCACGGCCTTTTTTACGATCGCCTGGCAGTCGGGAACGCTGAACAAGGCTGATTTTACCGATTTCCCTTCCACTGGAAAGGTTGCGTTTTCCGGAATCCACTCGGCCCAAGGCAATGCTTTCGTCTGCTCAAACAGCTCATCAAAGGTAGTCGCTTTGAACTCCCCTATTTTCAACCGAATTCGGTCTGCCGTCCGCAACCAGAGATTGGTCTTCGGAATCGCAGACAGATCGGCGCTGAACATCACTTTTCCGTTATCCACCGTCACATTTTCATAACCGAGATTTTTTACTTCTTCCGCAACGACCGACTCCAAACCAAAGGTAGCGGTCGCAATCAATTCGACTTTCTGCATGGTCCATGTCTCCTGTACTTTCCGTATTGGTTCTGGGATACAAATCTCCCTACTATCATACCCGATCAAGGAGACAATTGGTAATCGGACACGCCAGAAGATAAGACGAATCTTACTTCATTCTCGTTACACCTTCTGCTACAGGAAAAAAAGTACTGTCCATTCCTGTGAAATCCCCGCACAGGATGGCCGCCTGATACTCTGGTGAAACTACGAATGCCGCAAATGACCAGTAAGAAGCAGAAGCGAAAGGATGGGCCACGATGCCAGAATTGCCGGAGATGGAAACCTATCGAAGAATGCTTGGAGAAAGAATCACGGGAAAAACGATTACCCAGGCAGAGGTACAACGTGAAAAAACCGTGAACCTCCCAGCGGAAGAGTTCATTCAGCAGGTGGAAGGACGAATGATTCGTTCCGTTCAGCGAAAAGCCAAGCACTTGCTCTTTCATCTGGACAACGAAAAAGTCCTGCTGCTGCACTTGATGCTTGGCGGTTTTCTTTACTATGGCTCCACCGCGGATAAATTGGATCGTACCGCACAAGTCACCTTCCATCTGGGTGAGCATGTCCTTTACTTCCACGGGCTGCGATTAGGCTTTCTCCATCTCTATTCGCTGGAGGAATGTGCGCAAAAGCTTGCTGATCTCGGTCCCGAACCTCTGGATCCGCTTTTTTCATCTGTCGCCTTTCAACAGCTCCTGTCCGACCGACGCGGTATGCTGAAATCCACCCTCGTGGATCAGCACGTGCTATCCGGAATTGGCAACTGCTACTCCGATGAAATCTGCTTTGATGCAGGCATCCTCCCCATGCGAAGGATTCCAACGCTCTCGTCCAGTGAGGTTGCTTCCCTCTATCAATCGATGCATACCGTGCTAAATGAGGCGATCCAGCACGGCGGCTACATGGAATACCCCCTGTATAAAGGCGATGCTTTCACAGGGGGTTATAATGAACGCTGTAAAATTTACGATCGCGGACAAGCGCCTTGCCTGCGCTGCGGCACTCCGATCATCCAGGAGGAGCTGGCTTCGCGAAAGGTCTTTTATTGCCCGCGCTGTCAAAAATAAGCATGTTACATTTTCTTCGTCATGTACACCTGTTCGATGCTTGGCGAAAATCCTGCCTCTTCCAAGATTCGAACAACCCGCTCCTGACCAGCAGGGAAATTGAAGGTACCGCGTCTGGTTACTGCTCGCTCCGGCGCAAACACATGGTTGAGTGTAAAGCGGATGATCTCATCGGCGTCCTCACGCTCAGGTGCCGCGGCACACTGGAATAAGGTGATGCCCGTAACCGCTCCGGCTGGATCAAATGCCCGTCGATACAATGCATAGCCGATCGCTTCCCCAGTCTGATCCTTCACCACGACGGATTCACCGTCACGCAAGCCTGCCCATTGGGTTTGCCAGGGTGCCATCGCCTGGTAAAAGGGCAGCCCCTGCACATCAGCAGGGATTCCGCTTTCGCTTTGATACACAGCCCCCTCTGCTTGCGAGAACGGATTTGTGCGATCAAACGATTCCGTCCGCTGCAAGAACAACAGGCGATCTACGATATCAAAGCCCATCGACTTGTACAGCGCGATCGCCTTTTCATTTTCGCGGAATGCTTCCAGCGTAGCCCACTCTACACCTTCCTCCTCATATACTTGCAGAACAGCTTTCATCATGACCTTGCCCAGGCCTTGCCCTCGGAAGGCTGTCGCTACACAAGTCCCCCCGTTCCATGCGACTTTTTTCCCTTGAATCGTCCGTATTCCGGTTAAAATCATGCCGACCGGCTGATCATCCACATAAGCCACCACTGACAAATTTGGCGAAAGACCTTCCATGCCCAGCCTCACTGCAAACTTCTCTTCTGTCGTAGTCGCATCGACAAAGTAACCCTCGAATCCTTTGTTCCATATCTCGGCAGCCTCGGAAAACGTGCACGTGCTCAATCGCTTGATGACGATCACCAGAACCAGCTCCTTTGAATGCATTCAATAAAAATATTTTAATCAATAAAATTCAGAATCGCAATAATTGATTGAATACTTTTTCTTATGTCGTTTTTTGTCGAGATGAAAAATTTCATGGAAAAGCAGGGATAATATTGACGGATTGAGAAGAAAATCATAGCTGACAATTTCTAAGAGGTGAAGCATGAGTACAAAAAAAGATTCAGGGAAGCTGACTTTCATGATCGTCCCTCATGGGAAAAGCAGCACTCACTCCCTGCAAGTCTCCCTTAAGCATCTCAAGCTTGCGGGACTGGGCCTGGCCACCCTCGGCTGCCTTGGCCTATACTTATTCACCGACTACATACATATGAATGCCACCTATGAGCACATGGAGTCCAAAGCGAAGGCCTTGCAGGCGCAGGCGGATGCATCGCAGCAGGAACTTCAGAAGGGACGAGAGCAATTCGCTTCGATCATGGACCAGGTGAAGGAAATGGAAGCCTATGTGAAGCAGCTCGAGCAAATGGAGCAAGAGATACGCAGTAAATCGGGATCACTTTCGCTATCCGGCAAGACGGATCAGCCCGATGCCCAGCTAACAGAGACGGTGCTGGCCAGCCGCGGTGGCCCTGAGCGTTTCTCCCTGCATCAGGAAGTTGTCGAGCAAGAGCTGACCAGCGAGCAAATGCTGCAGCAGACCACTGCCCATCTCCACACGCTACAAACAGAATTGCCCGATACCATCAGCAAGATCTCTCATCTGCAAAAAGACGTGGAGGTCTGGAATGAGAAGATGACCCATACGCCCACCATCTATCCGGCTGTCGGCACCGTTACTTCTCGTTTTGGCTACCGTCGAGATCCTTTTCACGGACAGACACGGTTCCACGATGGCTTTGATATTGCCAACCACTACCGTTCTCCCATCCACGCGACAGCAAGCGGCAAGGTCGTCTTTGCCCAGCGCATGCAGGGACATGGGAAAATGATCCGGATCGCCCATACAAATACGCTGCAAACCTCTTACTCCCATCTGACGGAAATCGCCGTATCCGTGGGACAGGAAGTGCAAAAAGGGCAAGTGATCGGCTATATGGGCAGCACTGGCCGAAGCACTGGTGTACACGTTCATTACATGGTTTATGAGAATGGGCAGCCGGTCAATCCGGAAAAATACTTGCCCGAAGAGAGGAGAAACTAATGTTTACCAACAAACAGGCCAAACCCACCATTTCTGACAAAATCGAGACGATCATCGGCGCTGGAA
>DASQNU010000109.1:0-21795 GCA_035644815.1 Bathyarchaeia archaeon | reverse complement strand
GCATAAAAAAGAACACCATCCTTCCCCTTTTCTGATCCGCACCCGACTGCCTGGCCGAGTACTCTATGCGGATTATAGAAAAAGAAAAAAACGGTGTTCAAATATATTTGGGAGACTATTCCGATGTGTCCGGTTCAGCCGCTACCAATACTTTTTTCATCTTTCTTTCAAACTCCAAGCGCGGAATCATCACACTGTGCTCACAGCCTGTACATTTGATCCGGATATCCGCACCCATGCGAATCACTTTCCACGCGTTGGTCCCACAAGGATGCTGTTTTTTCATCTGTACAACATCGCCCAGTCCAAATGTCTTTCTCTCCATCTTTCTACTCCCCTTGCGCTTGTGCTTTTCCCGCGTTCATCGTCACCATTTTTGGATACGGAATCTCGATGCCTTTCGCGTCGAACTCCGCCTTGATGACAGCTCGCAATTTCCGAGTTACGGCATGATGGGTATTCGGCTTGCATTCGGCAATCACACGAATCGTTACGTCAGTCGGCCCCATTGCCTGTACGCCCAATACCTGCGGATCGCCTACCATATCTTCCGTTCCCTCTTTCACTTTCTGCGCCGCCTCTTTCATTACCTGCTCTACCTGCTCAAGATCTTCCTCATGCGCTACCAATATATCAACGACCGCCACAGTATTTTGAATCGAGAAATTGGTGACTTGCGTGATTTGACCATTGGGGAAAATGTGCACTTCCCCCGTCCAACTGCGTATCCGGGTCACACGAAGCCCGATCTCCTGCACCGTACCATTGAAATTATTATTGATGGTGACGGTATCTCCTACCGCGAATTGATCCTCAAAAATAATGAAGAACCCGGTGATGACATCCCGCACCAGACTTTGCGCGCCAAAACCAACGGCCAATCCTAGCACCCCTGCACTGACCAGCACAGGCTGCAAATCGATCCCCAGTTGCTTGAGCACCATCAAGATCGCCAAAAAGTAAATCGTATAGTTGGTCACGTTATTGATCAGCACGCGGAGGGTATCGACACGTCGCTGCTGGAATTGAATCTTGCCAACCTCTCTTTTTTGAAAGACCCGATTGACGAAAACGTGGGCCATCGTCACGATAATTCTTGCTCCGATCACGATGACCAATATCTTGAGCACTGCCATCCCGATGGCTACCCACAGTGCTGGGTCAGCCAGATACGTATAGATTTTTGCATAGAGGGTTTCCATCCAGTTTGCCTGCTCGCTCAAAAGCTACCTCTCCTTCCTCTCTCCTGTTTCGTCTATTTCTTCATAGATTGCAGTAAATTTTCGAAAATATCCGCGGATGACAACCTCTTGTGTCTCCATTACTTCCCGAGCCAGTGGGTAATCATCGATAGGAAATTCAATCGATAATGCGCAACCAGCCGTCACCTCTTTTGGAGTAGGTCGCGTGTCAATATCGATGTCTGCATACTCCAGCAGCATTTCTGCCCGCAATGCTTGCTGCGTGGAATCGAACGCGATTAATACCGTACTGCCACTCACGTTTCCCCCTCCTTTGTTTCCATTTTACCTTGCATACGCTTTGGATGCCAGTTGCTCTGACTTTTCAAAACGATCCTAACGTTCCAGCAGGCAGGTATACTTTTCCTTTTTTCGGCATACACTGTGAATACTTTCCCCCCCGTGGAGGTAGCGATGAAAACATGGAACCGTTTATTGGACGACTCCCCCTCACCTTTTAAGGTTGATTACAAAAGTGAACAGGCAATCGAACAGCTTTCCTTGCATCTGGCAGCGCGCTTGCGTTCCCATCCGGTTGAGCAAGATGTGGTCGTCCTCTGTATAGGGACAGACCGTTCTACCGGTGATTCACTCGGGCCACTGGTCGGCACGAAGCTCCATGCCCGTTATTCTCGGCAATACCATGTCTACGGAACACTCGAGCATCCTGTCCATGCGATGAATTTAGCAGAAAAAATTGAAGAGATTCAGCAAACCCATCATCATCCACTGATTATAGCCATTGATGCATGTCTCGGGCAATTCAGCAGTGTTGGCTCTATTAACGTGATTGATGGTCCCCTGAAGCCAGGAGCTGGTGTAAAAAAAGAGCTTCCGGCTGTAGGAACGTTTCATATCACCGGCATTGTGAACGTCGGTGGCTTTATGGAGTACTTTGTCCTGCAAAATACACGCCTGTATATAGTCATGCAAATGGCTGAAATCATCGCTGCGGGGATTCATTATGGCGCTCAATGGGCAAATGAAAAATCCTCCCACAGCTCCATTGCCATGGAAAGTTAGCTGCAAATAAATGAAAGAGACTTCACCGTGATAGAAGTCTCTTTATCTATTTACGGGATTGCTTCCCCTATCGGTTTGTGATGATCCGCAGTCTGTTTGCTACCAAAGCTACTTTTATTGGAGTCATGGCAATCGCTTCTCCATCCGCATGAACATCGAGTGATTCTTCACTCTTTATGTGGATGTTACGGCCGTGATAAAAATGCACAGCTGGATGATTGATATGTTCCCCCGTAAAAATTTTCGGAAAAGCGCAAAGCAATTGCCAGCGATTCATATTGCGAATGACACAGACTTCTGCTCTTCCGTCATCCGACACCGCGTGTGGACATATCTGCATGCCTCCGCCGTAATTGGCAATATTGGACACTACGATCATCCATACATCCTTAAGATCGTGAATCTCCTCTTCTATCTCCAATTTGATATTGCTAGGTTGATAAGAAAACAATACACGGAGCATCGAGATGATATAGGCCAATTTGCCAAGTCCGATTGCATTGCACATTTTTTTATAGTAGGCTTCATTGGCTGTTTTGGCGATTTTCCCATCAAATCCAGCACCGATTGCATTGACTGCCACCCGATCGCTCATCACCAGCAAATCGATGGACCTTTCTCCCTCTCCCGCTTTCATGCATTTCCATGCTTCCACTGGCTCCATAGGAATATGATAGGCTCGGGCAAAATCATTGCCTGAACCGGCAGGTATGTGGCCAAACAAACAATCCACTCCAGCATCGACCAATCCATTCACTACTTCATTCAGCGTACCATCCCCACCGATAGCCACAATCTTTTCAATAGGACCATGTTTCAACAATTCTTTTGTTAATTGACGTGCTTCTCCGCCTTTTTCGGTGATTCTTACTTGGTAGTCGATTTTTTCTTTGATGAGTTCATTCCTTACTTTTTCCCATGCCTGCTTCCCCCGACCATTCCCCGCTGCCGGATTAACGACAAATCCGATCATGCTTGTCTCCCCTTGGTATCTTACGTGTATTTTCCTAATTATATGATCCACCATGTGGTCCACGACAAGCAAAAACACTTAACTTAATTTTTCATGCCCCAAAATAATATAAGTAAGCTTTCCCCTCCTCATCATCTATTTTCTTCAAAGCACATAAAAAACGCCTCCGTCTTCACGGAAGCGTAACATTGATATACCCTTTTTGTTTAGAAAAATTTCGCTAACCAATCCACCAAAGGAACACCAAGTGCAGCGATCATCAAGGCAGGCAGCATATTGGCTACGTTTACTTTTTTTAACTCAAGAATATTGATGCCAATCGCGATAATCATGATACCACCGACAGCCGTAATCTCCGCCAGGATCGCATCCAGCATCGTTTGACTGACTAATCCGTAGATCTGCGTAGATAGAAGTGCAATCGCTCCTTGATACAGCAGAATCGGAATCGCAGAAAAGGCAACCCCAATCCCTAAAGTAGATGTAAAAATGATCGCAGAGAAACCATCGAGCATCGCTTTTGTAAACAAAATATCATGGTTATTCCGCAAGCCGCTGTCCATCGCTCCCAAAACAGCCATCGCTCCAATGCAATACACCAAAGTAGCCGTTACAAAACCGGTAGCGATGCTTCCATCCTTATTGCTGCCGCCGACTTTTTTCTCCAGCCACTTTCCTGCTTGGTTCAGTCGATCTTCAATGCGTAACAGTTCTCCGACGATGGACCCGATTACCAGACTGATAATTAGCAGCAAAAAGTTTTTTGAATCCAGGCTCATAGTGAGTCCTAATACAATCACAGCAAGTGCGAGTCCCTGCATGACCGTTTGTCTGATTCCCGCAGGTATCCCTGATAAAAGCTTGCCGATCACTGCGCCGAGAATAATGGCTCCAGCATTGACGATGGTTCCTAGTAAGATCAACGGTTACACTCCCTTGGCCTCTGTTGTTATCTATGTATGAAAAGCGGCTGCTATCTCTGTTACAGCCGTGATGAGCAGTTCTACATCCTCGTCCGTATTGAAATAACCAAAGCTGGCTCGTACAGCTCCCCGCTCCTCTGTACCAGCCGTCTGGTGACCAAGAGGTGTACAGTGGAATCCAGCCCTGGTGGCAATCCCGTACTGCTGATCGAGAATATAGGATACCTCCGACGCATCTGCTCCATGGATATTGAATGAAACGACGCCAACCCGCTCGATCTCGGCGCTTGGTCCGTACACTTCGATACCTTTTATCTGCTGCAATGCCTGAATGGTTTTTTTCGCCAAGCTCCACTCATGTGCATGTATCTTCTCCACACCGGTTTCTAAAATAAAATTGACTCCTGCCAGTAATCCGGCAAGTCCAACGGTATTGGCCGTCCCGCTCTCGTATCGATCTGGCCTTGTCGTCGGTTGCTCAATCGCTTCGGATTGACTGCCTGTCCCTCCATGGATCAACGGCTCTAGGTCCAGATCACTTCGTACATACAGCGCACCTGTTCCTTGTGGCCCGTACAATCCCTTATGACCAGGAAACGCGAGCATGGCGATGTTCATTTTCTCCACATCGATGGGCAAAATCCCAGCCGTTTGCGATGCATCTACCAGAAAAGCCACTTCTCCCTCTTTTGCTATCTCCCCAATTTCGACAATAGGAAGAATTAAGCCGGTCAAGTTCGATGCATGGCTAACGGCAATAAGACGTGTTTCTGCTCGTTTAGCTGCCCGGAAGTCTTCCGCATAGAACAATCCATCTTCACGTGGCTCCACATAGGTAACATCAACTTGCTTAGTTCGGCGCAAATACTCCAAAGGTCGTCTTACAGAGTTGTGCTCAATCGAAGAGCTGATTACATGGTCTCCCGGTCGCAGAAAACCTTTAATCGCTTGATTTAATGCTTGGGTCGCATTTAGATAAAAAAAGAGGTCATTCGGGTTTTTAATCCCAAACAACCGCGATACCTGCATGCGCGTCCGAAAGATCGTTTTGCTTGCTTTCATCGCCAAGGCATGTCCGCCACGTCCTGGGTTAGCTCCGTAATCATCAATCGCTTCTGCCATTGCTTCTTTTACACCAGGCGGTTTTGGCCAAGACGAAGCTGCATTGTCCAGGTACGTAATCCGCATTTTATCCTCCCAAATCAAAAATAAGGTATCGTTCTACTCCATTTGCAGCATATCCAAGATTCTTTGCAAATCATCACTGGAATAAAACTCAATTTCTATCTTTCCTTTTTTCGCACCTTTATTGATTCGCACGGATGTTCCAAAATACGTCCGCAAACGTTCTTCCATTTGTGTAAACGCCTTTTCCTTTTTCACAGGCTTTTTGCTTTTTGTTTCACGTGAAACATTCAAGGCTTTTACGAGTTCCTCTAACTGTCTGACGCTGAGCCCTTTTTTCACAACATCAGAAGCGATTTGCCATTGCTGGTCTTCGTCTTCGATTGGAAGTAATGCACGGGCATGTCCCATTGTTAAAGATCCTACGGCCACCAATTCGCGAATTTTCAAAGGCAATTGGAGCAAGCGCAAGATATTCGCTACGTGCGGTCTGCTTTTCCCGATTCTTTTCGCCAACTCATCCTGTGTATACGAATAATGTCCGATCAGTTTTTCGTAGGCTTCTGCTTCTTCAATCGGATTCAAATTTTCCCGCTGCAAATTTTCGATCAAGGCAATCTCCATCAACTGCTGATCGGTATACTGCTTCACCACAACAGGAACTCTTTGCAATCCGGCTTCCTTGGCAGCGCGCAACCTTCGTTCCCCTGCCACCAACTCGTAACCCTTAATGCTTTTGCGTACGATTAATGGTTGGATTACGCCGTGTTCCTTGATGGATTCGGCCAGTTCTTGAATCGCTTCCGCCGCAAACTCTTTCCGAGGTTGATATGGATTGGGACGGATATCACCCAGCAACGCTTCTGTTACCTGATCGCTCTCCTCCACCAAATTGGAGTTGATTAATGCGCTAAGCCCTTTTCCCAATCCTCTACTCATACCCCAATCACTTCCTTCGCTAAATCAGTATATACCTCAGCACCTCTGGAACGTGGGTCATACGTAATAATAGCTTGTCCATGGGAAGGAGCTTCACTCAAACGCACATTCCGAGGAATGATGGTCTGATACACTTTGTCCTGAAAGTATTTCTTTACTTCTTCGATGACTTGAATCCCCAGATTGGTTCTTGCGTCCAGCATTGTCAACACTACACCCTCAATTGCCAGAGCAGAATTCAGATGTTTCTGTACGAGTCGGATCGTATTGAGCAATTGGCTTAACCCCTCCAATGCGTAGTACTCACATTGAATAGGAATCAAGACGGAGTCCGAAGCTGTCAAGGAGTTTACCGTTAAAATCCCCAAAGAAGGCGGGCAATCGATGATGATATAGTCATATTTGTCTTTCACTACTTCCAGCGCTCTCTTTAGCCGAACCTCGCGAGAAATGGTAGGAACCAGTTCAATCTCCGCCCCTGCCAGCTGGATCGTAGCCGGAATAATAAATAGTCCTTCAATTTCCGTTGGAAGCGTCGTATCAACCGGACTAACATCATTAATGAGCACATCATAAATACAATAACGAACGTCCGCTTTATTCACTCCGATTCCGCTTGTTGCATTTCCCTGCGGATCGATATCTACGAGCAATACTTTTTTCCCCAACGCGGCCAAGCACGCACTCAAATTGACAGATGTCGTTGTTTTACCTACGCCACCCTTTTGATTGGCGACCGCAATAATTTTCCCCAACTTTTCCACCTCATTTTAAAAAGCTAGGCTTCGTCAAATCTATGGCGTAGCCTTTGTTGCAAGTAAGTAAACCGAAAAGCGTAGACTTTTTGAGTTATTTAGAAAAACTTGGCTTCGCCAGTTCATAGGCAAAGCCTTCGTTGCAACGCGCAAGATGCGCAAATACAGGCGCGACAACACCTGCTCTTTTAATAGAAGAAATCCACACTAACAGAGAACTCTAAGTCCGCATCATGCATGTATTCCTATTGTAGCGCATGCCGTTGTAAAAAAGTAGAAGGAAACCCGAAAAAAACGCGTCAATTCGGCTGTAAGTTTTTCCACCTTAGAGATGACTGACTAACGATTCATTACATGCCACCAGTTTCTATGAATAAAACAAGGCCACACCAAACGATTGGCGAAGCCCTTACAGCGTTTTAAGCATAGCATAAGAAAAAATAACGATAAAAAAAATTCAATAGAAGCCCTCTCGAAGAAGTTGTCGAGTCCTTCTTTAGAGGAAGTTTTTCATGCTGTATCAGGTTGATTAGTCGTGAGGTTTATACTTTCTGATACAGTAAAAAAGCTTCAATTGAAGCCTTTTAAGTGTTATCGAATCCTTCTTCAGCGGAGCATTCAGGTCTACCCTTTCTTACTCCGATCGAAAACTTTGCTCCTCCAAGATGTGTGGCGGAGTTTTCGTTGAATTTATTAGGGAAAATGTTGAAAAGCCATATTCACAAAAAAGACGGCTGGTTACGCCGCTTTTTTGATATCGAATCTTATTTATCTCTTCGCTTCGGGATGCGAATGGTAAACTGATAAAATTCTTCCGTATCCTCTTCATCGGTCTCAACCGGTAAGCCTGTCTGCATGACCATATCGATAGACTGCCTGACCGTGTTAATGGCAATCCGTGCATCACGGGAGAATGCTTTCCACTTGGGCCTATTCTCTTTGTCTTCCGGTTGCTTTTCCGCTACTTCAAGAAGCTGCTTGACGCGGGTTTCAGTCTGTTTCACATTCCATTCCCGCTCGACGATCTCCTGAAGAGTCCGTTCCTGTAAGCTTGCATCCTTCAACGGAATCAGAGCCCTTGCATGACGCTCAGTGATGGTTCTACTTAATAATGCATCCTGCACCAATTGTGGCAAATGCAGCAGACGCAACTTGTTAGCGATCGTCGATTGTCCTTTACCCAAGCGTTGTGCCAAGCTTTCCTGCGTCAAATTGTGCAGATCAATTAGTTTCTGATAAGCGACCGCTTCTTCGATAGCTGTCAGGCCCTCGCGCTGTAAGTTTTCGATCAGTGCAATCGAAGCAGTCTGCGTGTCATTAAATTCCTTTACGATAGCCGGGATTTTCTCCATCCCTAGCTTTTTCGTGGCACGCAAACGTCTTTCTCCGGCGATCAGTTCATACTGATTATTGCGGACACGCACTACAATCGGCTGAATAAGCCCGTGAGTCCGTATCGTTTGGCAGAGTTCTTCAATCTTTTCGTCATCGAACACCGTACGCGGCTGATAGGGGTTAGGCACAATTTGATCAATAGGTATTTGTCGTATCTCTTCGCTATCCGTCTTGTCGGTAAATCCCAACATCCGCGAAAATTGATCTTTTACTGACATACCGTATCCCCCACTTCCAAACATTACACTTGAAACTATTCTCCATCCTTCGTCTGAATTCCTTCTCTCTAAATTGTTGATTTTCAATTAAACTGCAATCATTGTTTCACGTGAAACATGATCTTTTCATCCTACGAGATCATGCTTTTATTTTCGGGATTGTTTGTAATCTTCATCCTTGTCATCCTCTTCTGATGAACCTCTTGCATATTGAAACAAGCGCGGAAACAATCTTGGAAAATCGAGTACGACATAAGTAAACACTGCCGCAACAATCGCAGGAATATAAAGACCTGCACTAAACATAAGACCGATTGCCGAAGCTACCCACATCCCAGCTGCAGTCGTCAATCCTTTTACCTCTCCATTGAATTTGATAATAGCTCCCGCTCCTAAAAATCCCATCCCGGTCACGACCTGTGCTGCCACACGTCCCGGATCATTATTGACCCCTTCCGATGAAAAGCCATAGATAGAAGCCACGCCAAACAAGCAGGACCCAAAGCAAACCAGACTGTAAGTGCGAAAACCCGCTCCTTTAGGCTGCATGATATCCTTAAAATACCGTTCGCGCTCTAAACCCATGATGGCGCCAGCTACAAAGGCCAAAAACAAGCGTAGTATGATCGTCGGCAATTCCGGTGGGAAAAAAGTCATAAAGGCATTCATCGTGTTTCATCCTCTCCATGTCTAAGCCGTCATGTTTCCTGCCAATTACCCATTCTTAATATAACCCCTTAGACAAGCTAGGTATGTTTACTCCTAACCGCTTACCTACAATATATTAGGAAGACAGCGTAAATGCCAAGCACTGCTTTCTTTACCAAAAAGGGGCCCTAGCACAAGCTAGAGCCCCTTCTTCGCCACAATGTTCCCCTATAAAGTTCGATTCTACAGCAAAGGTTTCTTGGCAGGTATTCCCGCTTTTCGCGGATACGCTTTCGGGGTGGCCTCGACTTTTGAGATGATCACGATATTGCGCTCGCCTGCATCCTCCACCAGCTGAAATTCTTCTACTTTTTGGGTTCTCCCGCCCAAGGTTTTAATCGCTTTTTTCGCCTCATTCAACTCCGGCGAAATATCAGCACCTTTTAAGGCGATAAAATGACCGCCTACCTTGGAAAATGGCAAGCAATATTCGGACAGGACGTTCATTCTGGCAACGGCACGGGCAATGACCAAATCAAAAGACTCGCGCAGCCCCGCCTGCTGGCCCATATCCTCCGCACGGCCATGCAACGGCTTTAAGTCTTTCAGCCCCAGCTCCTTGCCGACATGCTCTATAAAGCCCATCCGCTTATTCAACGAATCGATGATGCTCATCTGCAAATGCGGGAAACAGATTTTTAAAGGAATGCTGGGGAACCCCGCTCCTCCTCCAATATCCGCAACCGAGGTTACTTCCGAAAAGTTAAAATAAAAGGCTGGCGTCACTGAATCATAAAAATGCTTTGTATATACTTGTTCTTCCTCAGTAATCCCGGTCAGATTCATCTTTTCGTTCCATTCCACCAGCAGACGAAAGAACAGATCGAACTGCTGCCGCTGCTCCTGGGATAACTCGATTCCTTGCCCAGCCAGTAACTCTGCAAATTGGTCTTTATTCATCCGTGACGCTCCTTATTTACACTTTGCTTGCTACCCGATTGTACTGCTCCAGATATACCATCAGCACCGATATGTCCGCTGGATTCACACCCGAAATTCGAGAAGCCTGCCCGATGTTAAGCGGACGAATCTTGCTCATTTTCTCGCGGGCTTCTTTGGACATTCCACTGATCTGGTGGTAGTCGATATCCGTTGGAATTCTGCGTTCCTCTACCTTTTTCATCCGCTCTACCTGCTGCAAGGACTTGCGAATGTAGCCGTCATACTTGATCTGAATCTCGACTTGTTCTTTAACTTCCTCTGGCAGCTCCTCTGGTGCTGGAGAAATCCGCTCGATGTGTGCATACGTGATTTCTGGACGACGCAATAACTGATCAAGCCCGATTACCTCGGTCAGCTCAGGTGTGCCTACCTCACGCAATACGGCCTGCACCTCTGGATGATCAGGACGAATGCGCGTGTTTTCGATCCGTTCTTTTTCCTGTTCAACCAAATCGCGTTTTTTCGTAAAGCGTTGGTATCTTTCCTCGCTGATCAAGCCGATTTCATAGCCGATGTCGGTGAGACGCAGATCGGCATTGTCATGGCGCAACAACAAGCGATATTCCGCACGCGATGTAAGCAAACGGTATGGCTCATTGGTTCCTTTGGTTACCAAGTCATCGATCAGAACGCCGATATAAGCTTCCCCGCGACCTAAAATAACCGGCTCTTTGCCTTGCACTTTTCGCGCTGCATTGATTCCCGCCATCAAGCCTTGCGCAGCCGCTTCCTCATAGCCCGACGTCCCGTTGATCTGACCAGCTGTAAACAGCCCTTCCAGCCTTTTCGTTTCCAGGGATGGCCATAATTGCGTCGGCACGATGGAATCATACTCGATCGCATAGCCGGCACGCATCATCTCGACCTTTTCCATTCCTGCCATCGAACGCAGCATCCCCAATTGGACTTCCTCCGGCAAGCTGGTAGAGAGACCTTGCACATACATTTCTTCCGTATTCCGTCCTTCTGGCTCCAGGAAGATCTGATGGCGCGGTTTGTCATTGAAACGCACGACCTTATCCTCGATCGAAGGGCAATAACGCGGACCAGTTCCCTCAATCGCTCCGGAATACATGGGTGCGCGGTGAAGATTGCTGTTGATCAGCCCATGTGTCTCTTCATTGGTATAGGTCAACCAGCACGGAAGCTGATCCGGGATCGCTTCGGTCGTTTCATACGAAAATGCGCGAGGCTCTGGATCACCCGGTTGGATCTCCATTTTGTCAAAATCAATCGTGCCTTTATGCACACGCGGCGGCGTTCCGGTTTTAAAGCGAACCAGTTCGAAGCCAAGCTCTTTCAGATTTTGCGCCAGTTTGACGGAGGCTCTCATGTTGTTAGGACCACTTTCGTACTGCAGATCCCCAATAATGATTTTCCCGCGCAGATAGGTACCCGTCGTTAAAACCACTGCTTTTGCTCTATACTCAGCGCCCGTCTGCGTAATCACGCCTTCACAGACTCCGTTGTTGACGATCAATTCGTCCACCATGCCCTGACGAAGCTGCAAATTAGGGGTATTTTCAATTGTCTTTTTCATTTCATGCTGGTAGGCAAACTTGTCGGCCTGCGCACGCAGTGCGTGGACAGCCGGTCCTTTTCCCGTATTCAGCATGCGCATTTGGATATACGTCTTGTCAGTATTTCTTCCCATCTCTCCGCCAAGCGCATCCAATTCTCTTACCACATGACCTTTGGCTGGCCCACCTACCGACGGATTGCAGGGCATGTATGCCACTGCATCGAGATTGATGGTTAACAGCAAGGTGGAGCAACCCATCCGTGCCGCCGCCAGCGCTGCTTCACATCCGGCATGGCCCGCGCCAATGACAATGACATCAAACGATCCCGCTTCGTATCCCATTTCTTTTGTTCCCTCCTATTTCCCCAAGCAAAATTGAGAAAAAATCTGATCAATCAAATCCTCGCCGACGCTCTCCCCGATTACTTCTCCAAGCAATTCCCATGCTTTCTTTATATCAATCTGCACCATATCGACAGGTGTTCTCAGCTCAATTGCTTCGATCGCATCCGTCACGGCCTGCTCGGCTTGCCGCAGCAGCTCAATATGCCGGGTGTTGCTGACATAGGTTAAATCCTCTTGCTGCACACGTCCCGTAAAGAAGATCTCGCTGATCGCCTGTTCCAAAAGATCGATGCCCTTCTCTTCTTTCGCAGAGGTCATCACCAGCGGTTGCTTTGGAAAATGCTTTTTCACATCTTCCAAATCGATTCGTTGCGGCAAATCAAACTTGTTGACGATCACCACCACATTCATACCGGCAATTGCCTCGAAAATCCGGTAATCATCCGGCTGCAACGGCTCGTTGTAATTCAACACCAGCAAAATCAAATCAGCCTGCTGCAGCAATTGGCGGGATTTTTCCACACCGATGCGTTCCACGATATCCTCGGTCTCGCGAATCCCCGCTGTGTCAATCAAGCGAAGTGGAACACCGCGAACATTGACGTACTCTTCGATCACATCGCGGGTCGTTCCTGCCACATCGGTGACAATCGCCTTCTCCTCCTGCACGAGGCTATTTAACAGCGACGATTTCCCCACATTCGGACGACCAACGATCGCGGTAGACAACCCGTCTCTGAGGATCTTTCCTTGCTTCGCGGTTTGCAGCATACCGGCGATTTCCTTTTTAACCTCTTCGCACTTATCCCGAAGCAGATTTAGTGTGACATCCTCGACATCATGCTCCGGATAATCCAGAGTTACCTCGATATGGGCCATCGCTTCGATCAGATTTTGCCGCAGCTCACGGACCTCCCTCGACAGTCGACCCTCTACTTGCGCCAATGCCACCTTCATCGCTCGATCCGTTTTTGCCCGAATCAAATCAATGACGGCCTCTGCTTGTGACAAATCAATTCGTCCATTGAGAAATGCCCGTTTGGTGAATTCGCCTGGCTCTGCCAGTCTGGCTCCATTCGCCAAAATCAGTTCCAGCACTCTTTGCACCGAAACGATTCCGCCATGACAATTTACTTCCACTACATCTTCTCGTGTAAATGTACGCGGTGCGCGCATCACCGATACGAGCACTTCCTCAACCCGTTCCCCTGATTGTGGATCAATCAGAAAACCATAATGAATCGTGTGACTATCCACAGTGGATAACTTATCTTTCCCGCGAAAGATTTTGTCCACAACGTCTATTGAATCTGTTCCGCTCACCCGGATGATGGCAACGCCACCCTCTCCCATCGGTGTCGCAACGGCTGCAATTGTATCCATATCCATCATTTCTTTCACCTCAAAGCTTCCCTGAAAATAGGAGCCAGCTACTAACTTATTAGCATAGCATAGAACGCCGTTAATGGAAACTTATAGACCTGTGTATTCTACACTTCTCTAAATGCTTCTGTGGATAAGCAACAAAAAGCAACCCGTCTACACAGGTTGCGCAGAAGAAATGATTATCCACAGTATGTTCGCTTTCCTCTCAAGTGAAACATAAAACGGAGGAAAGACAAGAAAGAAATCTTGGCTCCGCGTTTATTCTGAAAAAAGCAGATTGTGCAAACATAGTGGTGTGGGAAGGGAAGAGAGTGCTGGGCTGCGTTCTTGCCACACCCGCAAGGGAGTGAGGACTGTCCGGTTCCGCTTCCAAATACGGTACGTCACTCAAAAGTTTCGAAGAAGCCTATTCAAACGTAGAGGTTGCGCGACAAGCGTGTACCGTTTTTGGAAGCTCCACCTCAGCAGGTGCGGCAAAGACTCCGCCCATCCCTCTCTTCCCTTCCTCACATGGCGGTTGCGTAAGGTCGAACGGATAAAAGAATAAAAGCAAGACGACCACATGTTTCTTATTCATTTTATCTTTTTTCTTTTAATCTCTTTGAAAAAGCTTCGGCTACCCGGGTGAGCATATTCCAAAACGGAGCGCCTGCGGAGCCCGCCCCAGCGGAGCAGTGAATCGCGGGAAAAAGGGGTGCAAACCTGGCTAAGCTGCGAAGCGATACCACTTTTTGCACACCCCCGCGATTTGCTGTGGAGCGGACAGTCCCCTCCCTCAGCGGGGCGTAGAATGAAGCGGAGTTTTGGAATATGCTCACCCCCACCACAGCCACGAAGTAAAAAAAGAGACCTGATTCATCAGGCCTCTTTCGGTGCGACAACAATGTAGCGGTGCGGCTCTTCGCCTTCACTAAAGGTAGCGACGTCAGCTCTGTTTTGCAAGAAGGAGTGAATCACTTTACGTTCAGAAGCGGACATAGGCTCAAGCCGGACATTTTTCTTTATCTGCACAGCTTTTTTGGCGATCCGATCTGCCAGTTGTTCGAGGGTTTCCTTGCGACGCACACGATAATTTTCAGCATCCAGCGTAATGCGAACATGCTTTTCGGCTTGCCGGTTGGCGACCACATTGACCAAATACTGCAAGGCATCCAATGTCTGACCTCTGCGTCCGATGATCATCCCGAGATTCGAACCCTGGATATCGAAGCGGATTCCGTCATCTGTCTGCTGCTGCTCGACGTTTGCTTCTACATTCATCGTTTGCAGCACTTCCACCAGAAAAGCACGCCCATGTTCAATCGGATCGAACTTAACCTCGACTTCCACTTTCGCTTCACGAGCCCCGATCAGTCCAAACAACCCTTTGCTCGGTTCTTCCAGGACCTGAACGGTGACCCGATCGCGTGTAACCTTCAGCTCTTTCAGCGCATTTTCAACGGCATCCTCAATGGTTTTCGCCGTTGCCACCACCTTTTTCACTTGGCGGTTCCCTCCTTGGGAGATAACTGATCCCCTTTATCTCGGTACAAGAAATACGTCTGAACAATGGTGAAAATGTTTCCGTAAACCCAGTACAGCGACAAGGCGGATGGCAGCGTGACCCCGATCGCCAAAATCATCAGCGGCATCATGATCATCATCATCTGCATCTGCGGATTGTTTTGCATGGTCTGCCCCATCATCTTGGACTGGAAGTAAGTTGTAACGGCAGCAATGATCGGCAAGATATAGTAAGGATCCTTTTCGCCCAGCGACATCCACAAGAACGTATGCGTTTTGATCTCCGGTGTGCGGCTGATCGCATGATAGAAAGCAATCAGGATCGGCATTTGCACCAGCATCGGCAAACATCCGGCGAGCGGATTAATATTGTTCTTTTGGAACAACGCCATCGTCTCTTGCTGCGCTTTTTGCGGATCATTTTTATGCTTGTCACGAATCTTTTGCATTTCCGGCTGAATCGCTTGCATGGCTTTGGAGCTCTTGATCTGTTTTATCATGAGCGGCAGTACCAGCAGCCTGATGAGAATGGTTGCAACTAAGATACCAAGACCATAGCTTCCGCCAAGTATCAAAGCACTCTCTTTAATTAACCAGGAAAGCGGCCATACCAAGTACTTGTCCCAAATTCCTGTTGCATCAGGCCCGATCGGCGGTGGATTGGTCATATCGCCACAACCCGCCAAAATCAAAACCAAGAAGGATAGCATAGAAATTAGAAGTACACGACTTTTCAACGGGGGAATCCTCCTTATATGAGGTTGTTCAAAAATCATTGATTGATTTTGAACAACGTTTTTCTCCATCATGACTGTTTCTCGGGAACAGGATCAAATCCTCCTGGATGAAACGGATGGCACTTCAAGATCCGCCAAACCGCCATCCATCCTCCCCTCCATGCTCCAAAGCGGCGAATCGCCGTAATTGCGTAATGAGAGCATGTAGGAGCAAAACGACAGGAAGGTGGCTTCAAGGGAGACAGAAATATCTGATATCCGCGGATTAACCAAACCAGGATCGTGGACATGCTGCTTCACCCTCTTTTTTCGCGCGTTTCACGCGGCGCAGGAACTTGCTTCCATATTTTCGCACGTTTCAACACATGCTGCAACGACCCTCGCAACGATTCGAAGTCCATCTCTTCCAATCCGGGTCTTGCGATTATGACCAGATCAATCCCTTCTGGAATATTACTTTCCAGACTTCTGATCGCTTCTTTGATCAACCGTTTGACACGATTGCGTGTAATCGCTTTTCCGATCTTTTTGCTGACAGAAATGCCGGCCCTGAATGCTCCTTGTCCCTCTTGAGGAACCTGGTAGACGACAAACTGTCTGTTCGCAGCTGAAGTGCCCTTCTGGAACACCTCTTGAAACTGCTCATTTTTCCTTAATCGATGTGAACGATGCAAGGTACAACATCCCCTAACATCATAATTATAGTAGAAAACAGGCGTACCATCCACCTAGTATTTCCTATTATCGCCCTCTTTTTTCCTACACCATTCAACATAAGTGAAAGAATCTCGCATAAGAACCCTATGTAAAGAAAAAAGGCCACTCAAAATGTGGCCTATGCAGAAAGCACTTTTCTACCTTTACGACGACGAGCTGCCAATACTTTGCGGCCGTTCTTCGTGCTCATACGATTACGGAAACCGTGATCTTTTTTACGCTTACGGTTATTTGGATTGAAGCTAGGTTTCATGCCATCACACCTCCGTCCTGAAAGGCATTCTTTCGCATTATAAAAACATATCGCCCAAAAGTCAAGCAATATTCCATCTGTATCTATCTGTACTACTGTTGAAAATATCCCCAATTTAATATTTCCCAGCCATGTGGATAATCAATTGTCCACAGAAGCAGCTTTCGACAACCTTATCGACAATTTATACACAAAATATGGGGGTGTGAATAGAAACAGAACACAAGTGATGGTGTTTGTGGATAAGTAGGAAAAAACCATTGATATCGCTCTTTTTATTTGATATGATGTTTTTGTTTTCGACCGTGAATAAGTGAATGAGACGGCTTTACTTGTCCACATGGTGTGGATAAACTTGTGGACAGTTCTCACATTCTGTGAAAAAGCTTATTCACAGAGGTGCGGATAACCGTCTTCTTTTTTTCGTCTTCACGTTTTATAATCGACAAATTCTGATGATTTTCAACTATATTTATCCACAATTCCTGTGAAGCTGCCTGTTCATTTCCTAGTGAAGGATCAACCAACTACCAACTACTATTACAAGCGATTTCTTTGGCAGAAAAGAAAGAAAGGAGGGATTTTGCTTGGATGCAGCTATCACCGAGCTCTGGCGAAAGGTACTTGCAAAGATTGAGAAATCTCTTAGCAAACCGAGCTTTGATACGTGGCTGAAAGCGACAAAAGCGACGACATTGGAAGAAGATTCGCTGATTGTGGTCGCGCCGAATGAATTTGCCCGCGGTTGGCTGGAAACACGTTATTGTCCATTAATTACCGAAACACTTTATGAAATTACCGGAGCGGATATGAAGGTTAAGTTCGTTGTGCCTCAAAATCCCGATGCATCCGATGCTGAGGAGGTTCCACGGCCCAAGGCACCGGTTCCGCCGCCGTTGGCAGACGATCAGCCGCCAAGCATTTTAAACCCGAAGTATACCTTCGACACTTTCGTAATTGGATCTGGCAACCGGTTTGCGCATGCTGCTTCCCTTGCCGTAGCCGAAGCACCTGCAAAAGCGTACAATCCGCTGTTCATCTACGGGGGCGTTGGCCTCGGGAAAACCCACCTGATGCACGCCATCGGGCACTATGTCATCCAGCATAACCCCTCCGCCAAAGTGGTATACCTCTCCTCCGAGAAGTTTACCAACGAATTTATTAATTCAATTCGCGACAATAAAGCAGTCGACTTCCGCAATAAATACCGGAGCGTGGACATACTTTTAATTGACGATATACAATTTTTGGCCGGAAAAGAATCGACCCAAGAGGAATTTTTCCATACTTTTAATGCGCTGCATGAAGCAAGCAAACAAATCATCATTTCGTCCGATCGTCCGCCAAAAGAGATTCCTACTTTGGAAGACCGGCTTCGTTCCCGCTTCGAATGGGGATTGATCACGGATATTCAACCGCCGGATCTGGAGACACGGATTGCGATCTTGCGCAAAAAGGCTAAAGCAGAAAACCTGGACATTCCCAATGAAGTCATGGCCTATATCGCCAGTCAGATTGACAGCAACATTCGCGAGCTGGAAGGTGCATTGATTCGGGTAGTAGCCTTCTCGTCATTGATCAATCGTGATATTGATACCCAATTGGCTGCCGAGGCTTTAAAAGATATCATTCCATCATCCAAACCGCGTGTGATTACGATCATTGATATTCAACGGGCAGTCGGAGAAGAATTCAATTTGAAGCTGGAAGATTTCAAAGCGAAGAAACGTACGAAATCGGTTGCGTTTCCAAGGCAAATTGCCATGTATCTCTCCCGCGAGCTCACAGATGCGTCCCTTCCGAAAATCGGAGACGAATTCGGCGGGCGTGACCATACGACTGTCATCCATGCGCATGAAAAAATTTCAAAAGCACTCGCAGTCGATCCACAAATGCAAGCAACCATTCAATCCCTGGTGGAAAAATTAAAAGCCCATAACTAACCTGTGTACAACATAAATAGCCTATGCACAACTTATTCACATGTGTATAGGCTCTCTTTTACGTAAGAACATAGCTTATCCACAAATCCACAGGCCCTATTACTACTTCTGTTAAAAGATTTACAAAACTAATAACTATATTACTAGCCATGGTATGCCGCACGCCGAGCAAATATGCACGCTAGTTTTGGAATCAAGAGGGAGGAAGACCAAAGATGCAAGTCAGCGTTCAACGCGAAAAATTATCCAGTGCCGTTTCTCATGTGAGCAAGGCAGTTTCAAGCAGAACAACCATCCCTATTTTGACCGGTATTAAAATCAAAGCAGATGAAGAAGGATTAACACTAACTGCAAGTGATTCCGATGTTTCCATCGAAGTATTGATTCCATTGGAAGAAGCAGAAGAATGGGGAGTGACGGTTCATCAACCTGGGAGTGTTGTCCTGACTGCACGTATTTTCAGTGAAATCGTACGGAAACTGCCAGGAAATGAAATTCACATGCAAGTAGATGACCGTCTGGTTACGCACATTCGCTCCGGACAAGCTGAATTTACCATCAATGGGATGAACGCAGACGAATTCCCGCAATTGCCTCAACTGGAGGAAGAAAAAGTATTCAGCGTTCCAAGTGATCTGTTAAAAGCGATGATTCGCCAAACAGGCTTCGCTGTCTCCACATCGGAAATGCGTCCGATCCTGACCGGTATCATGTGGACATTGGAAAAAGGGGAACTAAAATTTGTCGCGACCGACAGCCACCGTCTGGCAAGCCGCACCGCAATGGTGGAATGCATGGAAGAGTTGTCTTTCCACAATGTAGTGGTACCAGGTAAAAGCTGCAACGAATTGGTAAAAATATTAGATGATGACCAAACCTTGGTGGATATTGTTGTGGCAGCCAATCAAATCTTGGTAAAATCCAATCATATCCTGTTTTACTCCCGTCTTTTGGAAGGGACATATCCAGATACAACGCGGATTATCCCGCAAAGCAACAAGACCGAAATCGTGGTTAACACGAAAGACTTTTTACAATCCATTGAACGCGCTTCACTGTTGAGCCGCGAAGGAAAAACCAATGTCGTGCGCTTGGCGACTCTCCCTGATGGAAATGTGGAGATTACCTCGAATGCACCTGAGATTGGCCGCGTTACCGAGACAGTCAAGCCTTCCTCTATGGGTGGAGAAGATTTAAAGATTTCCTTTAATGCAAAATATATGATGGATGCGCTTCGTTCCATCGACAGCGCTGAGATCCGCACCAGCTTTTCAGGTCCGATGAGCCCGTTTGTCATGCGGCCGACCGATCATGACTGGATGCTGCACTTGATTTTGCCTGTGCGCACGTATTAATCCGGACTTAGGCCTACCGAGTGAAAGGGGTTTTCTTCATGCAAAAAGCTGTACAGATTCGAACCGATTATATTCAACTCGGTCAATTCTTAAAACTGGCTGAAGTAATTGATACAGGCGGGATGGCAAAAGCCTTTCTTGCAGAGGTTCCGATCAAAATCAACGGAGAATTGGATAATCGACGCGGTCGAAAGCTGTACCCCGATGATATCGTCGACATCGACGGGTACGGTACCTACCAGGTGACCCGCGGCTGAGAGGAGTGTTTAGCTCTTGTTTTTGCGGGATCTCTCACTGGCACACTATCGCAATTATGAATCGATGCAGCTCAAGTTTGACGGGCCGATTCATCTTTTTATAGGAAACAATGCACAGGGAAAAACAAATGCGTTGGAATCGATCTATGTGCTTGCTCTGGCAAAGTCTCACAGAACCGCCAGAGACAAAGAACTGATCGGGTGGAATGCAGATTATGCGACAATCCGTAGCGAAGTTGAGCGACGCTACGGATCTGTCCGTTTAGAGGTGCAGTTGACGTCCAAAGGGAAGCGGGCCAAAATCAACGGCATTGAACAAGCGAAACTGAGTGAATATATCGGAGCGCTGAATGTCGTCATGTTTGCTCCAGAAGATCTTGCGATTGTCAAAGGGGCACCAGCCCAGCGAAGACGATTTATTGATATGGAGATTGGCCAGGTTTCACCTACCTATCTACACTATCTGAGCAACTACAATCGAGTGTTGGCCCAGCGCAATCAGCTCTTGAAGGATCTGGTTATGAAAAAGGGGCTCGCCTTTGATAAAGAGATGCTCGCAATTTGGAATACCCAATTGGCCGAATTAGCGGTAAAATTGCTAAAGAAGCGTTTTGAGTTTTTGCGAAAGCTGCAATCCTGGGCAAGCGAAATCCATACCGGCATTACGGATGGCAAGGAAAGCCTTTCGCTACATTACGAAAATACTTGTCCGGTAACGGAAGAGATGGATACTGCTGCGGCTGAGCAGGCGATGCTGTCTGCTTATGAAGATTTGTTTGAACGGGAAAAGCACCGCGGCAGCACGTTAATTGGTCCGCATCGAGATGATTTTTCTTTGCGGATTAACGATGTGGATGTGCAGACATTTGGCTCACAAGGGCAGCAGCGGACGAGCGCCCTCTCGCTGAAACTGGCGGAAATTGAGCTGATCAAGGAAGAGGTAGGAGAATATCCGGTTCTCCTGCTTGATGACGTATTGTCTGAATTGGACGAACACCGCCAGACACTGCTGCTGGAAACGATTCAGGATAAAGTACAAACGTTTGTAACGACCACAGGAGTGGAAGGATTAAAACATCAGGTATTGCAGCAAGCATCGCGGCATTATGTAAGAGAAGGGAAAGTTTCCCAAGAAAGCTAAGGTGACGGGCATGTTCATTCATATTGGCGGGGATACCGTGGTCAGTACCAAAGATGTGATCACCATCCTGGATCATCAGACGGTGAATAGCTCGAAAATCTCCAAAAAGTTCATGGAAGACGAAAAAAAAGAAAAGCGTGTCGTGGATCGCAGCGCTGAGGAGACCAAGTCCTATGTCGTGACAAAGGATGCCATTTACCTTTCTCCGATTTCCTCGCTCACATTAAAGCGACGCGCGCAGTTTGTGAGCAGCCTGGAGCAGGTTTTCGCTGGACAGACTGATACAGAGGAGTTGACGTAAAGAAGTGGACCAAGTAACAGAGCAAAACTATGATGCCAGTCAGATACAAGTATTAGAAGGACTAGAAGCGGTACGAAAACGTCCAGGGATGTA
>DASQNU010000108.1:0-26861 GCA_035644815.1 Bathyarchaeia archaeon | reverse complement strand
GCTTCAACGTCGCGGAAGGAATGAAGATTTTTATATGCCTTATAAAATGTTTCCTGACTGATATCCTCGGCCAAGTGTTCCAAATGAGCCTGACGCAACATATGACTCACAAAGGCAATTATCTTCTTTTCGTATCGCCGTATCAGCTCCGCGTAACACTCCACATTTCCTTCTTTAATTTCACGGATAAGCTGGGAATCGGTCATTGCCAGGACTACCCCCTTGCGATTCCGGTTCCCGTTAGCCTTTGTTCAATTAGACTAATGGGATTTGGAAAAGTTGCGCAGTCTTTTTCTACTTTTTTCATCTTTTGTATCGTTCATGAGCAGTATCAGTTCGTGCCGTATCGGAAAGTAGCAGGTCGATCAAGCTATGTAGTTCCGATACTGTGAAAAAACCCCGAAAAACGGGGTCATATGACGTAGCTGTATGGTGTTAGATCGTGTAAGTAAATTCCTGTGCCAACTAATGGAGAATGAACACCATCCCGGTAGATCCATCTCCCTTTCGACATAATGTAGGTAGGAAGACATATTTCGCTACATTTTAGAATAGTAGAAAGATCGAAATTTGTCAACCAAGCAGACTTTTCGATGAAGAGCAAATCCGCGTCCGCCCCTGCTTGCAGGCATCCTTTACGGGGATACGTTCCCAGAGCTTTCGCAAAATTCGTCGAGGACAATCGAACAAGCAGGCTCAAAAACTCAACCGGCTTTTTCCGCCATTCTTTTTGGCGTATCACAATCTTCTCCAATGCCGCAAATGCCGGGTACGAACCATACCAGTGGTTCAGGTAATAGTGAAACCACTTCTCGCACTGGTCTTCTGTCAACATAGCCAAATGATAGAACGTCTTATTTTGCGTGAGCATAAAAGGATGCGGGTGTTCCACCCTGGTCCGAATTTTCCCGTACTGACAATCCTGAAGCCAACCTTCGATCATCCGCCTTCTGAGATCCGATGAAATCCCGCTATCGGTCGGAATATGCAGCTGCAAAGATAATTGGTAATGATGAATGATGGAATATAGTATGTCCCATTGGAACGAATTCATCTCATTGCCATCACGGACAACCACCTGAATTAAGCGGATCCCCTGACGTCCTAGCATACGCAATATGCGTGGGGTAAAATGCCTTGCTTCCAGACTAATCTGGATCGCATAATCAATTAGATTGTTAAAATGAGGCGTCATTTGATAATGGATGTGCTCCGCCTGCATCCAATCCTCCAGCCGAATGGTGTCCAGCATAGAAGTATACCCTCTCTCGATGACGCTTCTCACCTCTCGCAAAAAGTTTGAAACGGGTGATAAACGGCTAAAGTTCGTATTTCCTGCCCAAATAAATCCCGGAAGCATCAAATACCCCGACGCATCAAAGATCCGGTCGGGGTCATAGGAAGAACGATGCTTGCTCGGATCTAAGATCTTTTTTGTGATATGAGCAATTTTCCCTTCCTCAATCCAAACATCTGCTTCCCTCATCCCATAAGCGGTAACCAGTGTACCACCCTTGATCAGCATGTTTGTCTCTTTCATAGCTTGTACCTCCTTAGACCGAACGGATTTCAGTAGTACGAGCATATGAATCAACACCGGAAAGGATGACAATTTCAATGAAAGTTAATCCGGTCAAGCAACAGAGGGATGTATGGCATTTTTTACATAAAAAAAAGCCGTCGTTACGCATGTAAGCGCATTCATACGACGGTAGCACAGAGTGCAGAGAATATATTGGATAGGAGTGGAGAGAAACCATACTGTACTTTTTATTATACTGAAATGTAAGCGCTTGTCAAATCATTTTTTTTATTCGGTATAAACCTAATTTAGAGGTTTTCCCCTCTCGCATTTTCGTTGAAAAGGCACCGCTGTTCTCGTCAGCGGTGCCCTCTTCATAAGTCATTTATTCATTCACCGTCAGCTTGTCAAGCAACTGTGCGAAACCAGGGAACGAAACATTGATTGCTTCCGCATTCGCTATCGTCGTTTCCCCTTCTGCAATTAATCCTGCAATCGCCATCGCCATACCGATCCGATGATCTCCCAAGCTATCGATTGCCGCACCTGTCAGCTTTGTCGGACCCTCTATTATCATGCCATCATCAGTTGGCGTCACGTTTGCCCCGAATTTGCTCAACTCGCTTACGACCGTTGCAATCCTGTCCGTTTCCTTCACACGAAGCTCTTCCGCATCACGGATGATGGTACGTCCCTGCGCTTGTGTAGCCATCACGGCAATGACAGGGATCTCATCGATTAGCCGAGGAATCAAGTCCCCTTCAATGATCGTGCCAGTCAGTTCTGAATGTTGAACGAAAAGATCCGCTATAGGCTCTTCATTTACAACACGCTGATTTTGCAATTCGATTTGACCGCCCATTGCTCGCACGGCATCAATAATGCCTGTACGTGTCGGGTTGATGCCAACATTTCGAATCAAAAGAGTGCTATCTGGAACTACCATGACCGCAGCGATCAAAAATGCTGCGGATGATATGTCACCCGGCACCTGAATCTCTCTACCTTTTAACACTTGTCCGCCCTGAACCGACACGGTCAAACCTTCACGCGACACATTAACGCCAAACGCTTGCAGCATTCTCTCGGTATGGTCACGGGAAAGATGCGGTTCCGTTACGCTCGTTGTGCCCTGCGCTTGTAAACCAGCCAGCAGGATGGATGATTTGATCTGGGCACTGGCGACAGGCGATTGATAAGCGATTCCTTTCAGTTCACCGCCTCGGATCGACAGAGGGGTAAATTCTCCGTTTTTGCGGCCATCAATTTTTGCTCCCATTTCACGCAGAGGTGTCACGACACGACGCATCGGACGACGAGCGATAGATTCGTCCCCTTCCACGACACAGTGAAAGGGCTGTGTAGCTAAAATCCCGGACATCAGTCGGATTGTCGTCCCTGAGTTGCCTACATCCAGACCACGCTCAGGCTCTTGAAGACCGAACCAGCCCTTCCCATGGACAGTCACTCGGTCCCCTTCTTGCTCGATCTCGATGCCCATCCGGCGAAAGCAGCTGATTGTGCTCAAGCAATCCGCTCCCGGCAAAAATCCAGAAATGCTCGTCGTTCCTTCTGCCAGAGCTCCGAACATGACTGCTCGATGGGATATGGACTTGTCTCCTGGCACCACTGCTTCCCCTGTAATCCTTTTGGCTTGACTCATTTTCAGCATGACTTCTCCACTCCTCTACATTATTAATCTCTGCTATATACGGAATATCCAAAGTAGCGAAGCATCTCCGCGCCCTTCTCCAGCTCTGCCTGATTGCGGAACGTGATGCGGAGCACACCCAGCATATCTTCTCTGGTTTCCCGTATTTGGATATTGGTAATATTGATTTCTTTTGCCCCAAGCAAGGTGGTAATCTTCCCGATCTCACCCGGATGGTCAGGAATATCGATATACAAGTCATACAAAGGCGGCAAGGCACCTTTTTGACGCTCGGGCAGCCCATCACGGAAGTCTCTTGCTTCTTTGAAGAACTGTTCGATCTCGTCTTTCTCCCCAGTGGCTACTACGTCCATGATCTTGTCAAGCGCCTGGCGCCAATCTGCAGCAATCTGGAGCAAGTGCTCGCGGTTATTCAGCAAAATATCCCGCCACATGCGAGGATTGCTGGAGGCGATACGAGTGATATCGCGGAAGCCACCTGCAGCCAGACGACGATGCCAGTCATTTGCCTGATCATACTGAGCGACCTGATTGACCAGAACAGCTGCAATGATATGCGGAAAATGACTAACGGCTCCTACGACCCGATCGTGCTCAGCTGGATCCATGACCACCACTTTCGCCCGTGTCAGCTGAAGCAGTTCTTGCAAACGACTAAGCTGTTCGGCGGATGTTCCTACCCCGGGAGTCAGGACATAATATGCATTTTCAAATAGCCGCTGATTGGCAGCTTCTACCCCAGATTTGTGTGAACCCGCCATCGGATGACCACCGATAAACGTGGCGTCACGAGGTACACGCGACTCCGCATACGTTACCACACCTTGCTTCGTGCTACCGACATCTGTCAAGATCGCACCTGGCTTTAAAGAAAGTGTAGCGAACTGATCGAGCAAAGTATAGATCTGCTCAACGGGTGTTGCCAAAAAAATGACGTCGGCTTCACGCACAGCGGTCTGCAAATCAGTCGTTCCTGCATGAATAACTCCACTGGTGAGGGCCTTATCCAAAAAATCTTCCCGCACATCGAATCCGATAATCCGCAATTCCGGATCTTGGCGCAAAGCCAGTGCGATCGAGCCGCCTATCAACCCTACGCCAAGAACAGCTATCGTCGTTTTCATCTCCTAGCTCCTCTTTTTCTTTTTCTTTCTTTTTCGCTTAAAAGCGCTAAATTGTCAAGATGCAAAGATGCCGGCTCTTCACCGGCACCATCGTTTGCTATTGCAATACCTCTTTCAAAATCAGCCCCAGCGCAGACAATACGCGTTCGTTTTGCTCTTTGCTGCCTACCGTAATCCGCATCCATCCCGGAAACCCTAATGCTCTGCCGGAACGAACGATGATCCCCTGCTTGAGAAGCTGCTGAAAAACCTCGTCCGAATCACGCTGTAGGTTCACCAGAATAAAATTCGTCTCAGACGGATAATACTCGAGACCCCACAAATCGAACTGATCCGTCAGCTGTTTCAAGCCCAAGCGATTTCGTGCCCGACATGCCTGCACAAATCCCTGATCGGAGATAGCTGCTCGTGCAGCTGCCTGAGCAAGTGTGCTCGTATTAAATGGTTCACGTACATGGCTCAGGTGCAAGATCACCTCTTTGGAAGCGATACCGTACCCGATGCGCAGTGCCGCGAGTCCATAAATTTTTGAGAATGTGCGCAAAATAATGACATTCGGAAAAGCGGATAGCATCGAGACTGTCTGCGGATAGACAGGTGACACCACATATTCGTAGTATGCTTCGTCCAACACGACTAAGACATGTGCCGGCACCTGCTTGAGAAAGCTGAGCAATTCTTCTTCCGTACAGATAGTCCCGGACGGATTATTCGGATTGCACACCCAGACCACTCGTGTCTTTTCATCAATGGCAGCAGCCATTGCCGCCAAATCATGCACGCCATTCTTCAACGGAATTTCCCGCAGCTGGGCTCCCTCAATGATTGCATTGGAACGGTATTGTGAGAAAGTAGGAGTCGCCATCACGGTGTTCACACCTTCATGCAAATAGGCACGCGCAATCATTTGCAGGATTTCATCCGAACCGTTTCCAAAAATCAGTTGCTCCTGATCTACATGCAGAAACGCTGCAAGATCCTGCCGAAGCTGCACCGCGCCCCCATCCGGATAAACAGCGAGCACCCCTAATTGACCTTGAATCGCCTCAATAGCCTTCGGCGAACAGCCAAATGGATTTTCATTAGAGGCGAGCTTTACTACGTCGGTAAGGCCGAGCTCGCGTTTTACGTCATCGATTGGTTTTCCGGGTTGATAGACCGGGGCGTTAAGTATTCGCTGCTTCGGTTCCATGGATCAATCACTCCCAAATGTTTTACCTGTTATTGTAGCTCACCCGTTAACTGTTGTACAAATCTTTTTATTGCGGCAATTCCTTCTGCTTTTTGGACAGGGTCAGTCAATAAAGCGAGGTTTTTCTCTACCTCCCGCACGATCGCGCTTCCTACAACCACTCCGTCGGCATGCTTGGCGGTAAAACGCACCTGCTCCGGAGTGGATATGCCAAAACCAACAGCAATTGGTTTGTCAGTGCTCGCTTTCACACTATCGAGAAACTGCCCAAGGTCTGTAGGCAATTCGTCACGAACACCTGTCACTCCAAGACTGGACACGCAGTACACAAAGCCTGACGCTTTTTGTGCAATCGTCGCTATGCGTGCATTTGAAGTGGGCGCAACCAATGAGATGAGGTGGACGCCGTTGCTTTGCGCCGCATGGGCCGCCTCTTCGTTTTCCTCCGTTGGCAGATCGGGAATGATGATTCCATCCGCACCGCATGCGGCAAGGTCCTGAAAAAACGCATCGAGTCCATATTGCAGCACCGGGTTGTAGTAGGAAAAGAATACAAGCGGAATGGTTACCCCTTTTTGCCGTAGGCGGGAGACGAGATGCATCACGTCAACCATGGTAATCCCAGCTGCAAGCGCACGTTGGGATGCTCGCTGAATGGTCGGTCCATCCGCGATCGGATCGGAGTAAGCTACACCCAGCTCAATGAGGTCAGCACCTGCTTCGGCCAGCGCAAGCACCAGCTCCTCCGACACGGCAAGAGAAGGGTCGCCAATGGTGATGAAGGGAATAAATCTTTTTTTCGAACGATCGGCAAACAGCTGGTCAATGCGATTATCTACCGTGATCACAGGGCTTCTCCCCCTTCCTTTTTTGCATCCAGTGCGGCTTGAATGGTCGCAACATCTTTATCCCCGCGGCCCGATAAGCAAATCACCAATATTTCCTGCGGCGAGCGTGTTGGGGCCAGCTTGATTGCCTCTGCCACAGCGTGCGCGCTTTCCAAAGCCGGAATGATCCCTTCCGTCTCACACAGGAATTTCACGGCATCCAGCGCTTCTTGGTCTGTAACTGCCGCATAGGTAACGCGCTTGGTATCCTTCAGATAGGAATGCTCGGGTCCTACCCCTGGGTAATCAAGTCCTGCCGATATGGAATGAGCCTCTTGCACCTGGCCAAACTCATCCTGCAGCAGATAGGTTAACGAACCATGCAAGATCCCCGGTTTGCCCATTGTCAGGGTAGCTGCATGCTTTTCCGTGTCGGTTCCATGTCCCGCCGCTTCAACACCGCGCAGCTTGACGTCGTCCTGGAGGAACGGATAAAACATACCGATCGCATTGCTTCCGCCTCCTACGCACGCGATCACTTCATCCGGCAATCTGCCGACCTGCTTCAAAATCTGTGCTCTGGTCTCTTCCCCGATGATTCTTTGAAATTCTCTAACCATATAAGGGTAGGGATGAGGACCAGCAGCCGATCCAAGCACATAGTGACTATTTTGTACATCTGCAACCCAATAGCGCATCGCTTCGCTGGTCGCATCCTTCAATGTACGAGAGCCCGAAGTAACCGAAACAACCTCAGCACCGAGCAGCCTCATCCGGAAAACATTCAGCGCCTGTCTTTTGATATCTTCCTCGCCCATAAAGACTTTGCAGGACAAACCCAGCTTGGCCGCTACCGTTGCACTGGCCACACCGTGCTGCCCGGCTCCCGTCTCGGCAATGATCGCTTTTTTCCCCATGCGCTTGGCCAGCAAACCTTGGCCCAAGGCGTTGTTCAGCTTATGAGCCCCGGTATGGTTCAAATCTTCCCGTTTTAGATAAATTTGCGCACCGCCCAGCACTTCTGTCATTCTTGTCGCATGGTACAAAGGAGTGGGGCGGCCAGCATATTCTTGCAAAAGGTGGGATAATTCAGCACGGAACGCAGGATCCTGCTGTGCGTCGGCAAATGCTTCTTCCAGCTGAATGAGCGCATTCATCAACGTTTCTGGCACGAATTTGCCGCCATATGCGCCAAACCGTCCTTTTTCATTTGGCAATGTTGTTTGTGATTGTATGAGACTGCTCATGTTCCCTCACCCTTTGCATTAATTTTTTTATTTTCGCGGCATCTTTTTTTCCATCCGTTTCAACACCGCTTGAAAGATCGATTAAGGCAGGTGCGTACTGACTGACGAGTTCCGCAACATTGTCTACCGTGATTCCTCCGGCGATCACTACGGTCGCATTCCCCGCCAGATTGGCCAGCAGCGGGATCTGTGTCCAGGAGAACCGTTTTCCGGTCCCGCCTGCGACAGCCGCGTCATGCGTGTCAAAAAGAAAAGCCTCGACGCTTGACTGATATGCAGTCAGATCCACAGCGAGCGGCCCCTCCTCGCCAACGGGCACTGCCTTCCAGATCGGCAAAGCAAAGCGATTCTTCACTTCCTCGCAAAATTCAGGAGATTCTTGCCCGTGCAACTGTATCACATCAAGAGGCGCATGCTTCAATGTCTCTTCCAATTCGGACAGCGTTGGATTCACAAATACGCCTACAGCAGTTGGCCGATTCGGCAAAGCGGCCAGCAAGGCGCCAGCTTCTTCAGCCGTCACTTGACGTTTGCTCGGAGCGAAAACAAAACCCGCATAATCGATTCGAAGCTCTGTGAGGAGAGTCAGCGTCTCCCGATCACGCAACCCGCAAATTTTTACTTTCGTATTCATCGGCCAGCCACTCGCTCTCCAACCAAGTCACGTACCGCTGCAGCAATATCGGGCTGCCTCATAAAATGCTCCCCTACCAAAACAGCTCTGGCTCCTGCCTGTTCGACGAAGGCCAGGTCGTCACGCGAGGCGATTCCGCTCTCACTGACTACAGTCACATCTTTTGGCAATTGACTGATGAGCTCCTGTGTCGTAGCCAGGTCTACCTGAAACGTCCGTAAATTGCGATTGTTGATCCCCAGCATGCGCGGTGAAGTATAGCGGAACACTTTCTCTGCCTCTTCGGCGTCATGAACCTCGATAAGCACATCCATGCCCAACTGATTCGCCGCTTGGGAAAAATGATGAATTTGCTCGCCTTCCAAAATCGCGGCGATCAGCAAAATACAATCCGCTCCATACGCTCTCGCTTCGACTATCTGCCATTCATCAATGAGAAAGTCTTTTCGTAAAAGGGGCAAAGATACCGCAGCACGAATTTGCCGCAAATACCCGAGATCCCCCTGAAAGTATTGTTTGTCGGTCAGGACGGAAATCGCCTCAACCTCCGCCTGTTGGTACGCAAGCGCGATCTCTTCGGGATGGAAATCAGCACGAATCATCCCTTTGGAAGGTGAAGCTTTCTTCACCTCGGCGATGACACTGACAGGGCGTGAGCTTTGCTCTAAGCTTCTCTGAAAGCCACGCGGTGCGTCCATCGCTGCAGCCTGCTCGAATAATGCTGGTAGCGTCGTCGTCTGGTGCAGCTCCTGCACTTCCTCGCGCTTGGTTTCCACGATCTTATGAAGCATTCGAAACGCCTCCTGCCACTGTGCGGATTTCATCCAGCTTTTCCAATACCCTGCCGGAGTCGATTAGCTCGGCAGCTTTCATCACTCCCGCTTCAATCGAATGAACCTGATCCGCCATATAAAGAATCGCTCCGGCATTTAACAAGACGATATCGCGATGAGCGCCGCGTTTTCCGGCAAAAATTTCACGGATAATCGTGGCGTTCTCATTGGCGTCACCGCCGCGCAAATGCTCAAGCGGATGTCTTTGCAGTCCACATTGTTCAGGGACAATGGTATAGCTGTTCACTTTGCCATCCCGCAGCTCGGAGATATAGCTGACGCCTGTCACCGTAAGCTCATCCATGCCGTCTTCCCCCGCAACCACCAATGCCCGTTCTACTCCCAATTCAGCGAGCACTTCGGCCACAACCGGGAGCAAGGAGGCATCATAGACACCCATCAGCTGTCTTTTCGCCCGTGCAGGGTTGGTTAAAGGTCCAAGTAAATTGAATACCGTACGAATTGACAGTTCTTTTCGCGGGCCCGCAGCATGCTTCATTGCTTGATGGTAAATAGGCGCAAACAGGAAGCATAAATTGGTCTGGCGCAGGCAATCCGCTGCCCGTTCAGGTGATAACGTTATTGGGATATGCAAGGCTTCCAATACATCCGCGCTTCCGCTTTTACTCGAAACGGCTCGGTTGCCGTGTTTGGCGATTTTGACTCCGCTCGTGGCAGCCACAATCGCAGCAGCCGTTGAAATGTTAATCGTATTGCTTCCTTCTCCACCCGTCCCGCAGGTATCGACCAGGCCATCCAGCTGCAACGGAAACGCGACGGATCGTGCTCGCATCGCTTGGGCAAAACCGATGATCTCTTCCCTCTGCTCTCCCTTTAATCGCAGAGCCGCGAGAAAAGCACCAATCTGCGCATGGGTTGCGCTCCCGTCCATGATTTCTCCCATCGCTTCCCGCGCGGTTTCACGGTCCAAATGTTCTCCCTTGATAATCTTTTCAATAGCTACAGACAGCATGAGCGTTCACCCTCCCGCAGAAATAGTTGTTCGGCTTTGACAATGGCTTGAATCGTCGCAGCGGCCTTATTCACTGATTCCTGGTATTCGAGGGCAGGCTCCGAGTCAGCCACGATGCCGCCTCCCGCCTGGATGTAGGCCTTTCCATCCTTAAATAAAATCGTGCGGATCGTAATGCACGTATCCAAGTTGCCCGTAAAGCTCAGATAACCGATGGAACCGGCATAAGTCCCTCTCGCATCAGGCTCCAGTTCTGCAATGATCTCCATGGCCCGCAGCTTTGGTGCACCTGAGACAGTTCCGGCTGGAAAGGCGGAAAGGAAGGCGTCAAAAGGATCGAGATCTTCTCGCAAAGTGCCGCTCACATGGGAAACCATGTGCATGACGTGTGAGTAATATTCAATCACGTTTTGCTCCTCCACTTTTACGCTGCCGTAAGTGGAAACCTTCCCTACGTCATTTCTGCCTAAATCAAGAAGCATCATGTGTTCAGCCAGTTCCTTAGGATCCGCCAACAAATCGGCCCCCAGCTCCTCGTCTTCCCTGCGATCACTGCCTCTTTTTCGTGTTCCTGCAATCGGGCGAACCTCTACTTTTCTGTCCTCCACCCGCACAAGTAGCTCCGGAGACGCTCCGACGATGGTTTCCTGTTCAAATTGGAAGTAATACATGTATGGAGATGGATTCAGCGTTCGCAGAACACGATAGACGGAAAATGGATCGATCTCTGTCTCCAGCTCAAAGCGCTGCGAGAGTACGACTTGAAAAATGTCACCGGCTGCAATATAGTCTTTCGCCCGCATGATCATGTCCTCGTAAACACTGCGCTCCATATTTGCCTTCACATTGGGCGTCCGTGATTCGGTGGAGTTTACGCTGATCTGTCGCATGATTGAGGTATCCGCGAGATCTGCTACGGCTTGGTCAGCGATCTGTCCAATACGTTCGCATACTCGTTCATATGCACTCGCGATATGTTCCGCCGATGCACCCTCTTCTACTTGGAGGTTCACAATAATTTGGATTTCTTGTTTCAAATGATCGAAGGCGATCAGCTCATCTACGAGCAAAAAACGCATATCCGCGATGTTAAGTGAATCACGATTGTGTTCCGGCAGGTTCTCAAAGTAATGCAGTGTGTTGTAACCGAAGTATCCAACGGCTCCACCAGCCAGACGCGGCATCTCTTTTAGATTGGGACTGCGATACTGCTTCATTAGCTCTCGCAGCACTTCAAGCGGATTGCCGTTCAAGGATTCAGGTGCTTTGTCGCGATGGGTAAGAAGGATCTCGTTTCCTTTTGCCTCCACCGTTAAAAAGGGGCGCAGGCCGATAAAAGAATACCGCGCCCAACGAGAGCCCCCTTCTACACTTTCCAGCAAAAAGGAATGATTGCTGCGGAACTTTTGGTACAAACGAATGGGTGTTTCCTTGTCAGCCAACAAGGTCAACTTTATTGGGATCATGGAAAACTGCGCCGCGAGGTTTCGGACCTCGGGTAATGTGGGGAAAAACATCTTTACACTCACCTCTTCTTTTCTTGAAGAGGAGGAAAGAACCGGAGAAAATAAAAAATCCAGGAAGAGTCCTGGATTATGCGTATACACATAAATCCTAGCTTACGCCTCTTCTCTCCTCATCTAACCTCTACTCCACTCATCTCTACTGCCTCATGCTCATAAGCTAGCTGATCAATATCAAACTGTCTAAAAAACCGTCTCGCTCTACTCTAACTCTCGTCTAAAAACCTAGGCTTCACTAATTGGTTTTAATCTTAGTAAAGTTCAATCATTCTGTCAATTGTTAATTCATTTCAGCAAATCCGGGCGCAATTTTACAGCATCGCGCAAAAAGACATGCTGGATCTCATCAGCACGCTTATCGGTATTTACCAGCATCATCACCCGCACACAAAGCGGTAGACTTCCCGGCACAGGAATTTCACGTGCACACATCAGCGGTACATACTCCCATCCAGGCAGCGTACGGGCTGCTGCTGCTGGAAAAACAGCATCCAAATCTTCCGTGGTAGTTATCAATACACTCGCGATATCGTCTGGGTGCACCTGATTTCGTTCTACCATCTCCGTGAGCATCAGTCGAGTGCCCTCAAGAATCGCTTCCTTGCTATTTGTTTCTACAGTAATGGCTCCCCGAATCCCTCGGCTACTCATGATCCTTCCATTCTCCCCTCTTTGCTGCACTCATGACTTCCAACACCAGGCTTTCCTCTACTTCTTTGACTACTTCCACCTCGCCGATCTTACGCGGAAGCACCAGAACCAGCTTCCCGGCAAGACCTTTTTTATCCCGTTTCATGACTTCCAATACTTCTTCTGGGGCTAGTGCTGCCGGCCAATCGACAGGCAAATCAAACGCCCGCAGCAAAGCCCTTGTACGCTCAGGCACTTCTGAAGATGCTATTCCGAGTCGCACGGAAACATCTGCTGCCAAGCCCATTCCGATGGAAATCGCTTCCCCGTGGTTAATGGCTGAATAATCCGCCAACGCCTCAAAGGCATGGCCAAATGTATGACCAAGGTTCAAAATGGCCCGCAGCCCCTGCTCCGTCTCGTCTACGGAAACCACTTTTGCCTTAACAGCGCAGCCACGCATGATCGCTTCCGCTGTCACGTCTGCCTCCAGTTTTTGGAGCTGCTCGACATTCTGCTCCAGCCAGGCGACAAATGCTTCATCCGAAATAAGCGCATGCTTGACAACTTCCGCATATCCCGCGGCAATCTCACGCTTCGGCAACGTCCGAAGTGTCCCGATATCGTAGAGCACCAAGAGCGGCTGATGAAAAGCACCAATCAAATTTTTGCCAAGCGCATGATTGATTGCTACCTTCCCTCCGACTGAACTGTCATGCGCCAATAACGTGGTGGGCATTTGGATAAAAGGAATCCCGCGCATGAAAGTGGCGGCCACAAAGCCGGCCAGATCACCGACAACCCCGCCTCCGAGCGCGATGATCACGGATTTGCGATCAAGACCTGCCTCGATCACCTTGGTCATCACCTGCTCATACACGCTCATGCTTTTTGCGCGTTCCCCTGCAGGTACAATCGTGGCATCGACTTGATATCCTTCGAGGGTAAGCGCCTCACGGACAAGTTGCAAATACAGCGGGGCTACATACTCATCCGTAATGACAAACAATCGTTGCGAAGATTTGATGCCGATTTCTTTCAAGTAGGAACCGGCTGCTGCCAACAGACCTTCTCCTGCCACTATGGAGTAGCTTCGTTCGCCCAATTCTACCCGCAATTGTCTGCTCATGATTAGAACGTCTCCGTATATGCACGATATTGGCTGATATTTTCCAGCATCTGCTCCATGGTATCGGAGGCAAATTTTTCACACATGGCCCGGGCGATTTCCCATGCAACCACCGATTCTGCCACCACACTTGCCGCTGGAACTGCGCAGCTGTCTGAACGCTCAATGCTTGCCGTGAAAGGTTCCTTCGTATCGATATCGACACTCATCAGCGGCTTGTACAAGGTAGGAATCGGTTTCATGACACCGCGAACAATGATCGGCATTCCATTCGTCATACCGCCTTCCAAACCGCCTGCACGATTGGTTTTGCGGCTAAAGCCCTTCCCTTCTTCCCACACAATTTCATCGTGGACCTGCGAGCCAGGAAGTCCCGCCGCTTCAAATCCAATCCCGATCTCAACGCCTTTGAAAGCCTGAATGCTCATCACCGCTTGCGCCAACCGGCCATCCAGCTTGCGGTCCCATTGTACGTGACTGCCAAGTCCGATCGGAACGCCGTCAACGCGTACTTCGACCAAACCGCCAAGAGAATCGCCGTCTTCCTTCGCTTTGTCGATGGCTGCCATCATTTTCGCTTCCGCCTCTTGATCCAAACAGCGAACCGGAGATTCTTCAGTACGTCGAATCTGCTCTTCAATCGATACTTCGATGCGCTGCGCTTCAACGTCACCAATACGCAATACTTGTCCTGCTACCAGAATCCCGCATGCTTCCAGCAGCTGTCTCGCAACAGCGCCAACCGCTACACGCATGGTCGTTTCCCGCGCACTTGATCTTTCCAAAATATTGCGCATATCGCGCTGATTGTATTTAATGGCACCATTCAGGTCAGCATGACCCGGACGAGGACGTGCGACGCGGCGTTTTCCTTCCGCATCATCGGTCGGTTCCGCGCCCATAATGGTTTGCCAATGTGTCCAGTCGTTATTTTCTACTACTAGCGTGATCGGGGCTCCTGTGGTATAACCATGACGAACACCGGAAAGAACTCGTACCTGATCCTTTTCAATTTGCATCCGTCTGCCGCGGCCATGGCCTTTTTGTCTGCGCGCCAGCTGCTCGTTGATCTTTTCTATGGAAAACGCTAAATTGCTTGGCACTCCCTCAATAATGGCCGTCAATTGCGGGCCATGAGACTCTCCAGCCGTCAGGTATCTCATCTCTCTCTCCTCCTATTGGTACTCACTTCGTTGTGCGAACCTTGTCATTCCTTTAGCACTTTTAAGCGTTATAATATCACACCTGCCGCGGGAATGAAAACCAAAAAATGCCTCCCTTCGAAAAGAGAGGCATCCTTGCTCGTGTGGATGAATTACAAATGGTCAGCAACCGCATAATTTGCGGTATTGATTGGCCGGCGGAAATGATCCACGGACACGAGATCGTCTAATTGCGTCTTGTCTGCACCTAAAATTTGTCCGCATTCTTGCAGCGTAATCAGACCACGACGGTACGCTTCAATTACCTTGACTTTGTCCATGCGCATCCTCCCATTTTTTATGCTTATCCATATAATTGGGAATTTGCAGTCCAGATATACGTTCCGTTTGAAAATTTACCCTTTTTTCCGGTAGAAGAAGGTGTCCTCCGCTTCAAATTGATATTGCTGCGGTTGAAAGATTTGCTCCGTGCTGCCGACAAATAGCACCCCACCCGGCCGAAGTGCTCGGCTGAATTTCATGTACAATTCGTTTTTGGCTTCTTCCGTAAAATAAATCATGACATTTCGACAAATGATCAAATCGAATCCTGAATCAAAATTGTCCGCAAGCAGATTATGCTTTTTAAACGTGACATGATTCTTCACTTCCGAGGAGATCCGGTAGCTCATGGCGTCTTTCACAAAATATTTGCTGACCAGATCCTTCGGTGCATCCTGCAATGAACGATCCGTATAGACACCCTGCTTGGCTTTGGCAATTGCCCCTTCATCGATGTCCGTAGCCAGCACACTGCTATCCTTCATATAGTTTTTCTTCAAGAGAATCATCGACAGCGTATACGGCTCTTCACCCGTCGAGCAAGCAGCGCTCCAGCATTTCAGCTTACGCGATTCCTGCATCAAGCGCGGCAAGATCTTATTATCTAACACTTCCCAACGGCCTGGATTTCGGAAAAATTCAGAGACGTTGATCGTCATGCGGTCCAAAAATTCATAAAACATCTCTTTATCTTTGGCCAAAGCCTCAAAATAAGCGGCAAATGACTGATGTCCCCGTTTTAAACGCAACGAAGTCAGGCGCCGTTTCATCTGCGCTTCCTTATATAACGCCAGATCAATACCAGTCATTTTTTTAATGTTCGCGATAAATTGGTTAAAATCTTTGTCTTCCATATGGTAAAAGTCCTCCTTCGATGTCCTGCCTTTGCCATTCTCTTTTTGCAGGACAAATCCTGCCTTCAGAAAAAGGAAAAAGACCCCTAAAGAGGTCTTTCCCGTTTTTTTCGGAATTAAATCCAGCGTTGGATTGTTTTTTCGAAGGAAACCACTTCGTTAGCGCCAAACCACAGGTTAATTTCACGCTCTGCGCTTTCTGGGGAATCAGAACCGTGGATGATGTTCATTCCTACAGAAGTCGCATAATCGCCACGAATGGTACCAGGAGCTGCATCTGCTGGGTTGGTTTTGCCCATCATGTTGCGAGCCGTAGCAATGACATTGTTACCTTCCCATACCATTGCGAAAACTGGGCTGGATGTGATGAAATCAACAAGTTCGCCGAAGAAAGGACGCTCTTTGTGTTCTGCATAGTGTTGTTCAGCCAATTCGCGGCTTACTGTCATCAATTTTGCACCAACAAGCGTAAAGCCTTTTTTCTCAAAACGGGAAACGATTTCACCGATCAGGTTGCGTTGAACGCCGTCAGGCTTCACCATAATAAACGTTTTTTCCATTGTAATGTTGCCTCCATCACACTATGTATTTTCGATTTACATCAAGCAAACTTGGCTATGACAAGCCTTTCTTGCCCTTAGAAATTTTATCAGAAGAAAAACAGGCAAGCAACCTTGTCCCGTTAAAAAAACATTAAAATTTGCGATTTCCGATAAAATGGGCAATTTCCAGCAGCGATTTTTTCGTGGAAGTGTCCGGCAAATCTTCCAAAGTTGCGCATGCACGATCCAGATAACGCTCTGCCAACGACTGGGCAAACTGGATTCCTTCGCTGTTGCGGATCAAATGGATAGCCTCATCTACATTTTCATGCACGGTACCTTTTTTAATCCAATCCTGGAATCGTTCTTTTTCAGGACCGACCATTGCGCTGTATAAAGCAGGCAACGTAATATTCCCTTGACGCAGATCACTTCCGGCAGGCTTGCCCAGCTGCTTTTCCGTTCCCGTAAAATCAAGAATGTCATCGGTGATTTGGAAGGCCATCCCCACATCGTAGCCGTAGCGATACATCCGGTTCACCAATGCCGCTGGAGCATCACTTGCCAACGCGCCAAGCTGGCAGCTGATCGCGATAAGCAAAGCCGTTTTCCTCTTGATTCGGCGCAAATACCTACGTAGTCCTTGGTTCCAATTATCAAGATCACGAACTTGTTCGATCTCACCCTTACACATCTCCACAATCGCTTTGGACAGGATCTGATGGATTTGCGGATTCGGCAATTCGGTCGCCACCGACAGGGCTCGGCCTAAAATATAGTCACCCGTATACATAGCAACACGGTTGTCCCATTTTGCCCGTACGGTTTCGCTGCCGCGCCGTTTATCGGAGTTATCCACTACATCGTCATGCACCAGCGTCGCCATATGTATGAGCTCGAGTGGAACTGCAACCGACTTGAGCTTTTTCAGATCATAGTCCCCCAGCTTGCCGCCCAAAAGCACAAAGACAGGACGAATCCGCTTACCGCCAGCCTTTAACAGCAGCGTGGACGATTGATACAGCTCGCTCGATTTCGTATCGATGGCACTGGCCAATTCCTGTTCAATATAATCAACGTCATTTTTTAACTGGTAGTAAATATCAACTAGCTTCATCCGCTCCACCTAACTCTTCAACGTAGGGTATTGTGCTGAACTGTGTCCTCCCAAATGCGAATGGGTACCGGGCCAGGCAATAAGCCTAGTTCCGTCGCGCAGGCAAAGTAATAGGCCAACCCCTCTTGTTCTTTCTTACTAAAATCGTAACAGAGCCCCCGGAAATATTCAAACCAAAAAGCAGGCTCCCCTCCTATTTTCCCCACAACATCCGCAACTAGCGGCTCTAAATTTGCCAAAGATCGTTGTTTGCTCTCCAAAAAAGCGGCATGTACGTCACGCATCAGCGCTTCGTTTTGTTGAATGGCCTCTTTACGAACAGCCCATACAGCAAAGGTCATGGAGAGACCTGTAAATCGGTACCAAAGTTCTGCCAGATCGTAACTGTAATACGTTTTGTTGTTCCGATACGCGACGATCGCTTCGTCACCGATTAGTACTGCCCCATCTGCATCCTGCATCATTTCCGCCAAGTTAGGAGCATGTGATTCATAAGTTACCTGATAGTCTAGGAATTTTTGGAAGATAATTTTCACCAGATTAACCGTGGTTGCTGACGTATTGGTCATTCTGATTTTGGCCCCGTTCAATTCTTCCAGCGGCCGTTTGCTGAACAAATAAAGGGACCTTACCTTCTTCTGTGCGCTCACCGATAGATCCGGCAAGATATAATAGTGCTCAAAATGCTCCGCATAGCCAAAAGAAGAGATCGCACCTACATCAATTGTGCCATTTGCCAGAGCTGCGTTGAGCTTGGCAGGCACTTGATTGATGAAGTCGATCTTCCCGGAGAATCGCGACCGGTCAAACTGATAAAAGACCGGCAGCACGTTTGTATACGAATTTTGTCCGATACGCAATGGTTTGTCTTGCATACATTATTCCCCCCAGCGTCTGAACAAGGAATGTGAAATATCCAGGGAATCGAGTGCTTTACCAACGACAAAATTAACGAGATCATCCATCGTTTTAGGCTTTTGATAGTAACCGGGCATCGCGGGTAATATTTTCACACCAAGCTTGCTCAACTTCAGCATATTTTCCAGATGGATGGCGTTTAATGGGGTTTCCCGTGGCACCAATACCAATTTCCGCCCCTCTTTGATCATCACATCGGCAGAGCGCTCCAGCAGATTTCCGGATGCCCCGTGTGCAATTCCAGATAACGTCCCCATGGAACAAGGGATGACAATCATGCCATCCCCTCGATGAGATCCACTTGCCACCGGGCACGAAAAATCACGAAGGGTCCAATAATGCAGCGTACCCGGATATGTTTGCTGAAACTGCTCTTGCAGCACTTTATCACGATTATCTGTATCCCAATCCAGTTCATCACGAAACACTTGCCAGCCGGCCTCGGTAATCATCAAATGGACGATATGTCCACCATTGAGTAACTCCTGTACCAGGCGTACCCCGTAAATCGCTCCACTGGCACCTGTAATCCCTACTGCTAGCTGCTTCTGGTTCATACCATCACCAAATCGATCATTGTGAATACAAACATGACACAACTTAAGATACCGTTCATGTTAAAGAACGCCATATTTAATTTGGACAGATCAGTCGGTTTTACCAAACTGTGCTCGTAGATCAGAATCAGTGCAGAAATGATCACACCCACCAAGAACCAGATCGAAAGAGAAGCTTGCAAATACAAGAGGAACAGCCCGACAATGGTAATCACATGGCAGGAACGGGCAATCAGCAATGCATTTGCAATGCCGAATCTCGACGGCAAGGAAAATAAGCCTTCTTCCCGGTCAAATTCTGCATCTTGACATGCGTACATAATATCAAAGCCAGCCGTCCAAAACACGACGGAAACAAACAGCAGCAACGCGGTTACGTCAATTTGACCCGTAGTAGCAACCCAGCCTCCGAGTGGCCCAAATCCAATCGCAATCCCCAGTACAAAATGGCAAGCCCAAGTAAAACGCTTCGTATACGAATAGAGAATAAGGACAAAAACGGCAAGTGGCAGCAATTTAACCGCCAGACTGTTTAATTGGAAGGCAGCAAAAAACATCAAAGCAAAGGAAATCACAATAAACACGATAACTTCCGTAATATTGATGAGACCAGCAGGAATAGCGCGATTTGCTGTACGCGGATTCTTCGCATCGATATAACGGTCGATTAACCGATTTAGCGACATTGCCGCACTTCTCGCCCCTACCATCGCTAATGTCACGTAGAAGATTTCAGACCAAGTTGGCCAAGATTGCTCGACGATAATATTTCCTAAGACCGCGCCAATAAAAGCAAACGGGAGAGCGAAAATCGAGTGCTCAAATTTGATCATTTCTAATATAATTTTTAATTTGGAAATCATGCTATGCACTTCCTATCTTACACTACGTTATCATGCTGTTCTTATTTTTTGATTCCTATATGCAGTGCAGCTACTCCACCCATAAACAACTTTACCTGAACAGGCTCCAGACCGGCTGCATGAAACATTTTCGCCAGTTCTTTGCTGTCTGGAAAATTCGTCAGCGATTTTGGCAGCCATGCATATTCTTCATATTTGTTCACAAACATCTTTGCTATCCATGGCAGTACATGGTAAAAATACAAATAAAACAAGCGACGATATGGCTTGAAGGGCGGTTTGGACACTTCCAGCGAGACTACCTTCCCCCCGGGCTTCACAACGCGTGTCATTTCGTTCAGGACGGTTTGCACATCAGGCACGTTACGCAGCGCAAATCCAATTGTAGCGTGATCAAAAGTATTATCGGCAAATGGCAGCTTCATTGCATCCCCGTTTACCAATTCCACCCGTTCCCCGATGCCTGACTGTTCTACCTTATAGGCCCCTACATTGAGCATGTTTTGACTGAAATCGAGGCCAACTACACGGCCGTTTTCCCCAACAGCACGGGCCAGGCTAATCGTCCAGTCGCAGGTGCCGCAAGCTACATCGATGGCAGCTTGTCCAGGAAGAATGTTCATCTGCTTCATCGTGTAATCCCGCCATGCGACGTGACTGCCAAAGCTGATCACATTGTTCATGCGATCGTATTCGTCCGCGATATTTTCAAATACGTTATGGACATACCTAGCTTTCTCTCTCATCTGTTGCTGATCCACGTTTTACATCTCCTCAATCACACGTTTCAGACGGTTCCACCGGTGTCCATAGAAGAGGGCGATCCATTCCAGCAGCTTTTGTTTCTCAGTGGAATGAAAGCCACGCACCAGTTGTTCACAAACAGCCATTAGTTCCATCGCTTTTGTTTCCACTATCGAGAGCACATGGCTGATTGTCGTTCCCGGAATTTGCAATAACAGCCGGGTAAATCCAAATGGAGCGTTGTCTTCCCATTGCAGTTGCTCCCAAGCGCCAATCATGCACTCGACTGCGGCTGTTTCATGAAAAAGGGACGTCCAAAAACGGCGACTTTCGGAGCTGCCAGCGAAATGAGCGACCATCGCTGTGTACAGTGCCGTATCGATATGCTTTTGCAAATCGATGTAGCCTTCAGAAGACAATCGATCCTCTTTCTCTGAAAGGTACAACTTCATTTTGGCTTCATTTATCGATTGAATCGCTTCAGCCAAGACACGAATGGCCTCTACCTCGCCCGCTTCGGCCAGCAAATGATAGTAGTGTGCACTGTAATAATCACCGGCAAGTACGCTCAGTTGCCGGTTGCGTTCTTCAACCAACGTGTCCTCGTAGCGAATACGGACACTCTCATGGGTATCTAGACCTAGCTGAACTAGCCCAGTTGTCACGCACAGAGTCTTTGCCCGCTCCCGATCCAACCCTTCTTCACATAGGAAAAAAAAGAGCAAAGCCAACCGGTTTTCCGCGAACGGAGGCGAGTCCACATATTTTTGGACAAAGGGAACCGAAGCCATTTTCTCCATTCTTGCAAATATCTCTTTTACATCGTCTATCCCGCGCGTTTTCTCTTTCGTCATGCGTCATCCTCCAGGCAGCAAAAAGCTTTCAAAATCCAACCTTTCCCAAGAAGCTGTTCTTCTTTTCACAAAGCGAACAAAACAATCTTCTCCAGTATAACATACTTCCTTCTTATGGACTAACTCTCTCCCGAAAATATGGCTCGATACGAACGGAAAAAGTGTTTTCAATGTAACTGGAATAATTGTCAACTTGCTCAGGTGGTATCCATTCTTTCAGGTCAGCCGGCCGCTTTGCCTCAATGGCAATCAGCAATGTAGAGTTGCCGCGCGATTCTTTGGCCTCTTCTACCACACGAAAAAACAGCGAATGGACATTTTGGGTATACCGAAACGCATCATAAGCAACCGTGTAAAAATCACGGTACAGGACAGATAAATCCGCGTCTTCCCTCGGTTTCACCGCGATATCCACAAAAAGGGTACGGTTCTCCCATTTCACACGCTTAATATTATAATGAGTCCGCATGAATGTAAATAAATCCACCAGATTATGTTCACTCAGCACAATGGGCTTTGCTGCTTGGAATACAGGCACATCCTCTTTTGGCGATAACGAGCCAACCGTGGGGATCAAGCTTAAGAGTAATGCAAGCAGTGTGGAAAAAGCGACAGCCGCCAGAAGTCTGCGGGGCATGAAACATCCCTCCTCCCCACCATTGTACAAACAGGTTGGCAAATACATGTCTGAAAAATAAAAAGCAGGCATCTTTGTGCCTGCTTTTCTTCTTATTCAGTCGTGTCCACAATACCATGACGGGTCAGGATGACCGCTTTCCCCCGAACCTTAATGGCAGAAGTATGCTCGGTAAATTGGGCCAACATGACTTCACCCTTGTCCAATTTTTCTGTGTGATGAAAACGCGTATCGGTACCGCGCGTCAATCCAATGACATTCACGCCGTTTTCTTTTGCTTTAATCACAAAGAAGTCTTGCTGTCCTTGAACATTCCCATTATCAGGCAAACTGCTTCCTCCTCACCTAGCCGTAAAGACGACTGGTAATTTTATCGACATATCGTTGTGTTTCTTTTGGAAGTTGACTTGCTTTTTGCTCAAATTCAGTATCCGTGTCTATATCCAAGCGGTCAACGCGCCCGGGTCCAGCATTATAGGCAGCCAGCGCCACTTTTACGTTTCCATCATACTTGCGCAGCAAATCACGCAAATATTTGGTGCCACCCTTGAGGTTTTGTTCCGGATCAAACGAATCGGTAACTTTTAAGGAACGGGCTGTTCCGTCCATCAGCTGCATTAATCCTTTCGCCCCTGCACGCGAGACAGCATTTGGATTGAAATTCGACTCAGCGCGGACTACCTCACGGACCAAATCGGCATCTACTCCATAGGATTTCGCAATACGTTCGATTTTCTCCATGACGCTTCCCTGGCTGGCAGAAGAGGCTTGGGATCGACCGGTTTTCAAGCTTGCTGAACCTTCACGAATCCCTTGCTGCTGACTTGTAAAAATACCATCGTATTGAAATGTAGGGCTTCCGTCCAAATCAGCAAGGACCTCTTCGGAAGAAACGACCATTTGGCTGTTTTCCATTTCTTGCAGCAACAGATCCTCAAACGCGCTTTCCTGCGCAGCACCAGGGGTACTTACCTCGCCAATCTGGTTGGGCTGCGACGTATGTACGTTACTCAAGCTCTGCATCCACGCACGAAACTGAGGAGTCACATTCATTTCCTCTCACTCCTTTGCTGACATATTTCTATTATAGTGGACAACCCGATGTTCGCCAAGTTGATAATTCCTGTCAAACCTTCTTCACTGAAACAGCAGCGAGTGAGAGGTGCAAAAGAAAAACGCTCCTTCTGATGGCAATCAGGAAAGGAAGCGTTGGTGTATTAGCTGCAAGTATGGTCGGAATGCAGGGATTCGAACCCTGGACCTCACCCACCCCAAGGGTGCGCGCTACCGGGCTGCGCCACATCCCGACTGTACTTAAAAAATATACTGTATAAAACCTTCCATGTCAAGATAGATTTAGGAGACGATATGGACGGACGTCACGTGATGTCCCTTGGCTTCCAGTTCCTTGGAGATCTCATCTGCCTCCGTACGACCACCCGAGAAACGAAGCAGCAAATATACCTTGCCGTTCTGATTGTGATGGAGCTCGGCAATACTAGTAATGTTCCCGATGCGATCAGAAACCAATGAGGCCACCTCTGCCAGCACTCCTGAGCGATCATCGAGTTCCAGTGTCATGCGAATGCCTGGTTTGCCCGCACCCAAAATCGTAATCAGTGAATCGAACACATCCGCTTCTGTGATGATGCCGACCAGTTTGCCGTTTTCAACGACCGGTACTCCGCTGATGCTGTTATTGCACATGATCAAGATCGCTTCTTCAATCAACATATCTGGGGAAATAGAGATGATCTTTTTCGACATGACATCTTTTACTTTTACCTGTTCCAATAAATAATGGACCTCATGCTTGGACAACAGCGTTGCTTCCGAAGGGGATGCTTTCAAGCAATCTCCCTCTGTCAGAAACCCGATGACCACGTTGTCAGCATTTACAACTGGGAAACGGCGAATCTTCCATTCTTTCATTTTGGCCACGGCTGCTGAGATCGATGTTTCGGCTGTTACGGTCTTCGGATCAGTCTTCATCCATTGTCGTACGATCATGCTACATACCCCCTGTGATCATGCCTATAAGATGACTGCAAAAATATTGTATTACATGAACTCCCCAAATAAAAGAAGAACTCATCCAGCATATGGGACAAGTTCTGTATCTGCTTTATTTAATGAGACTGAATACTTCTGCACGGGCCGCGCTGTCGTGCTCGAAAATACCCCGCACTGCTGAAGTAACGGTCTTAGAACCAGGTTTTTTAACGCCGCGCATCGTCATACACATATGCTCAGCTTCAACTACCACTACTACGCCGTGTGGATCCAGTTTTTTCATGATCGCATTCGCCACTGTCGCTGTGATTCTTTCCTGCAGCTGCGGACGTCTCGCTACCGATTCAATGGCTCTGGCCAGTTTGCTCAGACCTACAACTCGACCGCCGCGTGGGATGTAGGCCACGTGCGCTTTCCCAAAAAACGGTACCAAATGGTGTTCGCACATCGAGTAAAACGGAATATCTTTTACAAGAACCATTTCCTCGTGCTCTTCACTAAATACGGTTTCGAAATATTTTTCTTCGTCGACCGCCATTCCTTCAAATGCTTCCTCATACATTTTCGCTACGCGCTTAGGTGTATCGAGAAGCCCTTCACGATCCGGATTTTCTCCGACTGCTTCCAGAATCATGCGGACGGCTTGTTTTATTTTTTCGTGATCCACTTTCACTGTATATCCTCCTTCTCTCCGGTGAACTCTCCCACTCTCATTGTTGGCCTGAACCGGAGCTTGCTATGCATAAGGTCGTCCATCATTTTGCGACAGAACAACCCCATATTACCACAATGGTTGGAAAAAATGCAAAAAATCCACATTTTGCAATGTGGATTTTTTATGTAGGTACTTCTGGAATTGTTAAATTACTTGATGGAGTCCTTCAGTTGCTTACCAGGTTTGAAAGCTGGGATTTTGCTAGCTGCGATCTCGATCTCTTTACCAGTTTGTGGGTTACGACCTTTACGAGCCGCGCGCTCACGAACTTCGAAGTTACCAAAACCGATCAATTGCACTTTATCACCTGTTTTCAAAGCATCCGCAATCGCATCAAGAACTGCATCAACTGCTTTCGCAGCATCTTTTTTAGTGAGTTCAGTAGTCTCAGCTACTTTTGCAACGAGTTCTGTTTTGTTCATATCTTTCACCTCCCCTCAAAGGGTTGCTATAGTTATTACAACTTTTAACCGAAATACCTGATTTTATACGCTTTGTTGGGTGTTTTTACCGTTCTGACAAACCTATAGTAATACACCACTCTTGTAAATTCAAGCCTTTTCATGTCGAAATCTACCGAAATCAAAAAAGACCCCCTAATAATTGGGAGTCTCGTGAGTTTTGGTAGGTCTTTTATACTAGTTTTACAGAATAATCGCGATTAAACCACCGGAGCCTTCATTGATGATTCTGCCAAGCGTTTCTTGCAGTTTGTAGCGTGCATTGTCCGGCATCATCGTAATCTTCGCCTGAATGCCTTCTCTTACGATCGAATGCAGAGAGCGTCCAAAAATATCGGAGTTCCAAATAGCCAGCGGATCTTTGTCGAAATCTTGCATGAGATAACGAACAAGCTCTTCGCTCTGCTTTTCTGTCCCGATGATCGGTGCAAACTCCGACTCTACATCCACGCGAATCATATGGATCGATGGTGCTGTCGCTTTCAGGCGGACACCGAAACGCGGGCCCTGACGGATCATCTCTGGTTCGTCCAGCGTCATTTCATGCAGGGACGGCGCTGCAATGCCATAACCCGTCGATCTTACCATGTGCAAGGCTTCCGCTACCTGATCGTATTCCCGTTTTGCATGGGCAAACTCTTGCATGATTTTCAGCAGATGATCTTTTCCGGAGATCTCCACCCCGACAATCTCCATTAAGATTTGGTCGTATAGCTCATCTGGGGCGTACAGGTCGATTTCGGCTATCCCTTGCCCCATGTGCATGCCTGCCAATGCTGCCCGCTCCACAAAGTCATATTCGCCAAAATGTCCGACTACGCGGTCCACATCGCGCAGTCTGCGAATATCCTTCACGGTGTCGCGCACTGCTTCTTCATAGTTTTGGCGCAGCCAGTGACCGCCTTCCAGTACCATGACCCAGCTCGGCAAGTTCACGTTGACCTCGTGCACAGGGAATTCAAAAAGCACTTCTCGCAGCAGTACGAGGATTTCATTTTCACTCATGTTGTCAACGGAAAGCGCCAATACCGGTACATCGTATTTGTCCTGCAGCTCTTGACGCAGCAATTGGGTCTCTTCAGATCGAGGTCTGACCGAGTTCACCACAATGACAAATGGTTTACCCACTTCTTTGAGCTCGCCTACCACCCGCTCTTCCGCTTCCACATAGCCGTGGCGAGGGATTTCTGCAATGGAGCCGTCCGTTGTGACCACGATGCCGATCGTGGAATGCTCCTGGATGACTTTTCGCGTTCCTACTTCAGCGGCTTCCTCAAACGGAACGGGCTCCTCATACCATGGCGTATTCACCATTCTTGGGCCGTTATCATCCTCAAAGCCTTTCGCTCCATGAACCGTATATCCAACGCAGTCAACGAGGCGGACATTGATGCTGAGTCCTTCTGCTACGTTGATTTGTACCGCTTGATTCGGCACGAACTTCGGCTCTGTGGTCATGATCGTGCGGCCTGATGCACTTTGCGGCAATTCATCCGTAGCCCGAATACGTTCGGATTCGGATTGGATGTTGGGAATCACAACCTGTTCCATAAATCGCTTGATGAATGTGGATTTCCCCGTACGAACAGGGCCGACCACGCCCAAATAAATATCGCCGCCTGTTCGTTCTGCAATGTCTTTAAAAATGTCAATACGCTCCACCTTCGATGACCTCCTTCTATTTGTCTATTTTTACACTATGACTGTTTTTCCGATTTATCCCTCTATTTCTCCACTTGCACAGGGAATCTCGTACTAGATTTGTGGACAGTACATGTATATGTGAAAGATATCTG
>DASQNU010000107.1:0-10153 GCA_035644815.1 Bathyarchaeia archaeon | reverse complement strand
CTGGTGCAAGGTCATCGATATCGCGAGCAGAAACGTGTACACAATCAGGCCGTTGAAAAGGTAAATGACCGGGCCAAGTCCCATGGAGCGGATGGTCATGCTGCACAATTGAAAGAAGTTAAACCGCAATTGCCAACCCATAAGACCATAGAGCAGGTACATCCCCATCTGGAAAAAGACAAATCCGGCAATCAAAACACCTGATAAAAAGAGGATTCGCGACCGATTTTCCCACATGTCTCATTTTTCCTTTTTTAATTGCATAATTTTTTGTTCCAGCTTTTCGAGCAGGTCTGGATCTGCTTCCTCAAGATGATCGAGCATATGGTTGACCACCAGGGTGCCGAATTCCTCGATCAACTCATGGGTCAATTCTTTTGATTGGTCATTGATGAAATCCTCTTTCGATTGGACCGGGAGAAACAGCGACGAGCGCCCGTGGGGTCTTTTTTGCAAAAATCCCTTTTCAACAAGTCGGTTCATGACGGTCATGACGGTGTTGAAATTGATCTGCTTTTCTTGCTCCAGTTTTTGCTGAACGTCTTTAATGCTCAGCTCTGGCTCATCCCACAGAATATTCATGATTTTTGCTTCCAGTGGTCCAAAAAAACGATTGAGTCCTGACTCATGCATTTTAAAATGATGAAATTTCATTGTAGCACCTCACACTACGTATTGTAGTGTGGTTGACAGTTGAAAGTCAAGAGTTAGGCAAGAGGTAAGGGAAAAAATCCCAAAACAAAACGACCGCTGGCTGACAATGCCAGGCGGCCGTTTCGATATCCCTTATTTGAGTTCGTTCAGACGCTCTTCCAGACGGTCCCAAGTCTCGGTGATGCCTTGGAGCATGCCCATGTCCATGACGGTCTTGAGCGCCTCCGCCGATACGTATTCGCCACGGTTAATCAGCTTCGTCTTGCCGTCAAGATCGATGAATTCCAGCGTGACCTCGGTCGACGGCATGGAGTCATTCGAATTGCCCTCAGCATCCGAGAAATAATCGGTGTAGACGATCTTTTCCGGCTCGACAATCTCCTTATAAACCCCTTTGCCCCAAGATTCCATCCCGAAAAAATCACCTTGGTTCTGATCGACGCACTTCATGCAGTAGTGCCAAACACCGCCGGGACGGAAATCAATCGTGCAGACAGGAACATCCCAGCCTCTTGGCCCCCACCAGTGTTTAAGATGCTGTGGCTCTTTAAACATCTTGAACACGAGTTCGCGCGGCGCATCGAAAACGCGCTCCAGCACCAGCACTCGATCGTTCTCTACTCTTGAAACCATTGCGTTGATTGACATAGTAATTCCTCCTGATATCATGAATGATTTTTTGTTTTTCCTTGTAGTGCAGTTCGCTGTTGAAATAAATATACTTGATAAGGAATATTCCTGTCAAGGAATATTGTTAAAAATAAAAATGACACCGGTTCAGAGGCGGTGTCATTTTTCCCCAGATCTTCCCTGGGCGAGCTGTAATCATAGTTCACCTTTACACAGGGGTTACTCAGTGAAAAATTTGCCGGTACGCTTCTCATACTCTCACGGTGGTAGTAGGAATACCTTGCCGATGGAGCGGCAGCACCGCCATAACCAGCATCAAGACAACGAACGCAACAAAATACGAAGACACATAATCGCGCAGAACACCCGCCGCTAGAGGACCGACAAAGGCACCTACCGAGAAGGCGATGGACATAAAGGAAAACATCCGTCCATATCGTTCACGTCCGCTTAATTCAATGAACATGGAGGACATCGCGGGGAAGAGCACACCCTTGGCCATTCCGATAATCAGAAGCATCATGAACAAGGGGATGGATATACCAGCTGCCAGTCCGTAGAAAGTCATCGCGAGCAGCCCAGTTCCGACCATGGTTCGGTTGAAAGGCGAAAAGCGATTCAAGAACAGCATGCTCAGTGTGACGAGCGATCCGATACTGACCAATGAGAACAACAAGCCTGTCGTCAACATCCCTTCCTGCGAGGTATCCATCAGAGGGAGCTCGAAGAACAGGATCCCCTGTGAACATGAGATGGCTACAGGCAGCAGGAAGGCAATCCACGCATAAGGGCCTGCTGCCCCTTCCAAGGGAGACGAAGCTAGTGATGTGGATTGATCAGTGTAAACAGCCCCATTTTCCAGCGTAGTTGCATCCGCCTTATCCGTTCCATGATCTTGGATAAAGAGAAGCGCACAGACCGCAATGACGATGAGCGCCCAGCCTAGTACGGTGAACGCCGCGCTAAATCCGATTTTCGCAACCAGAATTGCGCCGGCTGCGGGGGACACAATGGATGCCAACGTATGTACCAACCCATTGCCCGCCATCAGCTTCCTTTGTACAAAATGATCCTTTGCGATCTTGGCCAGCATCGTCATGCAAGCCGGCGATAAGAACGCCAGCACGAAGCCGCTGATGGAGCGCAGGAGCAATAGCTGCCATGGATTGGAGACATGCGCCTGGAAGAGAAGGATAACACCCGCGAGCAGCAGGCTCAGCACAATAAACAGTCTGCTTCCATAGCGATCGACACTAAAGCCAGCGATCAGATTGCCTGGCACATGGGTGATCGAATACATCCCCATCATCAGTCCGATAAACGACGGCGCAGCGCCTAACGATACGGCAAACGGCGTTAATATCGGATACTGCGCATGCAGATCAAACAATGCCACGAACAGAAACAGATACAGCCAGATGGCGGTTCTCAATCCACTCATCCCCCTTATCTCTTCAGTAAGAACCTCACTTACAGATGTACGCCACAAGGACGAGCGATAGAAGGGAAATGGACAAAACAAAAAAACCTTTACGACTATTGAACAAACGGAAGCTTTGCTTCAATCATTACGTATAGGCTTCCGATGGAAAAGATAGGCAGCTTTTTCTTATTATGTTCGTTAAACTAAAAGGGGCTGGAAGAATCGTTTTACTGATACAAGAAATGAAAGTTGGAAGGATTATATGGAAGTATGGAATCAAAAGTTTTGCTTATCTATGGGGAAGTTTTACCACCGTATCATCACATTGAAAAGATAATAAAAAAATATTATCAACACTACCGAAAAGATAAGGACATGAATAAGGAATTTCAAGATGATAGTTACTATGAAGTTTGGATCGAAGAACGTTATACAGGAGTCTGTGAGAGGAAAAAGCGCAATTACATACCTACTGTACCCGTAAAAAAAGAATTTCTGGCAAGATTCATCAATATCTTTCGGGCATTGAAAGGGAATATTTATCTATGCAATACCAAACATGAACACCCTATCGTTGAGATACAGGGTACCGAATACGAGGGATATTGTTTTTATTTAGATAATGGAACCGAAAAAGTAATCTTTTATGATACTCATTGGATGACGGTGGAAGCAAATGAAGACACGGAGAAAATTTTGCGGCAGCTCATCTCATCTTAAGAAATTACACGCATCCACAAAATAGGGGGGTGACAAGTATGGAGAAAACGGACTTCTATGCACAGTCAATCCGTCGGTATTATCCGGATCTTTCTCTTACACAGATGGAGAGAATCGGTTCCGGTCAAAATAATGTAATTTGGCAGATCGGCTCGGACTTGATTTTCAGGTTTCCCAAATATGAAAAGGGAATTGAGCAATTAAGACTGGAAGTGAAGCTGCTGGATTGTATCGCAAAGCATGTTTCGCTGAAAGTTCCGCTTCCGATTTACCATGCTTTCGATACCGACCACGAGACATATGCATTCATGGGTTATGCGAAAATTGAAGGCGAGCCGCTTACAACGGACAGGTTTCATCGTATTGGGAATAAGGACGCCCGGCGTCGTATCGCAGACCAGCTAGGCGGGTTTCTAATGAAGCTACATAGTATCGACTCGAGTAGCTGTCTATACGACATGGATACAAGATATGCGCCTTTGGAAGCATGGAAAGCACTCTATGACCGCATTCGGGCGAAGTTGTATCCATTCATGACGGTAAAAGCGCGCACATGGACAGACAGTCATTTCACGAATTTCCTAAGCCTTCAAAAGGCTGAAATTACTCCTTCGATCATTCACGGCGACTTCGGTACCTCGAATATTTTGTATGATCCATTGAGCAATCAGATAACCGGCATTATTGACTTCGGTTCAGCCGGCATCGGGGACCCGGCGGTAGATTACGCTGCACTGCTTGCCTCTTATGGAGACGGCTTCTTACGGTTACTCGAAGAACATTACCCTAACATTCGGAACATGATGGAGCGGGTGGTTTTTTACAAGGGAACGTTCGCTTTGCAGGAAGCATTATTTGGACTCGAACATGGTGACCACACCGCTTTTCAGAGCGGAATAACGACAGTAAACACGTTTGGGTAAGAATCATGCATCGCCAAAAAGCCCCTAGTAAGCAAGGAGCCGCTCGTATAGATACCAACTCAACCAGATTCCTAAGAGAATCCATATGACAATAAAAAGGACACCCATGATCCAGTTCGGTGGTTTGCCTTTCGCAAGCAGCTCCTGTGCCTTTTCTCGACAATCACGGATCACGTCATCAGGAATTAGCTTTAATGCAATCCAAATACCCAAGGGTACTAAAAGGATGTCGTCTAATAACCCCAATATCGGGATGAAGTCAGGGATGAAATCGATCGGACTGAAGGCATACGCCACCACACAAATTGCAAATAGCTTTGCATACCAGGACACACGCTGATCCTTGTAGGCAAAATAAAGAACGAATGCCTCACGCTTTAATAGCTTGGCTTTCCCTTTGATTAGTTGAAATGCTGTTGTCGTTTCTTTTGCCATCTGAATTCACCCCAAGGGTAATGTTACTGGAGTGGCAGTACAGATTCAAGAAACATAGCGCAGCATGGAACCGAAAACTTGCTGCTCTTCCTTGTGAAATTCGGACAGGACCTATCCGAAAGAGGCGAATCATACGGGAGAAGTCCACTAGCGTAATCAATTTCTACTGTTCCTACCAAATGGAACTTTGGACGATTCACCTCTTGATAACTTTATCTCATCGAGCAAATCGGATTCAATAAAACCAGCAGCATTTCGGAAGACATCCTGAAGTGTCGCCTTTCGTAACTAAAAAGCAGGATTGCTGAATAATATGTTGTAATTATCTGGATGTCGGTAATCAATCGATGGCGTTATTCATTGAACCGAAAAAAACGTATAACAAGAATGGTTAATTGGAAGCGATGGCTTACGTACATGGGTTGCTTCGTGAATAGTTCCATAAGTCATGATTAACGTAAACAGGAGGTTGTTCTAAGCGATGATGCATCAACCCCGTGGTCAAACAGGCAATCGTTTTCAAGATTACATCGATTCTCAGGATATGCAGCAAAAATTGTACAAGCGCTCCCTGCTTATTGTCGTGATTTCACAAATTTTTGGTGGTGCAGGGCTTGCAGCTGGCGTAACCGTTGGGGCACTTCTTGCTCAAGAGATCATGGGTACTGAAAGTTTAGCTGGTATTCCCGCAGCCTTGTTCACACTTGGTTCTGCTGGTGCCGCATTCCTTGTGGGGAGTTTGTCACAACATTACGGGCGGCGGTTAGGGCTAGCAGCAGGATTCTTGGCAGGTGGCCTTGGTGCGATAGGTGTAATAGTGGCAGCACAAAATCATAATATTGTGCTGCTGTTCACATCACTCCTTATTTACGGTGCAGGAATGGCAACAAACCTGCAAGCACGTTACGCAGGAACAGACTTGGCGAGTACGACCCAACGGGCAAAAGCAATCAGTGTTGCGATGGTTTCGACTACATTTGGTGCGGTCGCAGGCCCTAATATGGTAGATGTGATGGGCAAATATGCAACTTCGATCGGTCTTCCAGCTCTAGCAGGACCCTTTATGTTAGCTGCGATTGCCTTCATCCTTGCAGGGCTTGTCCTCTTCTTATTTCTCCGCCCGGACCCTCTTCTCGCAGCGAAAGCGATTTTTCATGCGAAGTCAGAAAAGAGCCAAGCGGGAACAGCGACAGGGGAAACAAAATCCCTGCAAACGAACAACAGAGGCTTAGTGGTAGGGGCAACCGTCATGATTTTGACACAAATCGTCATGGTCGCAATTATGACGATGACGCCCATCCATATGCAGCACCATGGGCATAGCCTGGGAGATGTAGGATTAGTAATCGGCATCCACATAGGGGCAATGTATTTCCCGTCCCTCATTACTGGCATTCTTGTTGATAAAATCGGACGCACAGCCATGTCCATCACTTCAGGCGGTGTTCTACTGGCTGCTGGTATGGTCGCAGCTTTTGCTCCAGCTGATTCCATGCTGCTGCTTACAACGGCTCTTGCATTGTTAGGACTCGGCTGGAACATAGGGTTGATAAGTGGAACAGCCATTATTGTCGATGCGACAGATCCAGCAACTCGTGCGAAAACACAAGGGAAAATCGATGTGTTGATTGCCTTGTCTGGAGCCTCGGGAGGAGCTTTATCAGGGGTCGTTGTCGCTCATTCCAGTTTCGCGACGCTCTCACTTGCTGGCGGCGCTCTGGCACTTTTACTCATACCGGTAGTAATATGGTCCCGCAGAAAACATAAGGTAGAAGCATCTGACAAAATCTCGTTGAATGGATGAAAGAAAGATACAAAGTAAGGCAGCCATAGATGTGGCTGCTGTTTTTTTCGACTAACAATCTAACAGGGGGCATCAATCCCGAAACGGATGGAGGAATAAACTTGGACAAACCAATGCGAGCAGCCATTCTTGGTGGGACAGAAAAGGGGGCCGTTACCTTGCCGAAACAGCAGTGGCCTATGGGTATCAGGTGCGTATGCTGGCGATCAATCAGGTAAGCGATACGAAATATATCACGAAAACTCCTTAAAGTTCACTAACGGAAAAGATAATTTTGCCTAAATTTGGCCATTGATTTATATGATTTCTATTTGTTATATTAATAATCCGGCCATCAAGTGGTGGCCAAATATAAGAGCCATTCTTAATAGAGAGTCTCTTGGGCCTATAGCTCAGTTGGTTAGAGCGCACGCCTGATAAGCGTGAGGTCGGCTGTTCGAGTCAGCCTAGGCCCACCATTTACCATTGAATATGCTCATCAAGTCTTGATATGATGAAGGACCAAGCGATTATGGGGCTGTAGCTCAGTTGGGAGAGCGCCTGCCTTGCAAGCAGGAGGTCATCGGTTCGATCCCGTTCAGCTCCACCATAATATTATTCCTTGGTAGCTCAGTTGGTAGAGCAATCGGCTGTTAACCGATCGGTCGGGGGTTCGAGTCCCTCCCAAGGAGCCATATGGATGGATGTCCGAGCGGCCGAAGGAGCACGATTGGAAATCGTGTAGGCGGTGTTGAACCGTCTCGTGGGTTCAAATCCCACTCCATCCGCCATAAGATATTTGGCCCGTTGGTGAAGCGGTTTAACACAGCAGCCTTTCACGCTGTCATACAGGGGTTCGAATCCCCTACGGGTCACCTAAACCCTCACAAAGTGAAGAAAAGCTTCTAAGCTTTGTGGGGGACCTCAAAACAATTTTTGTGGAGGCTTAGCTCAGCTGGGAGAGCATCTGCCTTACAAGCAGAGGGTCGGCGGTTCGATCCCGTCAGCCTCCACCATTTACTATTCAGAGGACTGTCAAAGGAAGGTCTGCTAAAGACAGCGACGTCCTGTCGCTAACGCAGACACGCTGACATCCATGTCGTCGCGGGATGGAGCAGCTCGGTAGCTCGTCGGGCTCATAACCCGAAGGTCGCAGGTTCAAATCCTGCTCCCGCAACCATATAATGGAGCTGTGGTGAAGTTGGAGTTCACGCCGGTCTGTCACACCGGAGGTCGCGGGTTCGAGTCCCGTCAGCTCCGCCATTTATTGTGGTGGAAAAAGAAGTTCAAACATGGCTCGGTAGCTCAGTCGGTAGAGCAGAGGACTGAAAATCCTCGTGTCGGCGGTTCGATTCCGTCCCGAGCCACCACTAATTATTATAGCGTGCCGGTGTAGCTCAATTGGTAGAGCGTCACCTTGCCAAGTTTCATCATATAATGTTTTTGTGCCCTTAGCTCAGCTGGATAGAGCGTTTGACTACGAATCAAAAGGTCGGGAGTTCGAATCTCTCAGGGCACGCCATTCTTGTAAATTTTAGTCCACCCAACGGTTGCTTCGGCAGCCGTTTTTTCGTTTCGTAGGCAACGGATTGCAGCCTCTACCCTTTGGCTCATTCAACAGTATGTCATTACGGAATGTTACCGGTTTTTTAAATCGGATATAACTGACATATAATAGCAAATCTTTTATTCAATAAATAATAGTGATACAATATGATATGGTTATAATTGATCCGGAAAAGGTGTGACTAGGTCGGAGCCAAAGGGGAACGCCTGCATCTTTTCTTCAAATATTAACGTGTTAGGACGGTAAAAATGAGCAACAGACAAACCAAAACAGACGTTATCTTAATTGGTGCCGGAATTATGAGTGCGACGTTGGGAACACTGCTGAAAGAATTAGTGCCGGACTGGAAAATTACAGTGTTTGAGAAGCTCGAAAATGCAGGGGAAGAAAGTTCTAACGAATGGAATAATGCGGGGACGGGGCACGCAGCACTGTGTGAGCTTAACTACACTGTTGAGAAACCGGACGGATCCATAGATGTTAGCAAAGCATTAAAAATTAATGAAGAGTATCAGGTTTCTAAGCAGTTTTGGTCTTATCTTGTAAACAGCAATCTAATACGTAATCCCCAGGACTTTATCAGGCCATTGCCCCATTTGAGTTTAGTACATGGGGAACAAAATGTTGCGTTTTTAAAAAAGCGTTTTGAAGCGCTGGCTACCAATCCTCTGTTTCAAGGGATGGAATTTTCCGATGACCCGGAAAAATTGATGGAATGGATTCCGCTGATTATGAAAGACCGTACGTTGAATGAACCTATAGCGGCAACAAAAATCGACTCGGGTACGGATGTTAACTTTGGCGCTTTAACACGCATGCTGTTTGATCATTTAAAGAGTAAAAACGTCGATATCAAATTCAAACATAATGTTGATGATATTAAGCGTACTAGCGACGGCTCGTGGGAATTGAAAGTGCGGAATGTCGATAGCGGTACCGTCGAACGTCATACTGCGCAATTCGTCTTTATCGGTGGCGGGGGAGGAAGCCTGCCTTTACTGCAAAAATCCGGTATTCCTGAAGGAAAGCATATTGGAGGATTCCCGGTAAGCGGACTATTTATGGTGTGTAATAATCCGGACGTTGTAGCCCAGCACCATGCGAAAGTATACGGTAAAGCTAAGGTTGGCGCTCCTCCAATGTCTGTTCCGCATCTTGATACAAGATATATCGATAATAAAAAGACATTGCTTTTTGGACCGTTTGCCGGCTTCTCACCAAAATTTTTGAAAACCGGTTCTATGTTTGATTTAATCGGTTCCGTAAAACCGAATAATGTGTTAACGATGTTGGCAGCAGGTGCAAAAAACGTTCCGTTGACAAAATACCTGATCCAGCAAGTTATGCTATCTAAAGAAGAGCGTATGGAAGAGTTGCGCGAGTTTATCCCGACCGCAAAAAGCGAGGATTGGGATATTGTGGTGGCTGGCCAACGTGTGCAAGTGATCAAAGATACGGCTAGCGGAGGCAAAGGGACGCTTCAATTTGGTACGGAAGTGATTAGTGCCGCTGATGGTTCGATAGCCGCATTGCTCGGAGCTTCTCCGGGGGCTTCTACCGCCGTTTCAGTCATGCTTGAGTTAATCGAAAAATGCTTCCCGCAACATGTAAAAGCGTGGGAACCGAAAATAAAAGAAATGATTCCTTCTTATGGCGTGTCACTTTTGAAAAATCCAGAGCTTATCGATGAAATTAATACTTCAACAGCTCGGGCGCTTGGTCTGCACCGCGAATTAGCTCTCGTCAAGTAGACCATATGGAAAATAAAAACGAGTGAAGCGGTAACTGGGCGTAGGGCATTTTCATAATGGAAAGTGTTATTCCCCTGCACCGTATAGCTGCTACCATAGGAAATGAATTGTGAAAGCCAGCCTATTTTGGTCGTAACCCAGTCAAGTAGACACAATTAAAAAAGACAGTATTAAGCTGCGATCGTTTCTCGGTATTCCACCGGGGAACGATCGTTTAGTTTCTTTTGGAAACGTCCGTGGTTGTAGAACGAGATATATTCTTGGATG
>DASQNU010000106.1:0-22973 GCA_035644815.1 Bathyarchaeia archaeon | reverse complement strand
GTTACAACGAGTTCAACCGTATTTGGCAATTGGATACCAATGGTTTCTCCGTTGTACTGCATGATTTGCACGTTCATGTTTTCTTTCAGGAAGCGCAATTCACGTTCAATTTGCTTCGAAGTGAAGTTGATTTGCTCATATGTTTCCGTGTTCATGAAAGTATACTCGTCACCGCTGTTGTACAAGTATTGCATGGTGCTGGTTTCGATACGGGCTGGGTTTACTTTTTCGCCGCCACGGAAGGTCATTTCCGTCACGTTGCCGTTACGCAGGTTACGCAGTTTGGAGCGTACAAACGCAGCGCCTTTTCCTGGTTTTACGTGTTGAAATTCAAGTACGGTATAGATGTTTCCATCCACTTCAATGGTCAGGCCAGTACGAAAATCGTTAACAGAAATCATGATAGTCCTCCCAAAAAGATCAATAAACATTCCTAGTATAAATTAGACAGGCAAAATGAGCAACTCTTTCGTCGACTGGGTCAAAATCTCGCAACCACTTTCGGTGATCAGCACATCGTCCTCGATGCGCACGCCGCCCAGATCGGTGATATAGATGCCCGGCTCTACCGTTACGAGCATTCCTGGTTGCAGGACCGTATGACTGACCGCGGACAGATTTGGCTGTTCGTGGACCTCCACTCCCAAGCCGTGTCCAGTGCTGTGTCCATAAGCGGCTCCATACCCTGCTGCGGCGATGATATCCCGTGTCAGGGCATCTCCTTCTTTGCCGGTCATCCCAGGCTTGATGTTGTTTACACAATTCAGTTGCGCACGCAGGACAATCTCATAGATCTCCCTCATCTTGTCACTCGGTTCGCCAACGCTGACCGTACGGGTAATATCGGAGTTGTAGCCTTTGTAGGCAGCTCCAAAATCAAGCGTTACCATTTCACCAGCCTGAATGACTTTTTCGCTCGCCCGACCGTGCGGCAACGCCCCGCGCACACCGGACGCCACGATGGAATCAAAGCCCACACCAGTTGCGCCTTGCTTGCGCATAAAAAACTCCAGTTCTAGCGCTACATCGATCTCACGGACGCCAGGACGGATGAAATTCAGCACATGTGCAAACGCATCATCCGCAATTTTCACTGCCTGCTTAATAATATCCAGCTCGGATGCATCCTTGTAGATACGCAAATTCTCAATCAATCCGCTGGTTGGAACCAGTTCAACGGTGGAAAATGCCTCTTTCCAAGATTCAAACGTTCCGACACTGATGTGATTCTTTTCGATCGCCAGACGCTTAACGCCCAGTTTTTGCAGCTGCTGTCCAATGGCTTCAAGCGCTTTTCGCTCATTATCCACCACTTGAAAAGCGGGTGCTTCGGTGGTCGCCTGATCGATATAGCGGAAGTCGGTGACAAACACAGCTTCATCCTTGGTAATGATGGCCCAGCCTGTCGATCCCGTAAACCCGCTAATATAGAAGCGGTTTTCTTTGTTTTCCGTAATAAGTGCGTCTACCTCTTGCTCAGCCAACGCTTTGCGCAAACGTTCCAATCTGCCTTGCATATTCCTCCCCCTTCTGTTCTCTGAACAACGTTTTGTTTTTAAGACTGGCTTTGCTGCTCGATTTTTCGTACCAACGCACGCACTGCCCATTCATACCCGTCAGATCCCAAACCGACAATTTGTCCAACCGCTACCGGCGCGATGACCGAATGATGCCGGAATGGTTCTCTTGCATGAACATTGGAAATATGTACTTCAATAACCGGAAGTGAAACGGCGGCAATCGCATCACGCAGCGCATACGAATAGTGCGTAAAGGCACCCGGATTAAAAACAATGCCCTGATGAACACCCTTGGCTTGGTGGATCGCATCAATCAGCACGCCCTCGTGGTTGGATTGCACATGCTCCATCTGAGCGCCCAGTTCACGCATCACAGCTTGCAACCGCAGGATGATGTCGTCCAATGTTTCACTGCCATAAACACCTGGCTCGCGTTTCCCCAACAGATTGAGATTCGGACCGTTAAGCACTAATAAGGAGACCATGTTTTCGTTTCCCCCGGCAAAATTTTTTTCTCTGCCATTTTACCATAGACCAGAAAACATTGGATAGGACCTATTCCTCCTCTGTCCGCTCTGCCAACAGCGTCATGCCGATGAACAGCCCGAGAGACAGAAACCAGGCCAATTCCGTGCTGATCGTACCTTCCTCCCAATTTCCCATACGAAAAAAGAACCCAAACAAAAGCATCCCACCGAAACCATAGACAAGTCCGCCCCACCAGAGCCTGATACGCGATACGAACAACCCATATACCGCTGCAGCCCCAGTTACCAACAGGAACAAGGTGATGATACCGATAAACGTACCGAGCATCGCCTGCTCCCCCCACATGCCTAGCAAAGGACGTGAAAAGGAGCGAATTCCATAAGGCGTGAATCCTAGAAAATTAGCGATCACTCGCAATAAGCCCCACAAGATTGTTCCCCATAATCCTACCTCGACAATTTTCCGCCAGGCCGTTTTTTCTTTGGTTTCTTTTTTCTCACTGGCATCATAATTGGATTGTGCAGTTTCCATTTCAATCACCTCACCTCTAGTATGTTCCTCGCGCTTCGTTTTCAGTTATGTACCGGTTGGTTTCCTATGATCTGCTTGTAGCGATTAGCCTTACTTTACGCTAGAATAGAAGGTAAGGAAGGTGATCTCAATTGTCGCAACCAAATACGCCCGCATACGGCGGTCAAGCCGTCATCGAAGGAGTCATGTTCGGCGGTAAATCCGTTACGATCACGGCCATACGCAGAAAAAATCAGGAGATCGAGTATTTTGAAGCTCCCAGAGAAGACAAAAAATGGGTCGCCCGTTTAAAAAAGATCCCGTTCATTCGTGGGATCGTCGGATTGATTGAAGCCAGTGCTAACGGAGCGAAGCATTTAAATTTCGCAACGGAGAGATACAGCATGGAATCCGAGGAAGAGTCAGCTGATAGCGGACCATCCCGCCTCACCCTGATTCTCGGTGTCGCCGTGGTCGGCGTACTTTCGTTTCTCTTCGGTAAATTCGTCTTTACATTGGTACCTGTATTTCTCGCCGAATTCCTTTTAGGCAGATGGGTGCCGCCGGGCATTCCGCAAAATCTGGCCGAGGGCGGCTTCAAGATCCTGCTGTTACTTGGATATATTTATGTGATTGCACAAGCCCCTTTGATCAAAAGGTTGTTCCAGTATCACGGGGCCGAGCATAAAGTGATTAACGCGTTTGAAGCCGGGGTAGAATTAACAGTAAAAAATGTGCAAAAGTTTTCCACGCTGCATTATCGTTGTGGCAGCAGCTTTATCATCTTTACTGTGTTGGTCGGGGTCGTTGTCTATTCCTTTTTCAGCTATGACAGCCTGTGGGAACGCGTCGTGCAACGGATCCTTCTCTTGCCTGTTGTCATGGGGCTTTCCTATGAAGTCCTGCAATGGACGAACAAGTTCAGAGAAACGCCGGTGCTGCGCTTCCTAGGCTATCCTGGGCTCTGGCTGCAAAAAATAACAACGAAAGAACCGGATGACAGTCAGGTAGAAGTAGCGATCGCATCTTTTCAAAGAATGCGTGAACGCGATTCTGCCTTGTCAAAGCAAAATGAGTTCGCCACGACTGGATAACGCAAGCATATTGTAACCTCAGAGGTGAGATCCATGAAGAGCCGTGTTCATCCGTTTTTTGGCATTCTGATTCTTCTCGCGGTGATCGGATTTTTCCAGGAGCTGATCGCGAATCCGATTAACCTTTTGGTCATCATTGGTCTATCCGCTCTCCTGTTTTATCTCGTCAATAATTACATGAAAAGCGGTCGTTTTCTTCCCTGGTTTCGGGTACAGAAGCCGAAGCAACCGACCAAAATGACGAAGAGCATGACAAGGAAAACCGGCCATTCACCTCGCAAAGAAAATCCGTTTCGTGTGATTGAAGGAAGCAAGGGAAAAACAAAGCAAAGCAACGAAAAAGAAAAAGAACCAAAGATGTACCAATAAGGAAAAAGGCTGCCTGCGGAATTTGTCAGACAGCCTTTTTTCTATGTGAAGAACCGTTTTTGTCCATTTGGTTTTCGATACTCCGTCACATAACGTTGAAAATCCCATGTTAGCAAAAAGTCTAGCGCCGCTTTTTTCCCCGATTGAAACAGCATCTCCCGCACAGCTTCGGATAGATTGAACTGCGTCGCTTTCACACCAAGCGTATGCACAAAAATCGTCCTGACTGCATGCGCACGCTGAACGTGCATGCGGTCGTGAGCTTCCAGCATGGTAGACACAAGAGCCTTGCTAAAGCTAAAGAGTCCCGTTACTTTCGTGTAGTCCATATCGATGGTTTCATCGTGTAACCGAAACCCGATGGTGGGCCATCTCGGCACTCCTGGGACATCAAACAACCAAACGGGAAAGTTGCTGAGCAGCCCGCCATCGACTATGTAATGAATCAAATTATTTTGCTTCAGTATTACAGGTTGAAAAAAATACGGGATAGATGAACTCATACGGACGGCACGGGCGATAGGAAAGGAAAGCGGATCGATGCCAAAGGAAGGAAGGTCATCAGGAAGGATTAGCATTTTGCCTCCGGTAATGTCAGAAGCGATGATACGCAATTTTTCCGGCGGAAGGTCGCCAAAGGTCGATACACCCTTTGCACGCAGTAGGGAGTCCATCATTTGTTCAAATGTACCACCCGGATACAACCCTTTTAGTCGGCAGAGATTGTATACCGGCCCTGCGAAAGGAATACGCCCCCAGCCTGTTTGTTTCAAAAAGCTTAGATAGTTCATGTCCATGAAGATGCGATACAATTCTTCACTGCTGTACCCGGCTGCAAGCAAGGCGGCAACTACCGAGCCCGCGGAGGTTCCGGCGACTTTTTCCCAGACATAGCCTGCCGACTCCATCTCCGCGACCGCACCGATGAACGCAATCCCCTTAACCCCACCGCCTTCAAATACAGCGTCGGCTTTCACTGTCATCGCCTCCCCTATACCAGGATAAATTGAAGAATTTTCTTCCATTTTATATCGGAAGCTTCCTCCCTGAAAATAGGGAGTGGTTTGTCTTTCTGTAAAAAACTTGTAAAACAGCTTCCGTAAAAAAAAGCCGGCCCATTGGCCAGCCCTTATTCCTCTTTTTGTTCTTCCTCTCTTTTGATCCGCTGCAGTTCTTCCACTCTACTTGGATCCGCTTGCAAGTAATTGACCAAATACCCGAGACAATTAATGGACTCCCAGCTCAGGTGATGCTCAATTCCTTCTACATCCTGATAAATATGTTCTTCATCGACCCCAATCAATCGAAGAAAATCCTCCAGCAAACTATGTCTGTCTACAAGACGCTTTCCGATTTTTTTCCCTTTCGAGGTAAGAACCAGTCCGCGGTATTTTTCATATACCAAATAATTATCCTTATCGAGCTTTTGCACCATTTTGGTGACGGACGAAGGATGTACTTCCAGGGCTTCAGCGATATCAGAGACACGGGCATACCCTTTTTCTTCAATCAGGCTGTAAATTCGTTCTAAATAGTCTTCCATACTTGGAGTTGGCACGCTCATCCCTCGTTTCAAACCCTTTCTTGCTAAAAAGCCATAGCTGCACCTAAAAACGCATGTAAATTCATAATACCGTTTTCTTAGGACGGGTTGCAAGGGAAAGATGAATCAATTCCTGTGGTTCTGAACAAGCCACCTCCCATCATAGACTTGTACCAAGTTGGAAAAAGGATGATGGCTGATGAACAGAACGGTCTGGCAAATTGCGGCAATCTATTCAGCCTCCGCCCTAGGCGTTTCCTACCTGGGAGGAGCGGAATGGTTGCGATTCTTCTCCTTTTACGGTACATGGGGGCTTATCGGTATTGCGCTGGGGACCATAGGGCTTACCTGGCTTACCGATATGACCATAAGAATGGCGGTTTCTCGCCACATTACGACCCTTGACCGCTTTCTGGCATTTTTAGTCGGCGAAAAAGCGGGTCCTACCGTTACGTTTTTGATTTATACGCTTGTGCTTATATATGCAGGTGTATCGGTAGGAGAAACCGCCGCATTACTTACACAGGATGCCACCCCTGCCCTTCTGCTGTTGATTGGCATCTTAGCCTCTGCCTGTTTACTGTTGCGTATCCCGCAAATCCGTCTGATCTCCATGTTCACGTTTCTCTTCATTGTCGCCGCTTCCATACTAATTTTGCTTTTCCTGTTGCAGCCTCATGTACCGCTGCCGAGTCTGGCCTATCAATTGAACGCGAACTGGTTCATTTATGCATGCTTTTATGTTGCCTTCCATTATATATTTCAACTGGTCGTCATATTTGCCCAGATCGGTCAAGAGCCAAGGCTGTCGACCCTGCGCAGCGGCATTTGGCTGGGAGGCGTTCTGTTGTTATTGCTGATCAGCTTGGGAAATCTCAACATTCTCTCCCACTGGCATGAGGTGCACACCAGCTACCAACCGCTTATCCAGATTCTGAGCGAATTTTCGGCTGCAAGCAAATATGGGATATGGATTCATTCAGTGCTGCAGCTGTTATTGTTGCTGGCTTTCTGGTTCTACGGTTTGGCAGCTCCACTTGCACAGAAACATGATTTGCGGCATACACCGCTCTATCTGCTTTTTGCCGCCACGTCTCTGGTATTTTCACCGCTTCCCTTCTTTAGCCAATGGTACAGCATGATCGTGTACGCTATCACTACGTATACGGGAATCGCTTTGCTCTTCCTATTGCTTTGGAAACGTGCCAAATAAGAATGTTTACAGTTTCACCTCACACGAGTCTTTTTTTCCTTGTTCAAAACGTTTTATAATGGAAAGATACTCGGAAGTGTGAGGTGATCGAAAGCCAATGGAAGATAACAAAGCTGATGTATGTGAGATTCAATGCGTAGATGAACGCAAAGTGCTTCAGTTAAAACCCAAAATGAAAGAAGCAGATGGAGTCGCCAAAATTTTTAAGGCATTGGCTGATGATACCCGCGCAAAAATCATTTATGCTTTGGCCCTGGAAGATGAGCTGTGTGTCTGCGATGTGGCCAACATTATCGGCAGCACGATTGCCAACACCTCTCATCATCTTCGCTTGTTGCGCACCATGGGTCTGGCAAAATATCGGAAAGAAGGCAAGCTCGTCTATTATTCGCTTGATGACGATCATGTCCGCCATTTGATATTGACAGGTGTAGCCCATGCACAGGAGCATGAACATCCATAACCTTGCAACATGAATTGCGAGGTTTTTTCTTTTTCATTCATTCAAATAATTGCTTTAATGTTATAATTTATTCCAAAAATAGGAGTGATGTTTTCGATGAACGAATATGACGTGATTGTCATCGGAGCAGGTCAGGCAGGACTTGCCATGAGCTATTATCTGAAGCAAGCAGGACACTCCTTTTTGGTGCTGGATCAACATAAGCAAGTCGGAGAAAGCTGGCGGCGGCGTTATGATTCACTCGTTCTGTTCACTCCCCGAGCATACAGCTGCTTGCCCGGGCTCCCCTTTCCAGGGAAGCAAGAAGAGGTACCGACAAAGGACGATGTCGCCTGCTATCTGGAATCATATGCGGCATTTTACGCCTTCCCCATTCGTCATCAACAGACCGTTGTCGCTGTATCCAGTAGCAATGGAAAGTATCTCGTGCAAACAGATACAGCGCATACCTATATCGCAAAGCAAATCGTGGTTGCAACAGGGCCTTTTCACCGCCCGTATGTACCCGGATGGTCAAAAAGCTTATCCTCCTCTATCAACCAGCTTCATACTCATGAGTTTCGCAATCCTTCCCAGCTGGTTGAAGGTCCTGTTCTCGTCATCGGTGCTGGAAATTCAGGCGCACAGCTGGCCGTTGAGCTCGCGGCCGAGCGTCATGTCTATCTTGCCCTCGGGAAAAAACGCGCTCACCTTCCCCTTTTCTTTTTGGGCAAGAATCTGTTTTGGTATCTCGATAAGAGCGGCATCTCGAAAATCACCATCGATTCCGTACTGGGTAAATGGTTAGCTGCACGTCCCGATCCGATTTTCGGATACAAAGCGGAAATGCAGCAGTTAGTCGCGGAAAACCGATTGACGTTAAAGCCGCGTGTGGTGTCAGCAGATCATGACAGCGTTCATTTTTCCGATGGCAGCCGGCTTACCGTTCCCAATCTTTTATGGGCAACCGGTTATCAACCTGACTACAAGTGGCTGGATCTGCCCGGTGTGCTAAACTCCGCGGGTCGACCCGTGCACAAGCGCGGCGTCAGTCCCCTGCCCGGCCTGTATTTTTTAGGATTGCCTTGGCAATATCGCCGCTCCTCCGCTTTATTGGGCGGAGTGGGCGCAGATGCCGCCTATTTGTATGAGCACATCCGACAATACGCCTACCTGTGAAAAATCACAAGCTGGGACGTGTTCCTTTCATCAATACTACAGCAATGATGCTCTCTCATTGACCCTGACAAGTTCATCTGCTATCTTGGAGAAAACCACTTGTGGATGCTGAAATGCATGAGGAGGACAAACCATGTTGTACGTTGATGGGAAATGGGTAGAACCCGGTGAAGCCGTTATTCAACCGGAGGATCGCGGATATAACTTCGGTGATGGTGTCTATGAAGTAGTACGTATCTACCAAGGACAGTTCTATCATTGGGACGGCCACATGAAAAGGCTGATTCGCAGTGCAAAAGAATTGCACATGACGTTGCCGTGGACCGAAGAGGAGCTCCATTCCATCGGACTCGAACTGCTGGAAAAAAATCAGATCACCTCTGCCGACGATGCCATTCTCTATATGCAAGTAACACGTGGTGCTGCACCTCGTCAGCACGACATTCCGTCTTCAGACATTCGCCCTGTTTTGATGGCGTTTGCCCGAAAAAAGGAACGTCCACTGTATGAATTGCAGCATGGAATCTCTGCGAAAATGGTGGCTGACATCCGTTGGCTCCGCTGTGATATTAAAACCTTAAACCTGTTGGGAGCCGTACTCGTTAAGCAAGAAGCAAAAAACGCCGGCGCAGCAGATTGCATCCTGCATCGCGACGGCATCGTGACCGAATGCAGTGCAGCCAATCTGTTTGCCGTCAAAAATGGAGAGCTGTACACCCATCCTGCCAACAACCTGATTCTACACGGCATTACCCGTCAAGTGGTCATTGACTTGGCAAAAGCGAATGGAATCAAGGTACATGAGGAAGCATTCACCACAGCGTTCGCCCAAGAAGCTGACGAGCTGTTCCTCTCGGGTACAACCACAGAGGTCATGCCGATCGTCACTGTCGATGAAAAGCCGGTAGGCACTGGACAGGTTGGTCCTGTTGTCCGAAAGCTGCAAGAGCTCTTCGAATCGAATATCAAGCAATCGGTAAACGTATAGATTGATAGGTTACGCTACAGCTAATTACACTCGAATAACTCTCAAGCATGTGACATGCTTGTACAAAGTAAAACAGACCCTTGAAATTCTTGGGTCTGTTTTTTGCTATGCTACTCGTTTATTCTGTTTTCTGATTTCTTTGCCGTTGCTCTTCCATTTCGGCACTATACAATCCTGCGCCGGCATTTTTGTCATCTTCCTGATTATCACGGATTGTTTTTTGCAGAACAAATGAGGACATGACCAAAAATAAAGCCGTGACCGCATAATATCCTTTTACTGGCAAAGTAGCTTCCAGGGTATAAATACCGATAAACATTGCTAAAAATGCCAAAACGAACGAAGCCCAAGCCATAAAAGTAAATGCTTGTGTATTGCGTCGATGTTTCATAATTTTTTCACCACCTCTTTTATCATGTAATCATTTGGATGTTACCATGAAAACGCTTTTCTGTTAAGATCAAACATTTTTGGATAGATCAACATTAACTTAGCTGTATCCAACCTCAGAAAGTAAAAAGCACTCAGGATTTCTGTATCCTGAGTGCTTTCTTTTTAGAACCTATCTGCGGAAATTCCATTCATGCGTGGAATAGCGCTCATGTGCCAATTGCTCGGCCAATTTCCACTCCTCGTCCGTAAGTCCTTGCTCTACCAGCTCAATGCCGAGCCCGGAAGCGAAGCCTTTGCGGAACGCTGCCACTGCTTCCTGCAAACTGACAGGTGTCGGGCTAACATCATTGATCGTCACCGCTTTTTGACGGAAGCTATCCATCATGCGCTGTTTGACCCGATCGGACGGGAACTTCAGCAGCGAGAACAGCAGCTCTACATCCATATCCAACAGGATCGAGCCGTGCTGCAAAATGACGCCCTTTTGTCGTGTCTGTGCGCTACCAGCCACTTTCTTTCCTTCTACAACCAGTTCATACCAAGAGGGTGAATCAAAGCACGCGGATGAGCCTGGAGAACTGTATTTTTCCTTTTCTTCCTCCGAGGCTAACGATACCATCTCGGCTTGCAGCCCCAATGCTTGAAACCCATACAAGAGTCCGAGACTGATCACTTTATACGCTTCTGTAACGCTGGATGGCATCTGTGGATGCTTTTCCGATACGATGACGCTGTAAGTAAGTTCTTTATCATGCAGTACGGCCCTGCCGCCGGTCGGCCGACGGACAAAACCGATTCCGCGTTTCGCCACTTCTTCTGTGTCGATTTCCTTTTCCGACTTTTGAAAATAGCCAATAGATAGCGTCGCCGGATTCCAGGTGTAAAAGCGCACGGTTGGCGGAACTTTTCCTTCACTGTGTGCCGTTAGAATTGCTTCATCAATTGCCATGTTCATATCTGGTGACATTGCATCACTCATAATAAATCGCCATTGTTCCATCGAACGTCCCTCCTCTAGCACTAGTCCATTGTACGCCTTCTGAGATTGCCGTACAAGATGGAACAAGCCGCTGGAGTGTTCCGTTTCTTCCCTTCAAGTTCCTACGATTTCTCCACCATTCACATGAAGCACTTGTCCCGTCACATAACTGGCATCATCGGAAGCAAGATAAACGTAGGTAGGTGCAAGCTCGAACGGCTGACCTGCCCGTTTCATCGGCACATCGACCCCAAACTTCTTGACCAGTTCTTCAGGGAAAGTAGCGGGAATAAATGGTGTCCAGATAGGTCCCGGGGCCACAGCATTCACGCGAATTCCCTGTTCCACCAGTGATAAGGAGAGGGAGCGCGTGAAAGAAACAATGGCCCCTTTTGTGGCGGAGTAGTCAATCAGCAGTTTCTCACCAGTGTAAGCGGTGACTGAAGTCGTATTGATGATCGCGCTGCCTGCCCCCATGTGGGGGAGCGCTGCTTTTGTCATATAGAAAAACGAGAAAATATTTGTCCGAAATGTATCTTCGAGCTGCCTCGCGGAAATATCAAGCACACTTTTTTGCGGATACTGCACCACACAGTTATTTACCAAAATATCTACTTGTCCAAACGATTCAACGGTCCGGTTGACAACTTCCTTTGACGCTTGCTCATCGCGAAGATCGCAGGCAATCGGCATGCATTTTCTGCCTAACTGCTGAATCCGCTGTCTCGTTTCCTCTGCATCCACGGTTTCATCCAAGTAAGGGATAACGACATCTGCCCCTTCTTTTGCGAAAGAGATGGCCACTGCCCGTCCGATACCGCTGTCTCCTCCCGTGATAATAGCCACTTTATCTTTTAATTTTTGCGAGCCCACGTAAAAAGGGTTTTCGGCAATCGGCCTTGGAACCATCACGTACTCATAACCGGGTTGGCGATCCTGATGCTGTGGGGGAAAGGTATTCGGGACAGTCTTGCATTCAGTCTCAAACGAATAATACGGATAGCCGGGAATCACAGTACTTCCTCCTCCATTCCATCTATCTAGCCCAATGTATTCCATTTCTTTTTGGAAGGTTCTCGTGTAATCACATTGAGCCAGATTCAGGAACGAACAACAAAAAAGGATGGAGATAGTGGGAATTCAGTTTGTTCACATGCCGTGAGCAAGAGAGTATACAGAGCTTTGTATATGCTCGACATATCGTTTTGCTTCACTGGGAAGTTCCGCCTGAGATGGCCCATAACTTACAAATGCGGGCAAGAAGCTGCCATTACAACGGGTAATAGTTGCTTGGATCGGTCTTAGATACTCGCTCATCGTAAACCAGTTGTGCCCTCCTGCTCGGTATTCGTTTTCGCCGCCTCCGGTCGTTGTCGCCACGATAAACTCTTTTCCTTTCAAATGATCGCCCCCGGGTCCGAATGCCCAGCCATGTACCATCACATCGTCAAACCACTTTTTCAGAAGGGGCGGACAGCTGTACCAGTAGAAGGGAAATTGAAATACAATACGATCATACTGGAGCAGCAATCGCTGTTCTCTTTCTACATCAATCTGCCAATCCGGGTACTCTTGATACAGATCACGCACCAGCACATCAGGGCGCTTACTTACCTCATTCATCAACGCTTTGTTCAAGACAGAATTCGCCAGATTCGGGTGTGCGACTATCACCATAATTTTCATGACCATCGTCCTTTCTTTTTTTGATGCTGTGTCAACACACCCTCATTATTCGAAAGAAAGCAGATGCTGCCAAGTACGCAGTTTCTTCATACTATGTACGGCTTTTTGTACCATCGCTGCATGTTCATAGTACGAATAACCGTACTAAGTATGAAAAAGAATCGTACTTTTCTGTATCCAGATACTCTGCTAAAGTTGCGATAGGGAGTCTTCCTCCATCATCTTACAGGTTGGGAGTTGAGAGCATGCCGGCGAGAGCTGACGAACCGGGAAAACGAGAAGGTATTTTAGCGACATTGCATGTCATCGGCGGAAAATGGAAGCCACTCATCTTGTTTATCCTGTTGCACGAGGGTACGAAACGCTTCGGTGAGTTGAGACGTTCCCTTCCCAATGTTACGCAGGGCATGCTGACCAATCAGCTTCGCGAGCTGGAACGCGACGGCCTTGTTGTACGCCGTGTCTTTCAAGAAATTCCCCCGAAAGTGGAATATGAATTGTCTGATCACGGCAGGTCATTGGGAACGGTATTAACCGATATGTGCAGCTGGGGCTATCATCATCTCGATTACATGGCAAAAGCGAATGCATCTGGGGATATCGCAGAACCTGCACAAATGAAAAAAGGATAGAGCAGCAGAGAATAACCCCTGCCGTTCTATCCTTTTCCATATGTTATACCTCTGGCTGATAACGCAAGATTGGTTTGCGTGCTGCCGTAGCTTCGTCCAGACGCTTCACTACCGTGGTATGTGGAGCCTCTTGAACGATTTCCGGCGTTTCTTCACATTCCCGTGCGATTTGCAGCATGGCTGCGATGAATTCGTCCAATGTTTCCTTGGTTTCGGTCTCGGTCGGTTCAATCATCAAGCACTCATCTACGATCAACGGGAAGTAGATGGTTGGCGGATGGTAGCCGAAGTCCAGCAAACGTTTGGCGATATCCAGCGTACGTACACCCAGCTTTTTCTGATTCACGCCAGAGAGTACGAATTCATGCTTGCAGACACGGTCAAATGGGAGTTGGTAAGCGCCTGCGAGCTTGCGCATCATATAGTTCGCATTCAGCACCGCATACTGCGATACTTTTTTCAGGCCATCTGCTCCCATGGTGCGAATGTAGGAGTACGCCCGCAGCAGGATACCGAAGTTTCCGTGATAGCCTTTCACGCGGCCAATCGATTGCGGTACATTGGTTTCCCAGTAATAGGTGCCATCTTCGCGCTTCGCTGCGATCGGCGTTGGCAGGAATGGCTCGAGAATCTTTTTCACGCCGACTGGCCCCGCACCCGGCCCTCCACCGCCGTGTGGTCCTGTAAAGGTTTTATGCAAGTTCAAATGCACGACATCGAAGCCCATGTCCCCTGGACGGGCAATGCCGAGAATCGCATTGGCATTGGCACCGTCATAATATAGAAGCCCGCCTGCTTCATGGACGATTTGCGCCATCTCGACGATATCCTCTTCAAAAAGCCCTAGTGTATTCGGGTTGGTCAGCATGAGTGCTGCCGTATCCGGCCCCACTGCTTCACGCAATGCCTGGATGTTCACGAGACCTCTCTCATCGGAAGGGATCGTTACGGTATCCAGGCCAGCCACTGCAGCAGATGCCGGATTTGTTCCGTGCGCGGAGTTTGGCACGATTACCTTGGTCCTATGATGCTCTCCGCGGCTCTCATGGTACGCGCGAATCATCATCAGCCCTGTCCATTCACCCGCTGCTCCGGCTGCAGGCTGCAGTGTGACTGCGTCCATGCCCGTAATTTCCGCCAAGTCTTGCTGCAGATTGTACATTACTTCCAATACGCCTTGTACGGTTTCTTCCGGCTGATGCGGATGAGTCAAAGCAAAGCCTGGATAGCGTGCGACATCTTCGTTGATTTTTGGATTGTATTTCATCGTGCAAGAACCGAGTGGATAGAAGCCATTGTCTACCCCGTGATTGCGACGAGACAGCTCGGTGTAATGGCGCACGACCTGCAGCTCAGATACTTGCGGCAGCTCGGCTGGTGTCTGACGAATCAAATGGTTAGGCAACAAACTGGTGATATCTGCTTCCGGTACGTCCAGCTCTGGCAGGCTGTAGCCAACACGACCTGGTTTGCTTAATTCAAAAATGAGTTCTTTTTCTCTTCCATTAGCCACGGACGATCACCTCCAGTTCATTTGCCAATGCCTCAATTTCCTGCTTCGTGCGCAGCTCGGTTACCGCGAGCAGCGTATGTCCAGCTAGCTCCGGATAATCTTGACCCAGATCATAGCCGCCGATGATGCCTTTTTCCAGTAATTGCTTATTTACTTCCACGACCGGCTTATTGACTTTGATCGCGAATTCATTGAAGGACGGTGCAGCAAACGTAATCTCCAGCCCTTTTGCCTGGAGGACCTGCTTGGCATAATGCGCTTTTTGCAGGTTCATCATCGCCATTTCTTGTACGCCCTGCTTGCCCAGCGAGCTCATGGTGATTGCAGACGCCAAGGCCAAGAGCGCCTGATTGGAACAAATGTTGGAGGTAGCCTTTTCCCGACGGATGTGTTGTTCACGGGCTTGCAAGGTCAACACGAAGCCACGCTTTCCGTTTTCATCCTTGGTCTGTCCCACGATGCGTCCCGGCATTTTGCGCATCAGTTTTGAAGTAGTGGCAAAATATCCGCAGTGCGGTCCGCCGAAGGAAGCCGCAATCCCAAATGGCTGCATATCACCTGCCACGATGTCTGCCCCCAGTTTGCCTGGAGCCTCGAGAACGCCCAAAGCCAACGGATTGGATGATACGATCAACAAAGCACCTTTGGCATGAACGATCTTTTCAATCGCTGCCAAGTCCTCGATATTGCCAAAGAAGTTCGGGTATTGGACAACGACCGCTGCCGTTTCTTCATCAAGCATGGCTTCCAGTGCAGCCAGATCAGTTACACCTTCACTGTTATAACCGATTTCTTGCAAATGCACGCTTTGACCGTAAGCGTATGTTTTCAGCACACCACGCGCTTCCGGATGAACCGCACGAGAAGTGAGCACCTTTTTCTTGCCAGTGTGGCCAGCTGCCATCATTGCAGCTTCAGCAAGCGAAGTCGGGCCATCATACATTGAGGAGTTGGCCACTTCCATCCCTGTCAGCTCGCAGACCATGGTCTGGAATTCAAAGATCGCTTGCAGCTCGCCCTGGCTGATTTCCGGCTGATAAGGTGTATACGCCGTGAAAAATTCGCCGCGCAGCAGCATGTGGTTAACCACACTTGGTGTGTAATGCTGATAAACACCCGCTCCGAGGAAATTCACATGGGTACTGAAATTAACGTTCTTTTTTGCCAGCGTTTGAAAGTAAGTCACCAGCTCTGGTTCAGATAACGATGTGGAGATTTGCAGTTCTCCCTGAAAACGCACTTCTTCCGGAATATCGGTAAACAGATCGTCAACACTGTTGATCTCAAGGAAATCAAGCATCTCGCGTTGATCTTGATCCGTCATCGGCAAGTAACGGTATTTCACGTGGGTATTCCTCCTCTATGATTTTTGCGGACGTTTATAGAAAGGTGTTGCAACCACTTTGGCGCGCAGACGTTTGCCGCGAATTTCTACTTCGACTTCGGTGTCCAATGCGGTATAGGCTGCTTGCAGCAAGGCCAAGCCGACGTTTTTTTTCAACGTCGGGGATTGCGTCCCTGTCGTCACTTCGCCGATACGCTCCTCTCCCACGTACACAGGATAATGGGAGCGCGGAATGCCGCGATCGATCATTTCAATCCCAACCAGTTTGCGTGGTGCGCCATTTTCCTTCTGCTCTTTCAATACTTCTTGCCCGATGAACGGGATCGCTTTATCCGTTTTCACCGCAAAGCCAATGCCCGCTTCGATCGGGGTGATATCTTTGGAAAGCTCCTGACCGTAAAGCGGGAGACGCGCCTCAAAACGAAGAGTATCGCGAGCGCCCAGACCGCATGGCAGCAACCCTTCTTCTTTCCCTTCGGCCAAAAGCGTATCCCACAAGGTTGCAGCTTTGTCTGCATCCAGGTAAATTTCAAAACCGTCCTCTCCGGTATAACCGGTGCGCGAAACCAATGCTGAGATCCCCGCAATTTCTACGTCCCGGCGGAACCGAAAGACGCCGATTTCAGACAGGTCGGTATTGGTCAGCTTTTGTAGGATCTGCTCTGCCCGCGGCCCTTGGATCGCAATCTGAGCAGTCTCTGGGGAAAGATTGGTAATTTGCACATTGCCTGACAGATTCTCTTGCATCCAGGCGAAATCCTTATCAATGTTGGAGGCGTTGATGACCAACAGATAATGATCATCCTCATACTTGTATACCAATAGATCATCCACTGTACCGCCATCGGGATAACACATGGCGCTATACTGCGCCTGACCCGCTGCCAGCTTCGACACATCATTCGTGGTCAACCGCTGTAGGTATTCCAGGGAATCAGGGCCTTTCACCTCTACTTCCCCCATGTGCGATACATCAAAGAGACCTGCTTTTGTCCGAACCGCCTCGTGTTCTTCCGTGATGCTGGAGAATTGAACAGGAAGATCCCATCCGCCAAAATCAATCGTCTTAGCGCCATATTTGGCGTAGACGGGGAACAACGGGGTTCTTTTCAAATCCGACATCGCTTACACCTCCAACAAATTTTCCATCCTTACCTTCCCCGATCACCTTCAGCTTGAAACAAAACGGTCATGGCCGTCTCTCGTTTTTTACCATGCAAAAAAGGACAGCAAGAAGAAAGACGAATCATATCGCTATGATCCCATTCTTCTCCTCTGTCCTTGGTACCTGAGAGTTACCTCGCCGATCGCGGGTAAAAGGGCCCGGGGATGCTCCCTTTTCCTTCACAACCTCACAAGTTTCCCCTTTGGTGGCTCAACTGAGCGCTCTCCAGAGATGCGTCCGGTAGAGGTACTTTTGCCTGAGAGATTCACCGCAAAACGGCTTGCTCCTTCGGCGCCACAACTGTCGTGGTCTCTCCCTGCTACCATCATTCGCGTGTATGTACATAACTTTTGCCAAGTGCTGCATACTAGAATAAGAAAAACTTGGGCTTGCTCTTTCGCGGTTGCTTCGATAAAAGCCCTCTTCCTTATTCATCTTTATCCTACCATGCCGGAAATCGATTGAAAATATAATTTTCTGCTTTTCTCGTCAAAAACTTAATGATAATTGTTTCAAACGTAAAAATGTATGCGATTTATGCGTTTACAATGCTTTGTTTTGATCCTTCCCCGAAAGGATGATTTGTTTTGACGAACATTCCCGTTACATTCGACAAAACCTGGCTTCCTTCTTTTGCCGAGCTCTTACAGCAAGATGGTCCCTGGCATAAATGGGAGCTGTTCCAATTGGCGATTGAGGCCGAGGAAGCAAAAGCCGTTTCCGATTTTGATCAATTGCAATGCCTGAAATACGTCTCGAACTTGCAACCATTTCCGCATCAGCTGCAAACGGCGGAACGGGTACTCAATGAAATGCGCGGACGGGCCATACTAGCCGATGAGGTGGGATTGGGAAAGACGATCGAAGCCGGATTGATCATGAAGGAATATATGGTGCGCGGTCTGGCCAAGAAGATCTTGATCCTTGTTCCAGCCTCGCTGGTTATCCAATGGACGAAGGAGCTGAACCAAAAGTTTGGCATTCCTGCAGTCGCGCAGAAGAAGGAATATATGTGGCGTCAGTATGATGTCGTGGTTGCCTCGATTGATACGGCCAAGCGCGACCCGCATCGACGCCATGTACTGGACATCGAGTATGACATGCTGATTATCGACGAGGCGCACAAGCTGAAAAACAAGCGGACGCGAAATTACCAATTCGTCAAAGAGATCAAGAAAAAATACTGTCTGCTGCTCACGGCCACGCCGATTCAAAACGAGATGGATGAGGTGTACAACCTGATCAACCTGTTAAAACCCGGGCATCTCGGACACAGCAGCAGTTTTGCCAATACGTATGTCGAAGGAAAACGGCAAGCGAAAAACAATGAAAAGCTGCGAGAAGAGATTGAAAAAGTGATGATCCGCAACAAGCGCAGAGATGGCGGCATTCATTTTACGCCGCGCCGCGTTCAATCTGTACCGATCGAGCTCTCCCCTGAGGAAATGGCCTTGTATGAAGGTGTGACCAACTTCGTGCGGGAGCATTACCGTTCGGAAATGGGTACCTTTAACTCGCTTGCCCTCATCACCTTGCAGCGAGAAGTATGCTCAAGCCGGGAAGCGGCCTTTATGACTCTCTATAATATGTATCAACGCACGTCGGAAGACTCCCCGCTCCGCCCTTCCATCATGGAGCTGGTGGAAATGATCAAGAAAATCGAGACCCATTCGAAAGCCGCCAAAACGGTTGAACTGATCAAGCAAATCAATGACAAGGTGATTATCTTTACGGAGTACCGGGCCACACAAAATTACTTGCAAAAATATTTAAGTGAGCACAATATCACCTCGGTTCCTTTTCGCGGCGGTTTTAAACGAAGCAAAAAGGACTGGATGACCGATCTGTTCCAAAATCGCGCACAGGTACTGATCGCCACCGAAGCCGGCGGTGAAGGGATCAATCTGCAATTTTGCAATCAGGTGATCAATTATGATATGCCCTGGAATCCGATGCGCGTCGAGCAGCGGATCGGGCGTGTCCATCGACTCGGTCAAGAGCGCGATGTCTTTATCTACAATCTCTCAACAACCGGCACCATCGAAGAGCATATTCTTAATCTCTTATATGAAAAAATCGATCTGTTTGAGATGGTCATTGGTGATCTCGATGATATTGTCGAACGTCTGCACCTGTCCAACAGTCTGGAAGAGAATTTGATCAGCATTATCATGGATTCCCGCTCCTCCAAAGAAATGGCGTTAAAACTGGACAACATGGGACAGGCAATCCGTACGGCGAAGGCTGCGAAAACTCAATCGCCACTACTGGAAGCCGTACATGGACCCTAAGCATACGAAACCTCTTCAATCGTCAGAAGGAGGAATCTTGCCGTGAACCAACAAGAGGTACGATCCTATATCGAGCGGTATTTCGCCGCTTTTTCCACCCATATTGTCGAAACACATCCGCATTACTTCACGGTAAAACTGCCCGTTGAAGTGGACAAGGATATCGGGAATCGTCCCTTTTACTGGAGCTGGGTCGAAAAAATGAATCTCCCCTACCAGCCCATGGTTCTTACGTTCATTTTTCAACCTGACCAGGTCGGCACTGATATTCGCGGAGAGCAGATTCACTTTGGGGCATCACGCTTGCAGCAAATCTTTCAATCGGCAGCTAACCATGGCCGCTTCGTATGCATGTATGAGCATCACCCTGCCATGATCAGTCCTCTCGGGTCAGGGACACGCCGTTCCAACCCACTCACTCCTTGGCTCGGGCTCAACGTAAAGATCTCCTTTATTTGTGATAAAAAGAAAGATTTGCTTTTATACCTTGGGGTAAATCTGTATCAGCCAAGGGTCGTGCACAACTTTTACCCATTTTTGCAAAGACTCCAGCTGCAACCGTCCATACCAGCTTATTACTATACGCAGGCGAAAACGATCAGTTTGGAGCAAGGCGTAAGCTTACTGGAGCAAGAAATCAATCGAGTGATCCAACAGCAGGACAGCCGCTGGGCCATGGAAGCGCGTGAACGGCTGCATGATGAATGGGAGATTCTGGAGGCCTACTATACCGAGCTTGCTTTACGCGAAAAAACGGTAGACGAAGAAGAACAAGCGGACGAATCACCGGAAGAAGCTGTCAGCCCTCCGGAAGAAGAACCCGTCCAAGAAGATCGCCTGCTGGTGAATATCCCGGAGGACAAGGTTGTCGAACCGGTTGCGCTCCCTGCCACGATCGACGAGGTTCGCGCAGGCGGCGGACGGCTCCTCGATTTTTTGCGTGCGCATTCGATTCCGGAAACGCCCAAGTCGGAAATCAATCAGGGCGAATGGAAGAAGAGCACGCCACAGGAAGAAAAAGAACGGCGAATGGAAGAGCTTCGCTGGCAGTATGAACCCCGCATCGAAGTAAATTTGATCAATGGGGGGATTTTTTATCTCCACAATATGCCTCCCTTTCATTGAGAGAAAAAACAAAGATAGCGCTGAAAAATGTAAAACAACAACGAGAAAAAAACTTGGCCGACTGACAATAAGCAACAAATCTTTCTGGGGTGTAACGGATAGAATGGTAGGTAGTACGGTGCAAGGATGGTGAGTGAGCTTGAGTCGGATCACAATTGTACTGCTTATCTTCACTTTGCTGCTGCCAGCAACCGCCCCATCCGCCATGGCGAAAGGTCCATGGGAGGATCAATTGCAGCAAGACATCGCCCAATGGATGCGTACCATCAGCGCGCAGGATGCGGGATTTGCAGCCTGGCGAAATGCCACGCCTACGGTCAGAACCCTCGGGACGAATCAGCATCAATGGCTGGTTACCTTGACCACACAAGGCAAGGAAGTCGGTTATATGGTCGTCGCTGAGCTTCCGGAAAACAAAGAAACGACAGCAACCCGAAAGCCAGTTTTTGCTCTGCTCGAATATGGCTCGGGTGAATATCTGCTTTTTGATGAAACGATTGCGCCGTCAGATAAGGATGCCATTCCTGTCTACGATGGTTTTTCCTCTTTTTGGAAAGTTGACAAAGAACAAGTAACGCAATATATCGACGCCAAAACCGGAGAGCGTTATCCCACCTCTTTTCAGCCCGATCCGGAGACCATCGTAGGCTTGAAGCCACGCGATTTGGCCACCGCTGAAAAACAGCTCGTTCGACTGCGCAGCTTCAGCACCATCGAAGAAAATCCTTTTGACCATATCGATTGGTTGCCTGCTGCATTGGCAGAACCCACCACTCGTACACCCGTCACTTGGAAAAGTCTCTTGGAACGCCAGGAGCCACGCTCCGCCGTGCTGACAGTCTCGTTGTTCCACGATCAAGTTACTTCTCCTTTTTCCATTGGTTCTGTCCATGTCTGGAATGAAGATGTGGCGTATGTCGGGATCTGGAATGAAGGACTCCGTTTCTTGCCTTTTTCCTACGCGAGCGAAGTAGGACGGATAGTCAACTGACAAATGACAAAGCCAGTCATCTTGGACTGGCTTTGTCTTATTTAACGAGCGGATTTTAAGCATGGAAGATGATCTCGTCAATTCGCGCAAGTTCTTCGCTTGAAAACGCAAGATTGCTTAAGCTTCCAACCGCATCATCAATTTGGGAGACCTTGCTTGCTCCAATCAATGCGGAGGTCACTCTTCCCTCTCTCAATACCCACGCTAATGCCATCTGCGAGAGCTTTTGTCCTCTCTCTGCAGCGATCTGATTCAAGCGTCTCACCATTTCGATACGGGCCTCGCTAATATCTTCCGGACGAAGGAATACGCTTGGGCCAGCAGCACGAGAGTCCGGTGCAATGCCATGGAGATAACGGTCCGTTAATACTCCCTTTTCCAATGGCGAAAATACAATCGAACCGATTCCCTCTTCCTCCAATACGTCCTGAAGGCCGTCCTCTATCCATCTTGTCATCATGGAGTAATTGGGCTGATGGATCAGGCATGGGGTACCCAGCCTTTTTAAGATTCGAGAAGCTTCCCGCGTTTCTTCAGGTCTGTAATTCGATATCCCTACGTATAACGCTTTTCCTTGCCGTACTACGAGATCCAAAGCAGCCATGGTCTCTTCAAGAGGAGTATTCGGGTCCGGCCGGTGATGATAGTAAATATCGACATAATCAAGCCCCATCCGCTTCAGACTTTGGTCCAAGCTGGCAATCAAATTTTTCTTTGAACCCCACTCCCCGTATGGCCCTGGCCACATGCGATACCCTGCCTTCGTGGAAATGATCATCTCGTCCCGGTATGGGCGGAAATCACATTGCAGCATTTTTCCGAACATTTCTTCTGCTGAGCCAGGAGGTGGCCCATAGTTGTTAGCCAGGTCAAAATGGGTGATTCCCAAATCGAAAGCTCTGCGGAGCATCGCTCGCCCATTCTCATAGGAATCGGTCCCACCAAAATTGTGCCACAGTCCTAAAGAAATGGCGGGGAGTTTCACACCGCTCTTCCCGCAACGGTTATAGATCATTGTGTCGTATCTGGATGAAAGCGCCGAATACACCATGGCTACCAGCCCTCCTTATCAAGATAAGTCCATTATAGAACATGGATGGAAAACAAGCTTACCCTTATGAAAAAAACTTCCACCCACCGGAAATAAAAAAATGCACCGAACGAAACGGTGCATTTTTGCTATTGCAAGAAGCTGCTTTACTCGTAACCGCAACCCCTTAGCGATGATGATCCGGCGAACAGCGTAAATTGACTTCATGGAACACTTCATTTGCCGTCATTCCGTGCGCATTGATCACAGGAGCACCTGTGATTTGCTTGCGCTGATCACTCATGACATTGACATCCTGACCAGTAATGACGACCGCATCCACCAGCTGTTGCCAGTTTCCCAAGTCAACCACATCGTATCCGTTGTCGCGAAGCATTTTTCTCACTGCTGTCAATGAGCCTTCTACAGCAACTCTCGGCATACGCTACCTCCCTGTGTTGGTCATTATTTACGCA
>DASQNU010000105.1:0-6163 GCA_035644815.1 Bathyarchaeia archaeon | reverse complement strand
AGCTTGGCGGACTAGAAACTCGGTACGTTGACGTGGTACGAAAACTCCAGTGTCCACAGCTATCCTCAGACCACAGAACTCCGCCCAACCAAGAATGTGTTCAAGGGGCAAGCCTGCGACTCGCCGGTTTACCATGTCATCGAGCTCAGCGGTTGTCCGTGCTGCGGAGATGAACAATTGGGCCTCATCTTCGGCGAAAACACAACCGGCAGCCCGAAGCCTGTTTACGATAATTCTACTAATGATATCATCTACTCCCATTGGAAATTAAAGGATCATTTACTTATTTTATCATATCCGAAAATTCATGGTTATCAAATTAACTTGCCAGATAGCGTAGCGAATAAAAAGGAAGCAGCTGCGGATCTTGGGATTACGGCAAGGCTTAGAACCTTCTCATAAGGGATGGCCTATTTTTTCAGAACGAATATCGGACTTCATGAAGATTTCAATAAGGCTGGTAAAGCTATCCTCAGAGTGACCATTTACCATGCCTCGCTTAAAGATTTCCAATACCGCAGAGGGCAGGGAAGTATCAACGCCTGCTTCATTGGTGGTATGGAAAACATGTTCGACACTCGCAAAGCCCATGGCAAGTCTATCCACCTCACCTAGGTGCTCACCCGCATCGAGCCGCGGCGTATAGAACTCAAGTACCTTCGGCAGGGAAGAAAGGATATCCGAGACGTAGGGTAGAAACTGTTCAGCTGTGATGCCGTTCACTCTCGCCACTGCAACAGCGTGAAGGTAACTAAGCATGGCGGTCCAGAAGACATCTATTTGTATCTGGTAGTACAGCATGGCGAGTCCAGGGTCTTCGCCTTTATAATCAGTACCTGTCAGTACCTCTAAGATATTCTTCTGAGCCTCGAAGATCTCTCTAGGGCCACTATAGAGTGTGACTGATTCTTTATTACCGATCCCTGAAGGCGAGGCCAAAACACCTCCGGTGAGATGCCAGGCACCTCGCTCAGCTAACCACATTGACGCTTCACGGACTTTCTTTGGGGAATCTGAACTCAGGTTGACGAGAATTTTGCCAGATAAGATTTCGGAGGCAGGTTCGAGGATTGCGTACATTGCATCGTAGTCCGTCAAGCTGAGAATGATCAACTCGTTCGCTGCTAGAGCTTCATTGATTGTGGACGCCCTGATGACACCTTTTGCCACAAGCTCGTCGGCTTTGCTGGCAGTTCGGTTCCACACGGTCACCTCGTGGCCGCGATCTAGGAAAACGCCCGCCATCGTCTTGCCCATTGGACCAAGCCCGATGATTGTCACAGGGGAGCGGTTACCGTTTGCTTTCGCATCACCCACTGACTTGCTGTTTCTTTTCTCACTTGGGTTACTATTGTTCAATGGAGAAACTCCTTTCAGCTTCAAATTCGGTTTCGGGTAAATACCAAATAATTAATTCTTTATCCCACGTTCCGACTTTCTGAGTAGCTCAACCAGTGATGAGATGCTATGGTCCCTGTAACCTGTCGCTACCGCTCGTCTAAGGAGTTCGTGCATGGGGGCGTTCCAAGAGACATCGATGTTCGCCTCTTTACCTATCTCAAGGTCGTATGCGATAGACTCATGGAAGATGCCGACAGAAGAGGCAGGCTTGGAGTAATCACCTGCATCGATCTCCTCCGCAAAACTCGGCAGGACCGATCCGATCATCTCTAGCCATTTAATGGAGTAAGGTACCAACGAGCTTGCCTGCAGGCCGCGTGCCGTGACAAGGGCGGCACCCTGGAAGAAACCTAGAAGGGCAGGCAGCAGCGTACCTCCTACGGCGAATTCGTAAAGTTTAGCGAGATCCGGTTCCCCTCCAAGGTAGACGGTGTCTCCGCCTAGCACCTTCAGCGTCGCCAAGTGTTCGTCGAACGTAGCCTTGTCACCACTATAGTATAGGAGGGTATCCGGTTTCCCTACGGCTGCAGGTACGTTTTTGACTGCTCCGTCGAGGAACCTCGCACCGTGTCCAGTTGCCCAAGCGGCCATCTTGCGAGCACCTGCAGGTGTACCAGAGTTCAGGGTAACCAGGGTTCGACCAGCCAATCCAACTCCAGCTGGTTCCATTGCCTGGATCGTGGCATCATAAGTGGTCAGGCAAGCAATAACTAATGTGCTTGCCGAGATTGCGTCCTCGATCGTATCCGCGCGTACCGCCCCCATGGCAACAAGGGGAGCAGCTTTTGTGGCGCTGCGGTTCCAAACTATAGTCGGATGTCCTGCCTTGACGAATGCTTCGGCCAGTGCCGAGCCCATATTGCCCAAACCAATGACTGATACTGATATGCGATCCTCGCCTACCATCGTATCCCCAGTAACGATAGAGTTGTCACTCAAATTTTCTCCTAGCTTACTTTGATCGTTCCTATCCAAATTGAAATACCTCCTACAATAAATTATTAAATTTTGACCAGCAAAACGCTCATCTCTGCGTGTTCAATCCTGATTCTAAAGTATTACACTAGTGTTAGGGTCAAGAGCTGCTGCCGGAATAAAAAAACGGCCACAGAGCATATGACGATGCTCCATGGCCTGTGCGAATAGGTCTATTTCTTTGACAACGTTAGTGTGATTTGACGTTTCATTAATCTCTTCAATTGCTGAAGATTACCCTCGGTGCAGCTCGCAGATGTCTACGGGCTCGGGTCTGAATGGATCAGCTTTGCGCTCGTGCCGTCTGCCGCGGAGCCAGTCAACTGATAAGCCAACGTGAACAGAAGCGCTCTATATTTGATCGTACAGTTCCCTCATCCGCCGTCTCACCTTCTCCGGGCTATTAGACATATATCCTTTGTTTCTATCGGAGCCAGCTAGCAAAATCCCATCCCAGCTTTTTGACTTTCCACGCAAGCTTCCCCGTTATGATGATATCAAGTCCCCATTTGCGTACCCACATCAACCCGCGATTTTGCCCAAGGCCGATGCCGAACGTATCCAAAAACGATTTGTGAACCGGCGCGGAACGGCCATCCAGATCAGCCATCACGATTTTTCCCAGTCTTAACGCCTGCGGCCCAGCTTCTTTGCACGTCATCTGATCTGCCTTGCCGGTACTCGGATCGACGATTCTCGCACAATCGCCAATGCTGTATACGCCCGACATCCCTTGGACGCGATAACATTCATCCACCAGCACTTGACCTTCAGAAGTAAGCGGCAAGCCCATGCTGCGTAGGGCCGGATTCGGTATCAGACCAATCGTCCATATACATAGGCCAACCGGCAGACGATCACTATTGCTCAACGTCAACACTCCTGCTTGCTCCCGCATTGCCTTACGATTGTGAAGCACTGTCACTCCACATTCTCTGAGCGTCATCTCCAACTTTCGTCCAACTTTTTCCGGCCCTCCCGGGAACAGCCGCTCGTTCGCATTTAACAAATAGACGGAAGCTTCGGACGGATTCAGTCCTAGTGCCGCCGCTTCCGTCCGCATGGCGAGCACCAGCTCGGCGGACGTCTCGATGCCGCTGATGCCCGCCCCCGCAACCGCGATTGTCATTAGTCGCTTTCGTTCCTCAGGGTTCGTCTCGACGGCAGCCTTCCGCAGATTGGCACGCCAGCGCTCCCGGATATCTGCCGCCGCTTGCGGGTCGGTCAAGGCGATCCCTCCCGTATCGGGATCCGGTCGACGAACAATGCTTCCGACCGCAACTACTAAAAGGTCATAATGAATTCGGGCATCATTTCCTTCCGCATCCGTATATCGAATCCGTTTTGCCTCACTATCTACGGAAGTAACCGTACCTTGCAAGAATTCGACTCCTTCTGAACAATAACGCGTCCAGGGAACTATAATCTCTTCCCCGCCTGCGGCCGGCCGGAACAACATCACTTTGCGTACATGACCGGGCTGCTTGTCGATCAGAACAAACCGAATACGCTGCCCGTTCGCCATGCCCCGGGTCTCTTCCTTTATTGCTTTGAGCGCCCCAAGCCCTGCATGGCCGCCTCCAATGATAATGCATGTCAAGTCGTTCATCTCTCTTCATCTCCTTTACATTTTTCACACATATAACAACGTAAGGATCTGATTTGTGACATTGGAAACGAAAAAATGATATGGGCCCGTTTAATCTGCCGTTCTTTCGTGCCCGCTGTTGAGTAAATCTGCCCGTTCCTTCAATGAAAAAGGGAGCAGCTGCCGCACCGATCTGCTCCCTGGTTGTTAAACCAAAAAAAGATGAAACCAAAAAACAATCAACCTAGTCTAATTGGATTGAAGATAATTTCGTCTACTATCCACTCAAATGTACTTTCTTTTTCCCTCTATTCTGTATAAAGAGTCCCTAGACTGATCCCGCGCAGTTTTTGAAGTCGATCTACCAGTAGGAAGGCGTTCTTAATTGGCAAACGTGTGATGTATTTTATAACCAAGCCCTTTTTAATAGCTTTACACCAAGCTGGATTTCCTCACATGATAAATTACTGAAACCCAGTTTAATAATTGGTTTATCGGTTATGTTTTTAATGAAGAAGAGTGAAGTAGGATAAACTTTCACTCCCTGAATGGACGCTTGTTGAATGAGCCATTCTTCTGAACGCTCCATGTGTACTTTGACTAATAAGTACAGACCAGACTGCTCGCCAATTATCGAGATATTTCGCTTGAAATGATTCCGTAATTCAAAAACGAAGTGCTGCATCTTTCGTTTATAAACAAGACGCATGCGTTTAATATGGCGATTCCATTCCCCTTCTTCCATGAATTTCGCCATGGTGAATTGGCTAAGTAGTGAAGTGGTGCTCTCGAAATGTGCGAATTGTTTTTTATAACAGTCTATAAGCGGCTGTGGCAACACCATATAACTTAAACGAATTCCCGGAAGAAAGCACTTTGAAAAATTCCCAAGATAAATCACTCTCGTTGAATCTATGGAAGCGAGAGCGGGAAATGGTTGTTGGGTATAGCGAAATTCACTATCATAATCGTCTTCGATAATATATCCTTGCATCTTATTTGCCCAATGGATAAGTGCATGTCTTTGTTGAATGGGCATGCTTACCCCGTACGGACTGTGATGGGACGGTGCCACATAAATTAATCGAGATTTCAAATGATCTAGGTGTGAAAGATCAGCACCTGTCTCATAAACGGGTAACGTTTCAAGTGTGAAACCATTTAATAGAAAAGCTTCCCTAGCGCCATCATAACCCGGATCCTCCACAATCATGCTAGAAAAATCACGTTTCAAGACAAGACCAAGATACACAAGCATTTGTTGGGTACTGCTTCCGATAATGATTGCATTTGGATCTGTTCTCACCCCACGAGACTGGAGTAGATATGCGGCGATTTGTTCGCGTAGGCACAATTCGCCAAAAGGTTCCCCGTATCGAAAGCTGTCCTTCACCGTTAATACTTGATTCGAGATCCTCCTCCACGTTTTTAAAGGGAAATGCGATTGATCGACGACGTCTGCGCGGAAATCAATGCGAACAGGCGGTACCTGCTCTGTTTGCTTGTGATTAGAAGAGCTGCGAGCCTCTTGAAAGAAAAGGGGCTCTAGTTCATTTACAAAATAACCTTTTCGCCCTTCCCCTCGAATATAGCCTTCCGCAACCAGCTGCTCATAAGCCATTAATGTTGTATTTCGACTTACTTGAAGAGATTGTGCAAGATGGCGAATGGAGGGCAATGGCTCATCCGCCTTTATGTCTCCATGTTCAATCAACAATTTGAATTGCTCGTAGATTTGCTTGTATTTAGGGGAGCTATCCGTAAAAGCAAAAATGGTGTTTATCACTTTTCATCCCCCTGACATGTGTATTTTTTCAGTATTGTACCTTTTTAAATGTCAGGATGAATTATATCATACCGTGTAAAGGATATCTGTTGAATGTCAAAACTAGGATTGGGGAGATTTTACATGTATATCCCAGAGCATTTTTCGATGAAAGAAGTAACTGCTGCCTACAATGTCATACAGGAGAACAGTTTTGCCACATTGTTTTCCATTCATAATGGAATGCCCTTCGCTACCCATTTACCTCTGATGCTTAATAGGGAGAAAACCTATTTGTACGGTCATTTTGCCCGTCCGAACCCGCAGTGGAAGGATATTCAAAATCAGACAGTCTTAACTGTTTTTCATGGTCCTCATTGTTATATCTCTCCGTCTTGGTATGAAACCAATCAAGCAGTGCCAACGTGGAATTA
>DASQNU010000104.1:0-7727 GCA_035644815.1 Bathyarchaeia archaeon | reverse complement strand
GAAACGGCACAAGGAGGGTTGGCGGCAACGCAGACTGGTCGCATGATTGAGGCGAAGGTATTCGGAGTGCCGCTAAAATAATATGCAACAAGTATTGGATTCACCTGTATCGAACATTTATGGTGTCGGTGAAGAGCGGGCTAAAGAATTGGCAGGACTCGGGATTCATACCATCAGGGAGCTGTTGGAATATTTCCCGAGTCGCTATGAAGATTACCGTGTGCGCGATTTGATGGATGTCAAGGACGGGGAGAGGGTGACGCTGGCCGGTACGGTCTATGGCGAGCCCTCTGTCCGTTTTTATGGCAAGCGCAAATCACGTATTTCGGTGCGTATGGTGATCAATCGGGTCGTAGTGATGGCCATTTGGTTCAATCAGCCATACATAAAGAAGCAGATCGCTCCGGGTAAAGAGATCATTGTAACCGGAAAATGGGACAAGCATAAGCTGCAGATCACCGTCAGCGAGATGACGGAGGTCGATTCGGAACGTGCGCAAAAGCGGGGTGATTTGGTTCCGGTTTATCCGCTCGGCGGAGAAATCACCCTTCCCTTTTTGCGCAAAACCATTGAACGAGGATTGCAAAAATACGGAAAGTATTTGGAAGAGATTTTGCCAGAGGAGCTTGTGGCCAGGTATCGATTGATGCCGCGAGCAGAAGCCATCCAGACGGTCCACTTTCCGGAAAATATGGAAGAGGGCAGACAGGCGCGTCGCCGGATTATGTTTGAGGAGCTGTTTCTGTTTCAATTGAAAATGCAGGCGCTCCGCAGGATCAACCGACAGCAGCAAAAAGGCATGGCTCAACAGATTCCGATGGAGGAGGTCCGCGCTTTCGTCAAATCTTTGCCGTATCCGTTAACGAATGCGCAGAAGCGGGTGGTTAAAGAGATTTTAGATGATCTGCAGGCACCATACTCCATGAATCGTCTGCTTCAAGGGGACGTTGGCTCAGGGAAAACGGTGGTAGCCGCGATTGCGTTGTATGCATCGGTGAAAGCGGGCTATCAAGGCGCGTTGATGGTGCCGACTGAAATCCTGGCTGAGCAGCATCTGCAATCGCTGCAGGGTCTTTTGGAACCATTCGGGCTTCAAATCGCCTTGCTGTCTGGTTCCTTGACCGCTAAGAAAAGACGGGAAGTCATCGCCGCCCTGCAAATGGGGATGATCGATGTGGTCGTAGGGACTCACGCACTCATTCAGGAAGATGTCTTTTTCCGCGATCTGGGGTTGGTCATTACGGATGAGCAGCATCGTTTCGGTGTGGAACAGCGTCGGATTTTGCGCAGCAAAGGCATGTCGCCTGATGTGCTCTTCATGACCGCTACGCCGATCCCGCGGACGCTGGCGATTACGGCATTTGGCGATATGGACGTTTCCACGATTGATGAGATGCCGGCAGGGCGCAAACCGATTGAGACGACATGGGCCAAGCATGAGCAGTTCCATCAGGTGTTGGAGCAAATGCGCGGAGAACTGCGCCGTGGCAGACAAGCCTATGTCATTTGTCCATTGATCGAAGAATCGGACAAGCTGGACGTACAGAATGCGATCGATGTGCACGCGCAGCTTCGCCAGTTTTTCCCTGAGTATAACGTGGGTCTGATGCATGGACGCCTGCCAGCCAAAGAAAAGGATGAAGTCATGCAATCATTCGCCAGCGGGGATACCCAAGTGCTGGTTTCCACGACTGTCGTTGAGGTAGGAGTCAATGTGCCGAATGCGACGTTTATGGCCATTTATGATGCGGAACGCTTCGGGCTTGCCCAACTGCACCAGCTGCGGGGGCGGGTCGGACGGGGGGCCGAGCAGTCCTACTGTGTTTTGATTGCCGATCCCAAATCGGAAGTCGGGAAAGAACGGATGCGGATCATGTGCGAGACCAACGACGGCTTTGAGCTTTCACGCCGTGATTTGGAGCTGCGCGGGCCTGGTGACTTTTTTGGCACGAAGCAGAGCGGATTGCCAGAATTCAAGGTGGCCGATCTGCTTTCCGACTACAAAGCGCTGGAGGTTGCACGGCAGGAAGCGGCCGAGCTGGTTGCTCTGGATACCTTTTGGAAGGAAGCTCGCTTCGCTCCGTTGCGCGATTATTTGCAGCGAGAAGGCGTTCTGGACGGCGTGGTGTTTGATTAGGCAGTGATAGACCATTCCTGGCTTTACAGAAAGAGCATTTCCACGGGTAGCCACCCTTTGCTTCCGTATCATACGCTGCTTGTTCCTATTGAAAAGTAGCTGCGTGACTTGATGCAAAACCAATGAACTTATTTTCGATATACCAAACAGCTATACCATGCCAGGGACTCCTGCTGCATGGCATAGCTGTTTTTTTCTGAATGCAAGTAAGGTGTGAAAATTGAACAGCAAGATTACGAATGCAAGCTGGTTTTGTTTTATGTTACAACGGATTCAAGTAGCAGTAAGGAAGGAAAGGATTCATGAAAACGAAAGATATGGGAGCATTGTTTGCACTAGCTGCTTTATGGGGAGCATCATTTTTATTCATACGGATTGCATCACCAGCACTAGGTCCGCTGCTTACCATTCAGGTTCGTGTAACCATTGCCGCCGTGACTTTATTGATTTACATGTTCTTGATTGGACAAAAAACTCAATTCAAGCAGCGTTGGAAAAAGTATTTGATAATCGGTGCATTGAATGCTTCGATTCCATTTACATTGATTGCTTCAGCATCTCTTCACTTGAATGCATCTATGCTGGCTATTATTAATTCCATGACGCCGTTATTCACCGCTCTTGTGGTTTGGGGGTGGATGAAAGAAAAGGTAAGCACGAAAAAGTGGATGGGTATTTTCGTCGGTATCACGGGGGTGATCATCTTGGTGGGATGGAGTCCGATGCCATTTACGTCACGAGTGATTGTCGCGATTATGCTCTCGATACTTTCCACAGTTTCGTATGGTTTTGCAGGTGTGTATGCGAAAAAAGCTTTTGATGGCGTACCACCTTTATCCGTCGCTTTTGGCCAACAAATGGGAGCAACTTTGCTTCTGATTCCGTTTACGCTATTCAATCTGCCAGAATCCACATCAGCGATCACACCTGTTGTGATAGTATCAGTCGTCGGTTTAGCGCTTTTATGTACTGCTGTTGGGTATCTGCTCTATTTCTACTTAATTACAAGTGTAGGGCCCACGAAAACGTTAAGTGTAACGTTCATGATTCCTTTGTTCGGTATGGCATGGGGTGTTGTGTTTCTCCATGAACCGAATTCGATCGGAATGATTGTTGGTCTTTTAGTTATTCTAAGCAGCATTTTTTTGATTTCGGATATACAAATGCAACGAATCAATAAAAAAGCGACATAAAACATAAAAAGCCACAATGCAACAGTGGCTTTTCAACAGTAACAGAGTCTTTTTTTAGATGATTTCATCCTTTTCCGGGTCATAGTAATCAATTAGCTCGGGAAATGAATCTCTGGCGACTTGGGCGACATTCCGCATATTTTCAAACAATCGACTGTCTCCTGTAAGGGCTTCGGCGCCCTCTGCCATCAGTGTGGTTTTGTCTTCTGCTTGTGGGTTTTGATCTTGATCTTGATACACTTCTTCGTTCATGGATTCCCCTCTTTTCATGTTGATTGTATGCATAAGTTCCCCTATCCACCTGATGTCCATCCATCTGTGATTGCTGTTCGGTTTTGAGTAAAGCTCTGTAAGGGGACAAATACTACCCCTGAACATCATTGAACCGTTGCTGGAGTGCTGGAGACGAACTTCCGAAAAGGGGGCAGGGATTCATGAATCGTGCGTTAAAAACCTCATTGTTTTCCGTCATTACGGCACAATTGCTGAAGATCCCCTTTGGCTATATGCAAACGGGGAAGTGGAGTATAGGGACGATGTTTACACCCGGCGGCATGCCGAGTTCTCATTCTGCTGGGGTATCTTCCCTGGCTACCTATATCGGCTTGAAAAAAGGGTTTCAATCCATCGACTTTTCCATTGCTGCGTTGTTAGGGCTTATCGTGATGTACGATGCTTCGGGAGTGCGCAGACATGCCGGGGAAACGGCGATTGTCGTCAATGACCTGGAGGAATCGATCGAAAAGCTGGCGGAAAGTCATCCCGAATTATCCAGTTACCGAAAAAGGGAAAAAGAGCTGAAGGAGCGGTTGGGGCATTTGCCTTCGGAGGTTGCAGCCGGAGCCGCTTATGGAATTTTGGTTGGAATGCTAAGTTTTTTCACTGGAAAAAGAAAACGCAGGCTGTTTTAGGAAAATGGGCTTCGCCTTGTATGAGGCGGAGCCCGTTTTTTTACATATAAAAAACTTAGTACTTTTGGATTGGATTTCGTTGGAAGAGCTGACAGAAGGTCTTCATTCTCCAAAGGACATAAAATCATAAAGAGAAGCAGCTTTTGCCGGCTGCTTCTTTTTTGCTGAGTCATTTTCCGGCTGGTGCAAGCAGGTCATCGTGACTCTGCAGGTAGATCCACTTGCCGTCGGGGCTTACACCAACCACATTGGAATGAATAAACAGATTGTCAGCAAGTATTGTACTTGTCTGACGATCGGCGTCATATAGCTTGAGCTGCTCTCTGTACAGCGAATCGGCAGGACCATTATGCTGATAGTCCTTATAGACCAGCTTGTGGGTGCCTGCTAGCCAATGTCCCTCCCACAGATCTTTGGAAATCACCTGGTCCCCGCGAAACAGTCCAGCATTGGCAAAGAGCTGGTAGACGCCGTCATCAGAAGCTGTATAACCGGAATAAACATCTCCGGGAATCGGCGGGTTCCATGGGCTGATTTTTTTGTTTTGCCAATCATATACGTAGCGGATTTCCTCATATCCACCATCTTTTTGCATCGTAAAGGTTACCTGTTTCCCATTGTCCTGAAAGGTGACAGGGAGTGGCTCGCCATCTAACTCACTTGTGGGTACTGACCCCTTCAGCGCTTTCGGAAAACGTTGCTGTTCGCCAGTTTGCACGTGATGCAGGAGAAGATCCAAGTCGCTTGTTTGTGATTCCGCGCCAACGGCCATTAGTGCGTATTGTCCATTCAAGCTGAGATTGGCGCCGTGGATGTACTCTTTCACCTGTATTTCGATGGCTGTATTGCTTTTGGGAATGATCGTACCTTCGGCAGGTTTCTTGTAGAAAAAGCCGCGCGTATCCAAGACAAACGATCCCGGTCCGACATAGTTGGTAGTCAGCTCAAAGGGATACGAAGTCAGCTGCTTTTGTTCTCGGTCAAAGACGGAGTATAACCGCTCGTGGTCCGCGTCGCATTCACAGTACATCCCGAAACGGCTTGCCAACAAATAACGGCTGTCGCGATCCAATGAGGTGATGGAATAGTAAGGTTTGTCAAAGCTGTACAGCTGTTCTTTTTGCTTGCCGTCCGCGGAAATTCGCCATAGTTGCGGTGGTGCGTAGAGAACGGCGTGAAAGTAAGGTGCTTCCGTCAGGACGTTGCCGCTGGCTGTTTTTGCTCCGGTGAGATCCAGGCGATAGGCGCGATTGGCGAAATCAGGCGCATTTGCTTGGGGCACGGTGACCGTCACTTCCAGCTTGTTGTGATGAATCCACCTGAGGGAGAACTGCGGGATGATGTTTCGTTCCTCCGCTTTCGCCAGTTTTTCCGCATTCAGCTTCAATGCTTGCTCCACCGAAGCACGATCCATCTCTTCCTTGAAGAAGAACGTGTAGGTCTGTGGATGGGGGGCTACAACGGTCGTAATCGGCGAGCGCAGGCGCTGTTCTTCGTTGAGTATGATCATGACAGGTTCTTTCATGTTTGCTGGATTGAGCGGAACAAATACCGTGCTGCCGGTGTCTCCCTGCGTTTCGGGAGCGGCTGGTGGTGTCTGTTCCTGGCTTTTGCCCGGAGGGGTTGTTTGTTCGGTGGTGATGGAGTGTGCTTCAGGCGTGGAACAGGACGCAAGCGAAACTGCTAAAAGCAGTGTAACTACCGTGATAAACGGCTTATTCATATCATCCTTACCCCTTTGGAAAGTTTTGCTTCCTGTAAGACGGATGAAAAGCAAGAGTGTTTCAATTTTCCGGAAACTGGTAAGATAAGGTCATAAGGACAAGGAAGGGAGAGATTTGTGTGTCACAGGAATTCAGATTGATAGAAGTGCATGAACTTTCGGATGATTCCTATGCTTCACTAGCTCGCTTGCTGATCGATGTCGTGGAGGATGGGGCTTCCATCGGTTTTTTGCCGCCGTTGCAAGAAGAGGAGGCAACCCACTATTGGAAAGGTGTTCTGGCCCCGGACGTAAAACTATGGGTAGCTTATAGGGGGGAGGAGCCGGTTGGCACGGTCCAGCTGCATCTGTGTATGAAGGAAAATGGAAACCACCGCGCCGAAATCGCCAAGCTGATGGTACATCCTTCTGCCAGACGAAATGGTCTAGCGAAGCGCTTGATGCTGGAAGCCGAAACGTCAGCCAGGGAAGAAGGCCGTACGCTCTTGATTCTTGATACGCGCGAGGGAGATCCCTCCAATTTGCTTTATCGATCGCTCGGATACGTGGAGGCAGGGCGAATTCCCCGCTTTGCGCGATCGGCAAATGGGGAGCTTGACGGCACTGTTATTTATTATAAAACGTTGGAATCGGTCTGATGGGGCACTGAGAATGGGAAGAGAAGCCAGTCCAATTGCCCTGTCTGTTCATGAACACCAACATTGGGCTGTTAAAGAGGGGGCAAGGCTTCTCTCATTTAAGGTTGAAAGGGACAAGAGTAGATGAACAGCACAGAACGTGACATCCACAAATTAAAAACCATTTTGTTTCAAGCTTGGTCACTGCACTCAAGCTCAAAATGGACTCCGCAAAATCCTGCCAAAGGACATTGTGGCGTGACATCACTAGTTGCCTACGATTTACTTGGTGGCCAGCTGGCGAAAACCAAACTGCCTGAAGGTTGGCATTATTATAATCTCATCAATGGGCGGCGCTATGACTTTACCGAATCTCAATTTGCTGAACCGATTGGATACGATGATCTGCCGTCTACAAGAGACGAGGCATTTGCGGACACGAACGATCAGCAATATCAGTATTTGAAACAGTGTGTTCTGCAGCTTTGGAATGCTTCTTCTCCGTTTACCGGGGATCATTAACGTGTCCTTTCCAAGAGCATTGCGATTTTTCCCAAGTTCGCCAACTGTGGCCGAAAATATACGTATGGGCAGTGACAGGTCAAGACTTTCTTTTGGAGTCGTACCTGCCGCTGCCTTTTTGCTATGGTCAGAAGGACTGCAGCTGTTTGGAAACAATTCCCGCCAGAAAAATTTCCTCCGACAGGTATAAAAGCGAACGTTTGTTTGCTATACTAATAACAGAACATCTGTTCGATTTTGTGAGCGGGAGGAATGCGCATGCAGAGCAAGCGGATTATCTTCCTTGCCGACATGCAAAGTTTTTATGCCAGCATTGAAAAAGCAGCGGACCCTTCCTTGCAGGGCAAACCGGTTGTCGTAGCAGGAGACCCCGAACGCAGGAGCGGTGTGGTTCTAGCCGCGTGTCCGATTGCGAAATCATACGGGGTAGCTTCGCCGGAAGCATTATGGCAGGCGCAGCAAAAGTGCCGCAACCTGGTGGTGGTGAAGCCGAGAATGGAGATGTACATTCGGGCTTCCCTGCAAATCACCCGCATTTTTGAATCTTTTACGGATCTGGTGGAGCCTTATTCCATCGATGAGCAGTTCCTCGATGTGACGGGCAGCATCTCGCTCTTTGGCGAC
>DASQNU010000103.1:0-5462 GCA_035644815.1 Bathyarchaeia archaeon | reverse complement strand
GAAGAATAATCTTCCTCGTAGAGACGGGTTTCTTCCCGGTCCGCATGCGCAGCATGATGACAGCGGTCGCCATGAGCAGAGGAACAATCATGCCCAGAGATGCCAGCGATAGAAACTTCATCTTGCATTACTCCCTCTTTGTACAGTTACAAGCCTATACCATTTAGTGTACACCTTACGTCTGAAAGCACAATGGTTGATTTCGTAACCGTTCTTCGACTCAAGCGGAAAGAGGAGAAGTGGAGGAATCCGATTGGCGCACATCAAGCGCATGGCGTTTCCCATAGAGGAGCGTAACAATCGCCGAGAGCAAGGTGAGCACTCCAACCAGGATCATGTACCAGGAGATCCCCATTAGGTCAAGACAGGCTCCCGTCGTGGCTACGGCGATCAGAAAGACCGTGCGCTCGTACATCCCGCGAAAGGAAAAGAATCGTCCGTGCGTATGCTCCGGAAGCCGTTTTTGAAAGATGGTTGTCGTCATCGGGAAAAAGAAGGCAACCGTCACGCCAAACAGGGCAAAGGAAGCAAGCACGATCCACATGTTATCGGAAAAGGATAGTCCGAACTGGGCAATGGCAAATAGCACGATCAATCCTGATGAGGCTGAGACCAGGTTGCGACTGCCTACCCATCTTTTTGCAAGGAGACCGGCGAGCAGGATGCTGATTCCTTCGACCGTGTAAATATAGCCCATCAATTCAGGTCGCTGCTGCGTCTCGCTGAAATTCAGGATGAGCAAATTGATGCCGCCTAAAAATAACGTGACCATCCCCATATTAATCATACCAACGATGACTGCTGGCTCCTGTTTGATCAGCGCAAAAATTTCACGGAACTCGATCTTCTCTCGTGACTTACCCGCTGGCTGCTCGACTTTTGGAATGTGGATGAACATGGTGACTACGGTTAAGATGGCATAAGCCACGATCGAGAGCAAATACAGCATAGAGAGATCCATTGCCGCAATCATGACGCCACCGACCGCGGTGCCACCGATGCGTGAGAGAGTTGAAATGTTCAGATAGATACTGTTTGCTTTCAACAGTTCGGTAGGCGGTAATAAAGATGGGATGGCGGATTGCACCGTCGGAAAATAAAAGACAGCGGTCAACTGCATGACTACAAGGGAGAGAACCATCCAAGCAATCGAATTGTACATGAGCGCAGGAAACATACAGACCGGACTTAAAACACGCACAAGACTTGCGAACAACATGATTTTCCGTTTGTCATAGCGGTCGATCATGACTCCGGCTTTTGGAGCAAAAAAGATGCCCACCAGCATGCCTGACATCAAGATGAGACCTTTGACAAAATCTGAGGGCACCAAATGTTGCATAAACTGCAGATTCGCAATAATCGAGACCCATAATCCAGCACCCGCAACCACTTCCCCAATCATTAACAGTAAAAATGAGCGATTGCGCCAAAGCATCGTTTCCCCTCCTATTATCTTTGTGGGAATGTTCAGTAAAAACTTTTTGAATAGTGTAGCAAAGTATACCACTAGATACAGCCTTTGACTACCACTTTTCATCAGCCGCATGAGCAGGAAAGAGAAGGGAATCCTAAAGGCAGACCGACCATTATAAAGGGGGCGTGCTTGCGTGAGGCGAAAAGGCTCCTTGGTCAAGATCGTTTGCTATGGCTTATTGGCTACGCTTGCGATCTCGTACGGCTTGCTCCTGCGACAAAGTCTTTTTGCCACATTCATTGCGTTTCATCTGGTCGTTTGCATCGGCATTCCGCTCATTCACGGCTGGTGGGAAGGAGCGCTGCGCAAGAATTGGAAAATGGCATGGGGGGAGCAGTCGTTTTCGACAACCGGACTTTTTGTAGGAATCATCAGCGGAGTGTGTATGGGGACGATCGCCGTATGGGGAATATGGATGCTGCTTCAATCAGGGATCTCCATTCCGTGGATACAGCTTCAGTTGGAGCATTGGGGATTACGGGAACAATGGGCATGGTTATTTGCCGCCTACATGGTGATAGGCAATTCCCTGATGGAAGAGCTGTTTTGGCGAGGGTTTGTCCAACAGCGGCTATCCGCTATTCTTCCGCGGGTAACAGTAATCTTCCTCAGTAATACGTTATTCGCGCTCTATCACTTGCTGCTGGGTATTGTTCTTTTCGGCTGGAAGTGGGGGAGTGTAGCGACCGTTGCCGTTTTTGGCGCCGGGACCATCTGGGGTTGGATGAAGAACCGCTATCCTACCATCTACCCGACATGGTTTAGTCATTTGCTCGCTGATGCCGGAATCATGAGTGCCTTGTTTTTGTGGATCTATTGAGAGGAGGGACAGACGATGCCGGTAGTAAATGCCGATACTCGCTTGAAAACCAAGCTGCTTTCGATCTTACGGCAAAAAGCAGACCAGCTGCCTGCTCTATTTTTTGATACGTATGGCTTTACATCGCTGGACCATCTGGTAACTTATTTGCGAACGTTGAAAGGGCTGGGAAGCGTCACGCGCGAAGATGTGATCCATGTCATCATGCACGATCAGCAGGGGCAATTCGAATGGGACGGACCGCTTGTACGTGCCACCTTTGGCTTTTCCGCGTCCAGAGTGTACAGGGGCAAAGAGATGACACCGCCAGAGAAGCTTTACCACGGTACTCACCGAAGACTATTGGAACAAATCATGGTGACAGGTCTCGTGCCCATCGCGAGTGATGTCATTCAGCTGGCAATGGATCCATCTCTGATTGGAGATGCGGGAGGAACGCTACAGATGCTCACTGTCGACGCTAGAGAAGCGTATCGGTCAGGCATCCGTTTTTATCGTGCCGGGGAGCTGTGGTACTTTAGCGATTCCATTCCTCCCGATTACCTTACACAATCCTAATTGCATGTTTATTGTTTATGCTTTTGTTGCTTCGCAAGCAGGCTTCTTTCTCGCTCGCGTATCACTTCGCTGCGATCGCGGAGTGTATGCCGATGGATCAAGAGCGGCTCGGATAAATTGCTTGGCTGGCCAAACGTCATCCCATGCTCCTCACACCACTGTTTGCAGCGGTCGAGCAGCTGCTCATCGATGAGAGGCAGATCGATGCTGACATAAGGAGCCTGCCGCTCGATTTCCTGCGATGTTTTCATTAATTGCTCGATTAACGCAGAAGGATCCAAGCCGAGATTTGCCAGTGCCGGTCGTTCCTTATCTAAAATGCGTATCGCACTTTTCATCATCTTGTCCGCCCCCGGAAAATTTCCCCGACGTTGATGGTAGAGTGACACCGCGATTTGAATCAAGCCGACCCACAGAACGCTGCGTTGTTCATCGGGAAGCGCCTTCCAATATTCCTCCAGCAGCTCGTGACATTCAAAATAATCACGATCCCCATGAAAATGGGCCAGATAGGCGATATACGCATCGGGGTACATAGACAGCTCTCCTCATTTTGCTCAATTTCCTCTATTATAAGAGAGAGAGGGTAGTCCTACAAACGAATTACGGAGTGTGAACAATGACAAGAGATGAAATCATGGCGGTATTAACGGAAAAACGGATGACGGAGGTCATTGAATTAATCGAGGATGCAGAAGCGGGCGAGCTGGAAGAGCTCGAATTGGCGGATGGCCTTGGCTTGCTTCTCGATGAACAGTTGAATCAAGCAGTCCTTTCGCTGCTGCAAGAGCTTGGTGTTGAGATCATCTATGTCAAGGATGAAGACTTCGAAGGCGAAGAAGACGGGGAAGAAGAAAACGATCAGGAGTAAGAAAAACTTCAATAGAAGTCCTTTCCAAGCAGTTGTCGAGTCCTTCTTTAGCGGAAGTTTTTCATGCTGTATCAGGATAAATAATCGTGAAGTTTATACTTTCTGATACAGTAAAAAAGCGAGCCCGCGAATTGCTGGGCTCATCTTTTTACCACAATGCTTATTTTTGCGTCCACACACGGTTTTTATTGCGTGTGGCAGGGAATTTTTCCCCTTTGTCCAATTCGATGATCATCGGGTCCTGCACACCCGAGCCCGATTCGCCAATTTCCATATAAACGCCATTCTTAGGGGATTTGTCACCCTCTTTGAATCGGCTGCGTTCTCCCATCTGCGTCACCTCGCTTTTTGGAATCACATATAGTATTTCCTGTCCGAAAGCCTTCATCCCTTGGCCGTGCAGGTGATTGACGAGCCTCTTGGCAGTAGGATAGGATGGAAAACAAAAGTGGTGAGTTTCAGGAGGAAATCATGCTGCGCATTACGTTGCAAAAAGATTCACACAATTCCTACCATGAGCAATTGTATCAGCAAATTGTGTCCTTGATCCGAAGCGGTGAACTGCCACCTAATTCGCAGCTGCCACCCGTACGGAATCTGGCGTCACAGCTGCATGTAAACTATAATACCGTGCGAAGCGTCTACCTTCGTCTGCAACAGGAAGGCTTGGTGGATTCCCGTCAAGGAAGAGGCACGATCGTCAGCAACAGTGTGAATGACCCGTTATTGACCCGCAACCCAGCCCAGCTCGCCTTGCTTGCCAAAGAGACAATGCATAAGGTCAAAGCCATGGGATATACATTGGAAGAATTTACACGGGTGCTTTCTTCGGTGGTTCAAGAGATCAACCAGCTGCCTGTGCTGTTTTTGCGCTTTACCGAATTGGAGCTGGCTGAGTATTGTCGTCTCGTCCAGTATCATTTGCCGAGTGTCATGGTGGAAGGCTGGACATTGGATGGATTTTGGGAGCGGGTTGGCATTGAGACGAACTTTTTACACCAATATAAAGCCATCGTTGCGCATCCATCTGTCATTGCCCGTATTATGCAAGTGCTGCCGAGAGTTGCCCCACCTGTGGTCGGTCTTGATTTTATCCCTGACCCGACAGTCGTCATTCCGGCTGTAGATGCATATCCCCGTCACACCAAGGTAGGACTGATCTGTGCGACGACTCGCGGTGCAGAGGGGATGATTGAGGATTTGCATAATGCCGGGATCACTCATCTGAATCTGCGGACAATCGAGGCGAATCATCCCGAGGTATTTGATCTCATTGCCCGTTGTGATGTGGTTTATATTTCCAAGCCGGGATACATGACACGCCCTCAATTGTTAACGCTTCCCAAAGTGAAAGAATACCGGGAAATCCCCGATCACCACGGGATCAATGAATTGCGCAAAATCGTTGCCCAGTAGCCCGTGGGTGAATCACTCATTTTCCAATGCAATAGTCTGCTGTACCATTCACCCGCTTTGCTTTCTTCATACCCTGTACTGTAATCAACAAGGGGGTGAAGTTAGTGAGCTGCGGATGCAAAAAATCGAAATGCCATACCAAGTGCAAAAAATGCTGTAAGAAAAAATACTACAAAAAAGTAACAAAATACGTACCTTACTACAAAACCAAATGCTACGATTATCACAAGCATGACAAACATTACGATTCCTCCTCTTCGTCCGGTGGTTATGGTTCCCATGATGGTTACGGCGGTTATGACAGCAGTAGCAGATATTAA
>DASQNU010000102.1:0-3641 GCA_035644815.1 Bathyarchaeia archaeon | reverse complement strand
TACAAGGTTTCCTGAACTTGCTCAAACGTTGTTGCTTGCACGATTAAGCTTCCCCCTTTCCACGAAGCAGGTAGATCGTATCCAGCGCAAGCTTGCCTGCTGCGCGTTTGATGTCCTCTACGGTTACTGCATTGATTTGCTCCAGCAGCTCTTCCAATTGACGTTTACGACCACTAATGACCCCGTTATACGTAAAATCAATCATGAGTCTGGCATTATCTAATAGTTCTCGGTATTGATTGGAGATGGTTGCCTTCGTTTGCGCAAGCTCTTGCTGTGTGATTTCTCCCTTGCGAACGAGCTCAACCTGTTCCTTAATGATCGTTACCGCCTTCTCATAGTTTTTCTCATCAATACCAGACATCATCATCAAAATGCCTTTATGACTTTCCAGACGGGATACCGCATAATAGGCAAGACTTGCTTTTTCCCTTACATTTACAAATAATTTGGAATGAGGGAATCCGCCCAACACCCCGTTAAACACGACGAGTGCCGGATAATCCTCATCCTGGTACGTAATGTTGGTGCGGCAACCAATGTTTAATTTCGCCTGATTTACTTCCAACCGTTCCACGACTTCTTTTGGCGCTGTTATCGTTTTTGCTTGTGTGCCAACCGCGATCCTTTTTCCTTCCTTGCGGGTCAAAGCGATGTGTTTCTGGATATACTGGGTAACTTGGGCAGGATCAATATCCCCCACCACAAACACATCGATTGGATTCGTGGAGAGCAACTCCTGGTAATACGAATAAAGCGATTTCCCATCAATCCCAGGCAAGTCTTCAGAGCGACCGCTTGCCATCAAAGCAAAAGGTTCGCCTTTGCACATTTCTTCGGTTACCCGTTGATTGGCATACTTCATTTTATCGTCGATCAGACTCTCGATCCGCTTTCGCAAGGATTCCTTCTCAGCGGTTACATATTTCTCGGCAAAGGAGCCGTTTTCTTGGTAAGGTCGTGTAAGCACATCCCCCACAAATTGGATGGCTTGCTCTAAAAGGGGCGTTTGATCAGACAAAAACTTTTCATTGGGGACCTCCATGTACAGCTGCAGAATTTGCCGTTCCCCTTTTTTGACCACGTCCACATCAAAAATGGCCCCATACAAAAAGTCGAGATGCTCACGCAACTGTCGTGTTTCCGGAAAACGGGCTGTTGCTCTTTTTAATACCGAAGCCAATAGCGCTGTTTTCGTCACATATGCTTCTGACAGGGCTTGTTCAATCGTGACCACCATGGTAGTCGTTTTGAATTGGTCTGTTTTCATTATATGTAGATGCATGCCATTCAACTGCGAAGTTTCAAATGCAATCTCCTTGGTTAGGGCTGCCATACCATATCTCCCTTCTTTTTGTACTACGTACCTTCTATTGTAACCAATGTATTCGGGTTTCAGCAAAGCTCTTCTTGCTTGAAACATATCAGGGAAGTACAAAGAGGAATTTACTTGATACACACGGAAATGGATGGGAATAGAAAAATGATGAGGTGAGGAGGCGGTTTGAAATGAACAGTCTTACGTTATTTTTTCCACAATGGCAAGGTTCGGGAAGAACTCCGGAGTTATATGAGGGGGCGCAATACATAAAGGATATCTTGCTGAAAGAACATCCAATCACGGGGGTTGATGTACCGACAGATGAGGAATTAGATGTGGAGCATCATATTTTGGGGTATACACAAATTCTCAACCAGCTAAAACAATCAGTTGCATTGCTTAACGAAAAAAAGCCAAACAAAATTTTCTCCATTGGCGGAGATTGTGGAATTGAACTTTCCCCTATTTCTTATTTAAATAAAGTATATGCGGGCGATCTCGCCGTGCTCTGGTTTGATGCCCATGGTGATTTAAACTCTCCCTCCAGCTCCCCAAGCAAGCATTTTCATGGCATGCCTCTGCGCACTTTATTGGGTGACGGAGAACCCCAGCTCATTGCGCAATGTTTTTCATGTCTTACGGTACCGCAAGTAATCTTGGCAGGCGTTCGAGAGTTGGATCTTCCGGAAGAACACTTCATTAAAGAATCCGGTCTGCAAGTAATCACAGTTGATCAATTGCGTGAATCCAGAAGGGAAATTATTCAACAGATTCAAGCGAAAGATTATCGTCACATATACATCCATTTGGATCTTGACGTATTGGATCCAGAGGAATTCGCGGAAACGAAATGTCCCGTAACAAATGGGATCCGCTTTTCGGAGCTGCTGCAGCTACTGAATGAACTGCATGACACGTTTCAAGTAGTTGGGTACAGCCTGGTGGAATATGCCCCAAAGAACCCCCAAAACCTTAGAATACTAAAGCAACTTGTCGACTATGGGTTGAAACTAAGTAATGATTATACAGAAAAATAAAAAAAGGAGCCTCATCGCTCCTTTTTCAACCTAACCATATCCTGATTTCTAAAAATCGCTCTCGTGAGAATCAGAGAATCGTTCAGCCTGATCATCGTGCACATCAAATCTTCCACATTGAGGATCTAAACAGAGCATCCCCTGCAGCTGATTATCAAAAAAAGGCTGTCCTTGGCTGCCACCGCAATACGGACAATTCCACATAAGTGATTCCCCCAAGGTTTTTACTTTATTCTCTCCTCTACACGGTGCGGTTATTCGATTGATTGATTTCCCAATATTTTAAGTAATAAAAAGGGTTAATCGGCTGATCATTGGAGGCTTGATACAAGCCAAAGTGTAAATGCGGAGCAAATTTGCCTTCTGTACCGCGAGTACCATAGCCAGAGTCCCCCACAAATCCGATCAATTGCCCAGCCTTGATTTTCGAGCCATTTTTCAATCCCGGAGCGTATGCATCCAGGTGGGCGTAGTACAGCTTGTATTTACCCGAGGAATCCGTGATATTAATCCGCCAACCTCCGTAGGTGTTCCAGCCAATACGATTGATAGTCCCGCTTGTCGACGAATACACAGGTGTTCCTTTATCAGCCATAATATCGATTCCCTCATGATTTCTCCCGTTCGCATCTGCCCCCCATGTACGACCATCTCCATAAGTGTTGAACAGTGGAGACTCCAGCTTCTCGTGTTCAATGGGGAATTGATTTTGCTTAGAAAGCAATCGCTGATCAGGGACCCATTTATTCAAAGGATTCTTCGAAGCGTCGGCATCTTCCGGAAGATAGAGTATCTGCCCTACATACAGTTGCTCTGATTTCAATATGTTGTTCTGCTTAATTTCTGTTACCGTCGTATCGTGGCTCTTGGCAACCGTTGAAAGCGAATCACCTGCTTTGACCACGTAAGGATTCGTTAAAAATCGATCTTCGCCTTCTGATTGCTGCTCGGTTCGATTTTTCGTCTGAACATGGGCCACTCCTGCTTTTGCATCCCACGTTACTTTATATCCAAGCGCTTCACTCACAAAACGGACTGGTACCAGGGTGCGTCCTTGAATGATGACCGGTGCGGCATCCAATTCAAAGATCTTGCCATCTTTATACGCTTTCTTTTTCCCAACAAAAACAGCTGTGCTATTAATTGGTGTTTTTAGTGTTACACGTCCGGTTGAAGCTGCATATTCAACGTCTACTCCTGTATTCTCTGCAACCGCACGCAACGGGACTAACATCCGTTGCTGTACAATGCGCGGAGTCACTTCCGTATCGATACCTTTTCCA
>DASQNU010000101.1:0-8099 GCA_035644815.1 Bathyarchaeia archaeon | reverse complement strand
AGCATTTTGCGGTTTACTTCAATGCCAGCTACTTTCAGGCCGTGCATCAGACGGCTGTAGGACAGACCGTTGAAACGAGCTTGTGCGTTGATACGAGTGATCCACAGTTTGCGGAAGTCGCGTTTTTTCTGGCGACGGTCGCGGTATGCATACATCAGGGATTTCATTACCTGTGCATTCGCGGATTTAAATAAACGGTGTTTGGAACCGAAATAACCTTTTGCCAGCTTCAAAATTTTCTTATGACGACGACGAGTTACGGTGCCACCTTTTACTCTTGGCATACTAAATTCCTCCTGATCTGTCGCGCATGGCGGTCCATTTTCGATGGACACTTAGGGAGCTCATGCAGCGCGTATTTTTTCAAGTTTTTAGAAAAACTTGGCTTCGCCAAAACTTTGGCAGAGCTTAGTTTTTTCTTATGTCGATGAGAGTTTACTTGTAAATTCTTATCGACTGAAAAGAGATGAAGCTCGGATTACAAGTAAGTGATCATTTGCTCAATGCGTTTTTGATCACCTTTGGAAACCATAGCTGCTTTACGCAGATGACGCTTTTGTTTCGTAGTTTTGTTTGCGAACATGTGGTTACCGAATGCACGGTCACGTTTCAGGCCGCCGCTGCCGGTCTTTTTGAAGCGTTTCGCAACCGCTTTATTGGTTTTCATTTTAGGCATGTTGAAAGTCCTCCTTTTTGAACAACAACTTTACTTGTCCGTTTTCGGTGCCAAAATCATGATCATGCTGCGACCTTCGATTTTGGGCTTGCGCTCGACGATCGAGATATCCTCAACCTGAGCAGCCAAGCGGTCAAGGACCTGCTGACCGATCTCGGAGTGAGTGATTTCACGTCCGCGGAAACGAATCGTGCATTTCACCTTGTCTTCTTCCTCGAGAAACTTACGGACGTTGCGAAGCTTCGTCTGAAAGTCGTGTTCCTCAATATTCGAAGAGAAGCGAACTTCTTTGAGCTCGATGATCTTTTGATTCCGACGTGCTTCTTTCTCCTTTTTCGCCTGCTCGTACTTGAACTTTCCAAAGTCCATGATTCTGCAGACAGGAGGCTTCGCTGTCGGTGCTACGTTAACCAGGTCCAAATCGGCTTCCTGTGCAATACGCAGTGCTTCTCGAATCGGAACTACTCCCAATTGAGCGCCATCGGCTCCAATCAAGCGAACCTCACGGGCACGAATCGCTTCGTTAACTAACATCTGATCCTTGCTAATAGTTTGCCACCTCCACTTAACTTTCGAGAGACATAGAATAACTCCAGATGCGCGGGCGGTTGCCCCTTGTGCACATATACGACCAACAAGAAGTTATGCTCTCCTGTGGTGAAACCAAAAAATGTGCGAACGCGAATGCGCCCGCACATATCTCACCTAGCAAACACAACAATAGTGTAGATGCTTTTCCATGAGTACCCGTCAACAGTCCCAAGACGTCGATCCAGGTGAGAAGCTGGGCGCTTCTGCTTTGTTTCTCGAAGGTTGAAGTTCATTTATACTCAATCAATATTACCTAGTAAGTGACTTCTTGTCAAGCCCATTACTTATAATTCTTGATTTCGTCCAGCAATCCGGCAATAAATTGGTCAACCGGCTGTGCTCCTGCATCGCCTACGCCGCGTTTACGCACGGACAAAGTGCCTTCAGCCGCTTCTTTTTCCCCAATGACCAGCATGTAAGGAATTTTGTTAACCTGTGCTTCGCGGATTTTGTAGCCGATTTTCTCATTGCGCGCATCCAGCTCGACACGAATGCCCGCCTCGGCCATTTTCTCCTTCACCTGCTGGGCGAATGGCACATGGACTTCATTAATGGTCATGATGCGTGCCTGGATCGGAGAAAGCCAAGTTGGGAATGCCCCTGCATAGTGCTCGATCAAGATTCCGATAAAACGTTCCATCGAACCATACATCGCACGGTGCAGAACGACAGGACGGTGTCTTTCATTATCTTGCCCAACATAGGTCAGATCAAACTTCTCTGGCATCTGCAAATCAAGCTGGATGGTTCCGCATTGATGTTTGCGTTTCAGAGCATCGGTGATTTGGAAGTCGATCTTCGGACCATAGAATGCGCCGTCGCCTTCTTTGATGTAATAATCCAGACCTGCTTCTTCCAATACCTTTTTCAAGGAGCTTTCCGCAAAATCCCAGAATTCCAGTGTTCCCATATAGTCTTCCGGACGAGTCGACAACGCTACGGAGTATTCAAAGCCGAATACTTTGTAGATCGAATCAATCAGGGAGATCATGTTTTTGATTTCGCTCTCGATCTGGTCCGGACGAACGAATACGTGGGCGTCATCCTGACAGAAGGAACGCACGCGCAGCATTCCGTTTAACGCACCCGAGTATTCGTGGCGATGAACTTGGCCAAACTCGGAGTAACGAATCGGCAGATCGCGGTAGGAATGATTTTTGTTTTTATAGATCAGCATGTGACCCGGACAGTTCATCGGTTTCATCGCATAAGTCGCGTTTTCTACTTCAGAGAAATACATATTCTCATGGTAGTGATCCCAGTGACCGGATTGATGCCAGAGACGTACATTCATCATGAATGGTGTACGAACCTCTGTATAGTGAGCCAATCCTTGCAAGCGACGCGAGAACTGCTCCAATTCATTGCGAACGGTGAAGCCGTTTGGCAGATAGAAAGGCATACCTGGGGCTTCTTCGGAAAACATGAATAGCTCCAACTCTTTCCCCAGCTTGCGATGGTCGCGCTTTTTCGCTTCCTCGATAAAGTGGAGGTATTCGTCCATGTCTGCTTTTTTCGGCCAAGCTGTGCCGTACACGCGCTGCAGCACTTGGTTTTCGGAATTTCCACGCCAGTAAGCCCCTGCAACACTCATCAATTTGAACGCTTTGATCACGCCTGTAGAAGGAAGGTGCGGACCACGGCACAGGTCGAAGAATTCTCCCTGCTCATAGATGGTGAGTTCCGCTTCTTCCGGCAGATCACGGATCAGTTCCAGTTTCAAGTGGTCATTAATGCCTTGGAAAATATTCAGTGCTTCTTCGCGGCTCACGACTTTGCGGCGAATCGGCAAATCTTCCTTGATGATCTTTTCCATTTCCGCTTCGATCTTGCCCAGGTCATCAGGTGTGAGAGAAACGGGAATGTCCATATCATAGTAGAAACCGTCTTCGATGACTGGTCCGATGCCTAGTCTAACCTCAGAGCCATAGATACGTTTTACTGCTTGTGCCAGCAAGTGCGCGGTGCTGTGACGATATACTTCAACGCCGTCCGCGGAATCAAGGGTGAGAATCTCTACCGCCGAATCCTGCAATACCGGTGTATAGAGATCGACAGCTTTCCCATTGATTTTTCCTGCGATCGCTTTTTTCTTCAGGCTTGGGCTGATGGAAGCAGCGATATCCTCAATTGTGCTTCCCGCCGCAATTTGACGCACCGCTCCATCTGGGAGTGTAATGTTTACTTGTGCCATTGCTCTCTTCCTTTCTTTTGCTGAAAATACAAAAAAACACTCAATCCCCTAAGGGACGAGTGTTGTTGTAACTTACGCTCGTGGTACCACCCTACTTCAATTTGGCCATGCATAGCATGAGCAAATCCTCGTTTTTTTGATAACGGGTTGCATCAACCCGGCGTACCGTTACTCTGGAAGGTCCATTTCACAGCAGCTACTCAAAGGTGGTAGTGCATTATTCCATCTGCAGTGGGCTTGCAGCCGATGACCCACCTCTCTGGGGCATAGAAAATAATGACCATGTCCTTCTCATTGTATTTGTTACTCATCAAAACTGTTAGTTGCTATTATAGTCGAGTCGGTTGTTGCAAGTCAAGCGTACGGCCGATGAGTAAACAGTGGGCGCAAGAGGAACAATAGGTAACTCTGCCTTCAAAAATGCTGCTGACCGTTTGCGCCAAGCCTTGTCGTTTTTCTGTCTGGTGAAACACGATTTTCTCGGGAGCCAGTGTAATCAACGCGCTGATCAAGCCATCGTCGCTGCGCTCGGGCGTATCCACAATTCCGAGCATCGTCTCCAGCTTTTCCAGCGCAATGAGGCTGCCGTGTTCATCAAACAGCTCATAGTGCTTCTCGCCAGGTACCACATGGACCGTCTCCAATTGGGTGTCCTGGGTGGAGATGAAATAGCGAAGCAGCTCAAGAAACTCTTCGTACTGCTTGTCTTCCTGATACTCTTCCAGCGCTGAGGCCGCAGCTTCCCTGACCTCCTTCTGATACTCCTTCAACCGAAAGCGGGCAAAGCCATGGAGATGGATCTCCCTGTTTTCCAACAGATAGGTGAAAAACGTCCGATACAGCCTTGCCTTGCGCATCGCGGTCCGCCCTACCTCATTTTGTGTATATACTGGCTCATTCAATGCGCGATTAATATATGATTTGACCTTTGGCCATTCGTCACTCGTCACGGGCAGTTCTTCTTTCATGCAGCCAGCCACGATTTGCGGCTCAATGACGCGTATCACCCATTCGACAAGCACCAATGAAACAAAGGCCCTTACGATATCAATGGTTTCAATCGTGTATTCTTCTTGAGACCAACTGATGAACCTGAAGACGGCGAGGTGCTCCTCCTGTGTCAGGCGCGGTTCGATTGTAACGGGATGAGTCTGCACCTTTGACCGCATCCTCTCCACAATGGACTGAAACTCGTCAATGTGGGAAGGGTTGTCTGCCTGCAGCATTACGGAAATGGTCTGCACCTTCGTCACCTCCAACCGGAATGTACTTACAGTATATGTCCCCCATGCGACTATATACTTTCAAACGGTTGGAAAACGATCATGGTTGCGCGTCTTTGCAGATGGTGACTATTTTGTGGCATACGTTTCCTCCTCTTGCCGCTCTATTGGATCTTTTCCGCGATTTCAGTGGTGTTAAACATCTTTTGCCTCTCCGCTCTTTTATCGGGCCGTAGTGGTGGGGGAAGGGACACACGGGCGTGCTGCGTTCTTGCCACACTTGCTTGGGTGTCTGGACTGTCCGGTTCCGCTTGCAAAATCGGTACTGTCGCCCAAAAGCCCCCAAGGGGCGCGGGTATTTTCAGCGAAGCGGTTGGGCGACAAGCGTGTACCGATTTTGCAAGCTCCATCTGGGTAGTGTGGCAAAGACTCCGCTCGTCCCGTGTTTCCCTTCCTTCTCCAGATTTTGGCATGTAATCGGAGCTCGTAAAAATAAGCCCCGTTTGAAAAGTTACTGTTACGAAGGAGAGCATGTTTCCTTGCCAAGCGACTTGCGGAGCCCTGCCCCAGCGGAGCAATGAACCGCGGGTAAAAAGGTGCGCAACCTGCCTAATCTGCGTAGCGGCTACCACTTTTGCGCAACCCCGCGGGTCATTGTGGAGCGGACGGTCCATCCACCTTAGCGGGCGGAGAATCGGAGAATAGGCAAGGAAACATACTCTCCCCACCGCAGCACCTTTCCACAAAAAAAGCGCATCACCCTTAACAGAGTAATACGCTCTCTCCTATGCCTATTAGTTTTGCATGACAAAATCGACTTCAGCCATTTCGCCTTCTTTGAACACGCGCAAGATCTCATATTTGGTATTGCGCTGAGCAGGGATTTTCCCCGCTTCCCGAATGTATTGCAAAATGAGGTTGGTGTTCACCTTATGCGCACATTTCGCTGCAGATACCACGTTCTCTTCCATCATCGTCGAGCCAAAATCGTTCGCCCCGTAACTCAGCGAAATTTTGCCGATTTCAGGCCCCATGGTCACCCAGGAAGATTGGAAATTATCGACATTATCCAGCATCAGACGGGCGATCGCCAGCGTTTTCAAATATTCCTCTGGCGTGTTGTTCACCGCTTTCATATTGGTGTTATCCGGTTGGAACGTCCACGTGATGAAAGCTTTAAAGCCGTTTGTCTCATCCTGTGCTTCACGAATGCGCAGCAGGGAAAGCACGCGTTCCTCCATCAGCTCGCCAAATCCGATAACCATCGTGGCTGTCCCCGGCAAGCCTACACGGTGCGCTGTTTTTTGTGTGTCGATCCAGTTTTTCCACGAGCCTTTTAGACGAGAAATTTTCCGTCTGGTGCGGTCATCGAGGATCTCTCCGCCTGCTCCCGGCAGTGAATCGAGTCCGGCTGCCTTTAATTGAATAAGGACCTCTTCCACACTCAAATTGGATACTTCCGCGATCTTTTCAACCTCGGCTGTTGACAGGGAATGCATGGTGATCTGCGGAAAACGCTGTTTGATCCCACGCAGCAGATTCACATAATAGTCAATTTTCAGGTTAGGGTTCGTCCCGCCTTGCATCAAGATTTCTGTACCGCCTACGTCCACGGTTTCCTGGATTTTTTGGAAAATCACTTCATCCGGCAGCACGTAGCCCTCTGAAGAACCAGGCGGGCGATAAAACGCACAAAAGCGGCAATACGTATCACAAATATTGGAGTAATTGATGTTACGGCCAATCACGAAAGTAGTAATGGGCTCTGGATGCTTTTTGAGCATGACCTTGTTGGCGGCGGCTCCGATTTTTTCAATCTGATCGCTTTCGAATAATGCCAAGCCGTCCTCCAGCCCCAGACGCTCTCCAGCGACAGCCCGCTCCAAAATTTTATCTATTTGCAAAAGGAACACTCCTCTCCGATAGTTGATGCCCATTTTATCCTATCATAAATTTCTATCTGCTGTACAAGGAAGAACGACACTTTGTCTTCCAAACAATGAAACCTTTTCCCTGCTCATTCGTAATAACGAAGAAAGAGCCCTCCAAAAAAAGAGAGCCCTTTGCTGCCTTGAGCAGGATCGGTGATTATTCGAAACCGATTTGTTCGTATACTTCGGCATCCCAATAGATGACCGAGCGCTCCAAAGGAAAGTTGCTTTCCCGCGCTCCGTTTGGCTGGCCGTTAAAATGAATAATTTCGGTCACAACCGCACGATTGCCGCGGATGACAATTTCACCTTTCAACTCGATAGTAGTTCCATCAGGTGCGTAAAACACGATTTTACCCGAGCCAATGTCCTTCATGGATACCCTCCACTTGTACGTGATGTATCTCTAATAGTAGTGGACAATGACAAGGCTCGTCAACGATGGATCCGATCAGGTAGTACCTGGCTTCTTCCGGGTCTGTGTCCGTGCAGCCGGCTGTGCAGTCATTGCGTCAGCCTCTGCTGGATCAGCTTCTTCGCCTTGCATGGCTTGCGCCGCTTCCAGCCCAGATTGTTCAAGGTAGGAGGGAGAAGAGAAGATGCTGCTGGCATTGCCAACTGCTTGACTGCTTTCCTGTGTCATCGAAGCTCCCAGCATATTGCTCATGGGTTGCATTGCTGGTTGAGCATAGGTTTGCATCGCCGGTTGAGCATAGGTTTGCATGATCGGTTGAGAGGTCTGCATCATGGGTTGAGATGATTGCATCATAGGCTGAGACGATTGCATCGTTAGTTGGGGCACTTGCATTGCACTCCCAGTTTGCCGCACGTGATTGGAGTAGATCGTTTCCGGCATGACAGCAGGTGTCCCAGCTGGGTTGGGGAAGCTGCTAGATATCGCCTCAGTCGGACTTGGTTGATATCCACGCAGAATGTGTGTATTGGCAATCTCCTGCATGCTATGTAACGGATAGTAGCCGCGGCGGTTCATGTACCCCCAGATGTCGTATGCTTGATTGGCGCAGTTGTTCGCTCCTTGCATCAGCGTGCTGCGAATGTCCCAATCTGCACATTCCAAAGCAGCATTCAACCTGGTTTTTGCTCCTGCTTTATGGATTCCGAGCACGGCTGAAGAAATATCGCGGTCATCCAGTTGTTGAGCATTTGCATTGGGCATCATCGCGTTAACAGGTGCCATGCCAGCCTGTTGGAATCCGTTTGTCCGCGGCCGATACGGGATTGCCATGCCTGCTCCGCGTCCGTTAATCAGATGGACCAAGCGATTATACTCATCCGTCATGAATTGCAGCTGATTGGTCAAGATTTGACGCAGTTCCGGATCCTTCGTGTGAGGCATATATAACTGACACGTATTGATCCCATCGATCGTCGCATTCATCACCTCATGAAGCTCCATTACTTCATGGGCACCATACTGGTGGGTTTGCATCCTGTTTTCCTCCTTTTTTCAATCGTGCTTTTTC